>JANNDM010000070.1:0-11034 GCA_031387725.1 Verrucomicrobiota bacterium | reverse complement strand
CCCATGTAAACCTCATGGGGTGAGATAGGATCGACATATCCCAGTGTGTTGGCGAGGAGGGCGGTGTCGAAGTCGCGCAAGGCCTCGATCTGGCCACGTGTAAGCGGTGTATTCATGCTGGAGTCCGCTGACGCTCGCAGCCTTCTCACAAAAAATCCAGTCCGCAACATCGTGAGCCGCGGGCGTGGTTTACTGGATCAAGTCCTGGACCAGCGGCTCCTGCTTGGGGGCCGTGGCGGAGAACTTGATGGCCTCGCGGATGAAGGCTTCGGCGCGGGCCCCTTTGGCGTCGTCGTTGATGTGCAGCGTGCAGAGGCGCGTGCCGGCACCCACGGGTTCGCCGATCTTGATCAGGTCGGCGATGCCGACGGCGTGGTCGACCTTGTCGGTGACGGCGGCGCGGCCGCCGCCGAGCGCCATGATGGCGTGGCCGCACTTGAGGGCGTCGACCTCGCTGACAAATCCCCTTGCATCAGCCGGAGCGTTGACCACGAGCAGTTTTTTCGCGGTCGGGAGAATCCGGTAGTCGTCGATGACCTTGACGTCGCCGCCCTGGGCGACGCACATCTCGCGAAACACTTTGAGGGCGGCGCCGTTGGTGATGGCGACCTCCATCTGTTTGCGCGCGTCGGCCTCGTCCTTCGCCTTGCCCCCGAGCAGCAGCATCTGTCCGGTGAGCGCATACGTGACTTCCATCAGATCAGCGGGGCCGCGACCCTTGAGGCATTCGATGGATTCGATGACCTCGGTGGTGTGGCCGGCCGCGCGTCCGAGCGGCTGGTTCATGGCGGTGAGGAGGGCGCGCACGGGTTTGCCGCCAGCCTTGCCGACGGCGACCATCGCGCGGGCGAGCGTCAGCGCGTCCTCTTTCTGTTTCATGAAGGCGCCTTTGCCAAACTTCACGTCGAGCACAAGCGAGTCGATGCCCTCGGCGAGTTTCTTGCTCATGATGCTGGCGCAGATGAGCGGGATGCACTCGACGGTGCCGGTGACGTCGCGGAGCGAATAGAGTTTTTTATCGGCAGGGACGACCTGCGGGGTCTGGCCGATCATGGCGCAACCGACCTTCTGCAAAATGGCGCGGAACTCGGGGACGGTGAGGTTGACCTTGAAGCCGGGGATGGCCTCGAGCTTGTCGAGCGTGCCGCCGGTGTGGCCGAGGCCGCGACCGCTCATCATCGGGACCTTGAGACCGCAGGCCACGGCCAGCGGGGCGAGGATGAGCGAGACCTTGTCGCCCACGCCGCCGGTGGAGTGTTTGTCGACCTTGGCGCCGGGCAGATCGCTCAGGTCGATGACGTCACCGGAGCGCATCATCGCGTCGGTGAGCCACGCGGTTTCCTGCGGGGTCATGCCGCGCCAAAAAATCGCCATGAGCAGCGCCGTGGCCTGGTAGTCGGCGAAAGTCTTGCCGTCGCTTACGCCCCGCGCGAAGAACTCGATCTCGTCCTTGGTCAGCGCGCCGCCGTCGCGTTTCTTGATGATGATGTCCTGCGGGAAAAATGTCGGAGTGCTCATGGGGTGGGGTAAAGGTTCAGGCGTAGCGCTCTTCCTTCCAGGGGTCGCCGACATTGTGGTAGCCGCGGACTTCCCAGAAACCGAGGCGGTCCTCGGTCAAAAAGGTGATGCGCTTGACGAATTTGGCACCCTTCCAAGCGTAGAGCTTCGGGACAATGATACGAGCCGGGCCGCCGTGTTCGCGGGTGACAGGCGCGCCGCCGAACTGCGTGGCCACAAGCACGTCGTCATCAAGGCAGTGGTCGAGTGGGACATTGGTCGAGTAGCCGTCGTAGCTCGAGAAGTAGACGAACTTCGCTTCGGGCTTGGGCGCCACCAACTCGATGAGGGTGGTGAAGGCCACGCCGCTCCACTCGCAATCATATTTGCTCCAGGCTGTCACGCAGTGGAAATCACTCACGTCGGTCACCTGCGGCAGGGCGTTGAGTTGCGTCCAATTGAGCACGGCCGGTTTATCGACCAGTCCATCAAGCGTGAGCGTCCATTCATTGAGCGGGATCTCCGGTTGGACGCCAAGGTCAAGCACAGGGAAGCCAGTGGTGGGTTTCTGGCCGGGGGGCAGGCGGCCGGTCGCGGCGACATCACGCGACTTGAAACCCTTCGCCAGTTGCTTGGCAGCCCACTTCTGCTTGGCCTCGATGTAGCGTTTCTTCGACATGAGGGTGACAAAACTAGGTCCGACGCCCGGTTAGGCAAGCGGGCTCTGCGGCGGGGCGGCCAGCGCTTCGGTAACGGGCCGGGTTTTGCTGCGGTAATAGAGGATCAATCCGCCTTGGAAAAGAAGGGAGAGGAAAGCGACCAGTCCGTAGGTGGCGATAAAAGCAATCCGCACGAGCGGCAGGATGTCGGCTCGGACCAAGCCGGCTTCCTTCAGCATGGCCTCCATGTCGGGGGTGAGATTGGCCAGGGCGGTGTCGGCGTCGAAGCTGCCGAGCCGGCTGGCGCAATAGACGAGGATCACGGCCAGCAGGAACAGTTGGGCCCGCACCAGTTGCTGCATGCCACCGGCATCGCGCCGCGTGAGCCGGCGGCGTCCCCGGATTTCCATCACCCCGGCCGCCAGCACCAACAGGCCCATGAATGAACCAACCCAGTCCCCGAGGATAAACGTCAGCAGGACACCCAAACTCGCGAGCACGATGATGCTCCAGCCGTCGATCGCCGTGATCAGCAGAATGCGCTTCAGCGTTTTTTCCGGCGGGGTGGCCTCGGGGGCGGTCATGCGCTTTGACTTTGCCATTATTGGCCCCGCACGGAACCTCTAATTTCACCTGCATGCCGCCCCGCCCAAAGAAACCCTGGCCCTTCCGGATCGAGTATCCGCCCGAGCTGCCCATCAGCGCGCGGGCGGATGAGATCATCGCGGCCATCCGCGACCACCCGGTGCTGATCCTCGCGGGTGAGACGGGCTCGGGCAAGACCACCCAGATCCCCAAGATGTGCCTCGTGGCCGGTCGCGGCGAGCTCGGGCAGATCGCCTGCACGCAGCCGCGCCGCGTCGCCGCAACCTCCGTGGCCCGCCGCGTGGCCGAGGAGCTGAATGTGCCGCTGGGCCGCGAGGTGGGCTGCAAGATCCGTTTTGCCGACCAGACCTCGGGTGATACCGTCATCAAGTTCATGACCGACGGCATGCTGCTCGCCGAGCTGCAGGCCGATCCGACGCTGCGGGCCTACGACACCATCATCGTCGACGAGGCGCACGAACGCTCGCTCAACATCGACTTCATCCTTGGTCACCTGCGCCGGCTGCGAAAGGACCGGCCCGAGCTGAAGATCATCATCACGTCGGCCACGATCGACACCGCGGCGTTTTCCAAGGCCTTTGATGGCGCGCCGATCATCGAGGTCTCGGGCCGGGTTTATCCGGTGGAGGTGATCTATGCGCCGTTGGAGGAGATGAAGGAAGATAAAGCCGAGCTGACCTACATCGATGCGGCGGTCGAGGCGGTCGAACGCGTGCTCCTGGAGAGCAACACCGGCGATGTGCTCGTGTTCATGCCAACGGAGCGCGACATCCGCGAGACGCGCGACCTGCTCGAAGGACGCAACCTGGGCCGGCTGGAGGTCGTGCCCTTGTTTGGGCGGCTGACCAACGCCGAGCAGCAACGGGTGTTCGCGACCACGCAGGCCCGGAAGGTGATTGTCGCGACGAACATCGCCGAGACCTCGCTGACCATTCCCGGCATCCGCTTCGTAATTGATACGGGGCTCGCACGCTTCAGTCGCTACACCCCGCAAAGCCGCACGCGCCGGCTGCCCGTCGAGCCGGTCTCACAGAGCAGCGCCGACCAGCGCAAGGGCCGCTGCGGCCGCGTGAGCGACGGCGTGTGCATCCGGCTTTTCTCGGAGCAGGACTATCTCGACCGGCCGCGCTTCACGCAGCCGGAGATCCAGCGCAGCAACCTGGCGGATGTCATCCTGAGGATGAAGGCCTTCGGCCTCGGCGACATCGAGGAGTTTCCTTTCCTGAACGCGCCGCCGGCCAAGGGCATCCGGGCCGGCTACGCGCTGCTGGAGGAATTGGGAGCGATTCAGAAAGATGGAACGCAACCGCCGGGCGCGTTTACGGCGAAGAAAGAAGCGCGCCCGGAGGTCGCGCTCCACCCCGGACCGGAAGCGGCTCGGCGGGACGATTCGCCCGGCCGAGAATGGCAGCTGACAGACCTCGGCCGCGAGCTGGCGCACCTGCCGGTGGATCCGACCGTGGGGCGGATGATCCTGCAGGCGCGGAACGAAAAGGCGCTGCGCGAGGTGCTCATCATCGCGGCGGCCTTGAGCATCCAGGATCCGCGCGAACGGCCGCTGGATCTAAAGGAAAAGGCCGACAACGCGCACAAGCGGTTCACGCATCCCGATTCCGACTTTCTCACGCTGCTCGCCATCTGGGAAATCTACCACGACGAGTTTGAGAAAATGACCCTCGGCAAGCTGCGGAAATTCTGCACGGCGCATTTCCTGTCGTTCCTGCGGATGCGCGAGTGGCGCGATGTGTATGGCCAGCTCGAGGACACGCTGCGCGAGCGCGCCGGTTTCGCGTGGACCTCGGTATATGATGGCGTGAAAAAAGGGCAGGAGGTGAAATATGCCCCCGGCACCCCGGCCTATGCGGCGGTGCATCGTTCCATCCTTTCCGGCTTGCTCGGCAACATCGCGACGCGCACCGACGAGGGGGATTATCATGCCGCGCACGACCGGCGCGTGGACATTTTCCCGGGGTCGGCGCTGTTTGAGCGCGCGGAGCGGAACAAGAACCCGTCCGGAGGCCGGGTTCCACCCGGCAAGGCACCCGCCAAGGCGAAGGTCGTGCGCTGGTTGATGGCGGCGGAGATCATGGAGACGGCGCGGGTCTACGCTCGCACCTGCGCGCGGATCGACCCGTCGTGGGTCCTCGACCTCGGGGCGCATCTGCTGCGCGTGGCGCACAGCGAACCGTTCTGGAACGCCGAGGCCGGCCGCGTGCTCGTGAAGGAACGCCGCCGGCTTTACAACCTCGAGCTCGAGACGCGCTCGGCGAGCTACGGCAAGATCAACCCGGCGCACGCCACGGAGATTTTCATCCGGGAGGGCCTGGTCAACGACACAGTCACGTGGCCGTTTGATTTCCTCGCGCACAACCGGCGGATCCGTGATGAGGCTGAGACGCGGCTCACCCGCACGCGCAGCTCGGGTTATATGAACCTCGACGAGGCGATTTACCGGTTTTATGCCCGGGAATTTGCGAAAGTGGAGCCCGGCATTCAGAAGTCAGGCGGCAAAGCCAACCTGCCCGGAGGTCAGGTTCCACCCCAAGGCATCAGCAGCGTGCCGGAACTGATCGACTACGTGCGCCACCAGCAGGGAGCCAAGCCGAAATTCCTCTTCATGTCGGAAGACAGCCTCCGGCCGGAAGAAGAGGCGGCGCACGATGCCGCGGCGTTCCCGGAGGCGTTGCCCGTGGACAACCGCGTGTTGCCGCTCGCCTATGCCTACCAGCCCGGCAAGGAAGCCGATGGCGTCACGGTCCGCGTGAACCTCGCCGAGGCCGAGGCGCTGTCGCCCGCCGCGCTGGACTGGGCCGTGCCCGGACACCTGCAGGAGAAGGTGGAGTTGATGCTGAAGGCCCTGCCGAAGGAACAGCGGCGCAACCTGATTCCTCTCACCGAGACGGCGCAGAAGCTGGTGCGTGATCTGGCGTTGCTCAGGGCAAGGGCGAAACAACCGACCCTGGCAGTGGCCTTGGCGGAGCTGCTGTCGCCCCGGCTCGGCGTGCGCATCGATCCGGCCTTGTGGGGTGCAAAGATTTTTCCGGATCACCTGCGGGTGCGGGTGGAGGTCATGGACAACCGGAACCAGTTGCTGGGCGCCAGCCGCGACCTCGAGGAAATCCAGGCGCAGTTGCACAGCCGGTCGCGCGATGTCAGCAAACAGGCGGCGACGGTGGACAATAGTGAGTGGCGGGCCGCCCGGGTCAAATGGGAGGGCGAACCGGCGACGGAGTGGAAGTTTGGAGACGTGCCGGAGAGAATCACCGTGAGCGAACACCACGGGGTGCCGGTGCGGGCCCATCCCGGTTTGAAGGCGATGGCCGCCGGCGTGGCGGTGCGGCTGTTCGCCACACCCGAGGATGCCGCGCTCACAACCCGGCAGGGCCTGCGCAAACTTTTAGAGACACAGCTACGCCACGACCTCGGCTGGCTGGAGAAGGATCTGCGGGCGCTGCGCCCACTCGGCCCACTGGCCGTCACTCTCACGACCCCCGAGGCGCTGCAGTTGGACGCGTTGGAGTCGATCCGGTGCTGGGCGGCCGGCCGCGCCGTGGCACCCCTGCACGCCGCGGTATTCGCGAAGCAGCTGGCTGGCGCGAAAAAGGATCTGCGCGGCCTCGTGCCGAAGCTCACCGACTGGCTGAAGGAAATTTTCACGCTGCGACTGGCCCTGGAGACGAACAAGATGCCGTATCCCGGAATGGCCGGTGACCTCGCGGCGCTGCTGCCTCCGGATTTCCTGCGGCGGATGCCGTTTGAGCGGGTGCAACATCTGCCCCGCTACCTGCGGGGAATGCAGGTGCGGGCGGAGCGTTGGAAGCGCGACGCCGCCAAGGATGCCACCCGGGCGAAAGAGCTGGCGCCGTTTGCCACCGCCATGAAATCACTCGCGGACGGCGCGGGAGAGTTCCGCTGGTTGGTGGAGGAATTCCGCGTGAGCCTGTTCGCCCAGGAGCTGGGCACGGCGGAGCCGGTGTCGGCGGTGCGGCTCGAGCGGATGCTGCAGGAGCTGGGTAGGGCGAATCCTTCCGCCGTCGCCAAGGCTAGGGCGGACCGGCCGGATGAGCCGGCCCGCCGGGACGACTCGCCCCACCTCAAGCCGGCGACGGCCCGGAAGGGCGCGTCGCTCAAGAGTCTCGGCGCGCTCGATCAGCTTTTTCGGAAATAGGCGGAGGATTGGCGTTGTAGCGGCGGTGCGAAATCGGGTAGGCTCGGCGCAATCGAATTACCCCATGAACACCTCTATTGCTACTTTGCTGGAAGGGAAGGGTCGGGCGTTGCACGCCGTGCCCGTGACGGTGACGGTCTATGAAGCCGTTGAAGCTATGAACCGGCACCGGATTGGCGCCATGCTGGTGATGGACGGACCCAAGCTGGCCGGCATTTTCACCGAGCGTGATGCGCTGACCCGGGTCATCTCCGCCAGCCTCGACCCCAAGGTGACGCCCATCAGCCAGGTCATGTCGGCCAATGTGCTCACCATCACGTCCGAAACCACCGTGCAGCAGGTGATGGATATTTTTGCGGAGAGGCGCTGCCGGCATCTTCCCGTGATCCAAAGCGAAAAGCTGGTTGGGTTGATCTCCATTGGCGACGTCTCGCGCTGGGTGGCCAACGCGCACCGCGCCGAGGCGGAGTCGCTACGGCAATACATTGCCGGTGGCCTCTCGACGTAGCACAGCGGGATTGTTTTTCGTCCCGCAGCGGATAAGGTGCGGACATGAAACTGTTTCGTCTTTCCCTTGCCGGCCTCGCCTTGGGCGCGGCCCTGACCGTCAACGCCAAGATTGTCACCAAGCCCGTGGCCTATGAGCACGCCGGGGTGAAACTCGAGGGCTATCTCGCCTATGATGACGCCAAGGCGTCCGCGGACAAGAAGGCGCCCGGCGTGCTGGTCTTGCCAGAGTGGTGGGGCCTGACCGATTACCCGAGGAGCCGGGCCGAGCAGCTTGCGAAGCTCGGCTTTGTGGCCTTCGCCGCCGACATGTATGGGGCGGGGGTCACCACGGCCGATCCGAAGAAGGCGGGCGAACTGGCGGGCCCGTTTTATGGCAAGCCGCTGATGGCGGAGCGGGCGCACGCCGGGCTGGACCAGCTGTTGGCCACCGGTCTCGTCGAACCGGCCCACGTGGCGGCGATCGGCTATTGTTTTGGCGGATCCACGGCGCAGGCGCTGGCCTACAGCGGAGCCCCGCTCGCGGGCATCGTTAGTTTCCATGGCAGCCTCATCCCGGCGACCGCGGACGCGGCGGCAAAAAACCACGCCAGGATCCTGATCTGCCACGGGGCGGTGGATCCGTTCATCAGCGCGGACGAGATTGCGGCCTTCATGAAGGGGATGAACGAGGGCAAGTTCGACTACCAGTTCATCAGTTACGCCGGCGCCGTGCACGCGTTCAGCAACCCGGGGGCCGACAAAATCGCCAAAGACTCCGGCTTGCCCATCGCCTACAACGAAGCGGCCGACAAGCGCTCGTGGGGGCACATGAAGGCGTTTTTCCAGGAAATCTTCCGGGCCAAGAAGTGAGCCGGTTCACCGCCCACCTTCATCCCACGTGCAGCACCTGCGAGCAGGCGCGGCGGTGGTTGCACCGGCGCAAAGTGGCCTTTGTGGAAAAGGATATCCGCGCCACGCCGCCGACCGTGCGGGAGCTGCGGGCCATGATGACGGCCCAGGGGGGTGAACGCAAAAAACTGCTCAACACCTCGGGCATCGAATACCGCAAGCAGGGTCTGGCCGCCAAGCTGCCCGGCCTGGGTGACGCCGAGGCCTTGGCCCTGCTGGCGGGCAACGGCATGTTCATCAAGCGCCCCTTCGTGCTTGGACCGGGCGGGGTCGGGCTCGTGGGGTTCGATGCCAGGGAATGGGCCGCGGCCCTGCTGAAGTCATGAACCCGCCGCGTCACAATCAGGTCGAAGTGCGACTGAGGGAGCTCTCGCAGCTGTTCAACTCGATGGACCCCTCGCCGTTCATCGACCGCGACCTGGACTCCGCGGCCGAGGAGTTCATTGTCAGCTGGACGCGCGAGCTGCCGCACAAAGGGGAGCTCGAGCTGGTCATTCATCTCGCCACCCAGCCCGAGCCTGACCGGGCCGCCGGCACGGAGGCGGCGGTGCGGAACTACTTTGCCAGCCGGGCGGAGATCAAGCGCCGGGAGTTGCGCCGGTTGTTGCGCCGGGGACGTTCCAGCGGGATCATCGGCCTGCTGTTTCTCGCCGGCTGCTTCGGGCTGGGCGAGATGGTGCAACGCGCCTCGGCGCAGCCTTGGAGCGAATTCGTGGAGCTGGGTCTGCAGATCGTGGGCTGGGTGGCCATGTGGCGCCCGCTGGAGATCTTCCTTTACGACTGGTGGCCGATCCGCAGCGACCAGATCCTCCTGGAGCGCCTCGCCCGGGTGCAGGTGCGGCTGGAACTGCCGGCGGCCTAAGCGGTGAAAATTGGCTGTAACTTTCCCCGCCCTGGTCGGGTTCTATGGGCACACGACCCATGAAATCCCTCCTCCGCCTCCTTCCCTTGGGCGCCCTGCTGGCGTTGCCGCTGCTGCTGTCCGCGAAAATCACCCGCACGGTCGACAAGACCTTTACCGTCCAGCCGGGCGGCAATTTCAAGGCAATGACCCAAGGCGGCGACATCACGATCAAGACCGCCGACACCCGTGAGATTCGCATCACCGCCCGGCAGGTGATCCGTGCCTCCACGGACAAGGAGGCGGATGAGATTCTGGAAAAGCTCAACCTGACCTTCGAACAACAGGGCAACGATGTGACGGCCGAGGCGAAATACCAAAAGCAGCTCGGTGGTTTTCATTGGGGCAGTTGGCCGCCGGTCGCGGTCTCGTTCGAGGTCACCGTCCCAAAAAACTTCAACCTCAACCTCAGCACCTCGGGCGGCGACATCACGGCCGGCAGCGTGCAAGGCAACGTCCGGGCCCGCACGAGCGGAGGCAACCTGAAGTTCGACCGCGTCGACGGCGAGATCGACGGCCACACCTCGGGGGGCGACATCATTTTGAAGGAAGGCACCGCTCGCGCCAAGCTGGGCACCTCCGGCGGCAACATCGAAATTGACCGCGCGGGCGGCCCCACGGAGGTCTCCACCTCGGGCGGCGACCTCAACATCAATTCTGTCACCCAGTTGATCAGTGCGACCACCTCGGGCGGCAATGTGCACGCGACCATCACCGAACCACTCAAGCAGGACACCCTCCTCTCCACCTCGGGCGGCGATGTGCGGGTGCGCATCGTGAAGGGCGCCGGGTTTGAACTCGATGCCAGCACTTCGGGCGGCGATGTCCGGGCCGAGGGCCTGACGATCACCATTGCCAAGGGCGGCGTCGGCCGGAGCCGGCTTGTCGGCAGCGTCAATGGCGGTGGACCCCGCCTGAAACTTCGCTCCAGTGGCGGCGACATCTCGGTCCGCATGGATTAAATTTCACCCGGCAAACCCAGGTGTGTGTGCAAAGGAAGCCAGCGCGAAAGCGCTGGCTTCTGACTTTTGGCGGGTTTCAATCGCGGCGTGGGACTGATTGATACGCATACGCACCTCGATTCCTTTGCCCGGCGTGGCGACTTGCCGGCAATTCTGACCCGCGCCAGGGCGGCCGGACTCGAGGCCTTGGTCACGATCGGAACGGACACGGACGATTGGACGCTCTATCGGGATCTGGCGCGGGCGCAGGCCGGCTTTGTCCACTACACCGCCGGGCTGCATCCGTGCAGTGTGACGGCGGATTGGGCCGGGCGCGTGGCGCAGTTGGGGGGTTTTTGGGGCAGAGCGAGTCGTCCCGACGAGCCGCCCGGGAATTCGGCTCATCCGGAGGATTCGCCCTACCCGGTTGCACTCGGGGAGACCGGGTTGGACCGGTTTCATTTGCCGAAGGATGCGACTGAGGCGGAGAAGGTTTTCCAGTGGCAGTTGGCGGCATTTGCGGAGCAGCTTGGGCTCGCGAAGAAACTTGGCTGCCCGGTGGTGGTGCATTCGCGCGGGGCCTTTGCGGAGTGCGTGGCGATGATCGATGCTTCCGGGGTGGCGTGGAACCGCGTCGTCTTCCACTGCTTCACCGAGGGGCCGGCCGAGATGGTGGAGCTGACTTCGCGCGGTGGCTACGGGTCGTTCACCGGCATCATTACTTACAAGACCGCCGAGGCCATCCGGGCGGCGGCCCGGGCCCAGGGGTTGGAGCGGATGATGATTGAGACCGATGCGCCTTACCTGACGCCCTTGCCGCACCGGGGGAAACCCAACGAGCCGGCTTACCTGGAGCATACCGCG
>JANNDM010000036.1:0-13158 GCA_031387725.1 Verrucomicrobiota bacterium | reverse complement strand
ATGGTCAGGCCCAGGCCCGTGCCATGGGGTTTGGTGGATTCGATCGGCTTCTTCAGGATCATCGCCATGGCCTCCGGAGGCAGGCCGCTGCCGTTGTCCGCGACCGACAGAATGGCCCGGCCCGCCGCCGCGCGGATGGTGATGACGATCCGCTTGGCGCCGGCCTCCAGGGAATTTTTCAACAGATTTTGCAGGACGCGGATGATCTCATAGCGGACACCCGTGATGATGACATCCTTGGCGCCCTCGACTTCAATGCGGGCGGAATCAAAGAACAGCACGGCGCGGGTTTCCTCGGCGACCGCCTGCAGATTGACCGGGCCGCCCAGGGTCTGGTGGCGGGTGCTCTGGCGCCACGATTCGGCGAGATGCAGGCAGAAGGAGGAACAGTGCTCAAGGCGTTCGGAGTAGTGGATGATACGTTTGATCGCGGGCGCGTCGGCGGGTTGCCGGCGCACCTCATCAAGCAGCATGTTGGTGTAGCCGATGGTCACGACGAGCGGATTGCAGATGTCGTGCACCATCTCGGCCGCGGCCTGACCGTAGCCGACTTGCATCTGGTTCTTCTTCTGTTCGGTCATGACCGACTCATACATGCCCTCCAGGTGCTTGAGGAGGGCGGTGCGCTTCTTGCGCTCCAACGCCTCGCCCGCATGCCGGCGCACGGCGGCCTGCAGCAAATCCACATCGAAAGGTTTCTTCAGGTATTCGTTTGCGCCCAGACTGATGGCGGCCTGGGCCGAGGCGAGGGCGCCGTAGCCCGTCATCATGATCACGGCGGCGTCGGCGTCGATTTTGCGCAGTTCCTCCAAGCCTTGGATGCCGTTTTTCTGTGGCATGCGGATATCCATGATCACCACGGCGAAAGATTCCATCTTGGCAAGGGCCAGGCCGCGGTCCACGCGATCCACCGCCTGCACCTCGAATTCCTCCTGCAACAGGTAGCTCATGCTCTCGCGCGGGCCGAGTTCGTCGTCGATGACGAGGACCTTGGGGCGGCCGGGGGTCGTGGTGGGGGAAGTCGGGGGTGCGTCGAGCATGGGGAATAACTCGTTGCTAAACTGGAGGCTTCGCCCGATTTGGCAATAGGAAGCTTGAGTGGGGAGCCGTCGACCCCGCCGGAGACTTGCTAAATAAACGTTATTTTCCCGGCACGCCCGCGACTCAGGCGACGGCGGGCTCCGGCCGCTCCTCACGGCTCGAATCCCCAATCTGAAAATTCCCATTCACGTTTCACGACGGCGTGACCGGCAGCCGGGCGGCGCGGTAGAATGCTTATTGGTTATTGCTTATCGCCTATTGGCGGAAGGCGACGCCGGGAGCATAACGCGGTGAAAGCCTTCGCCGGCCGGTCGCTTGTCAGTCAATTGTCGAGACCTGACGTCTTCGGCTTGGCCTCCGGATGGAGATAATCGCCCTTTGTCGTCTCGCCCGTGCTGGACTCTTCCGGTTCCATCGCTTCCTGGGGGATGCGCGCGATCACCTCGAGCACGACCGGGATGGTGAAGGCGGATATCCGCTGCACGCTCTCCTGCATCTGTTTGAATGTAAATGGCCGCACGCCCGACGCAGGATTGGCGATCGAGCTGATTGAAGCGAACCGGATGCCCAGTTGCCGCGCGTAGATGGCGCAGGTCGCCTGGTTCATGCTGGTCAGGTCGCCGCCGGCCCGGGCCATGGCCTGCACTTCCGCCGGGGTCTCAAACCGGCCGGGGGCAAACTGCACGAACACGCCGCGGTCATACACCTTGCCACTGTAGCCGGGAGCGCGCTTGCGCGCCTCATCGATCAACAGCCGTCGCAGCGATGGGCTGAAGGGCTTCTCAAAATTGGGGAAGATCCCCGGTCGCTCGATGCCCACCGTCTCCAACAGGTCCACGGGCCGCGAGAAACGCCACTCGAGGAAATCGTCGAGGATGACGATGTCGTCGAAATTCATCTCCGGCCGGATGCCGCCCGACGAGGCTCCGCTCAACACCTGGGTCACCCCCAGCTCGTGCAGCGCCGTCCAAGTGCGCACATGATAGACGTGCTCCGGCTCGCCCTTTTGCCGGGCCTCGGCGCCGTAGATGCGGATGTAGTAAAACGGCACGCCCTTGTAGCGCATCCGGTAGATGCGCGGGCTCGGCCCGGCCTTGGTCTCGAACTGGAAATCACCCTCGGGAACAGCGAGGCCGGCCGCGAATTTCGCCGGCGAACCGAAGCTCGTCCCGCCCACCACGGCAATGAACACCTTCTCGCCGGCCGGAGCCGGAGGCGGCGCGGCACCCAACCACGCCGTCATCAGCCAACCCAGTGCCACCAGCCGCCAGCCCCCGTGCCTAAGGATTTTCATTAAGTCAGTGTGAAAATTGTCGCCCCGCTGGCCATGCAAAACTTGCGTCCCTACTGGTGAAAGCGTCCGCTTTCGCCTCAAGCACCCGCGATTCGCGTCGATCGCAGGTCATGTCTTGCCGATTTGTCCCGTTGTCCCGTCTCGACGTGGCATTGAGAGCGTAGACGGAAGCTCAGGGAGCGAAGTCGGAAGTGATGGCGAAGGCGGAAGGCCGGTGGACGAACCCTGAGTCGCCAACAGGCTAATAGCTTGCAGGAGATAGCAGAGAGAACGGAGGGCAGAAGCTCCGGGGGCGGTCCAGCTTCCTCCGCCAGGCACTCCGTTCCCTCTGTTGCCTCCTGTGAAAAAGGTCGTCTTCGGCGGTCAGCTTCGAGCTATGAGCTATGCGCTATGCGCTGTGAGCTGTGAGCTGTGAACTGTGAACTGTGAACTGTGAGCAATGAGCTTACAGCTTATAGCTGTGAGCTTCGAGCTATGAGATTCTGTCCAAACCTCCGCGGCCTTGGACAGATCGGGCAGGATCTGCCCGGAGCGCCAGCTATGTGCGGGCCACGCCGCGGGAGAAAAGTTCGGTGATGACGTCCTCGAGGGGCACGTCCTGGATCGTGATGTCTTCCACGGCACCGAGGCCGAGGATCTGCTGGCAAACAGCGGTGACGTGCTCACTCGGCACATGGAGGAGGATCTCGCCATCGTCACAGACCTTGCACTCGCCGTGGGCGGGTTTCCAATCGGCGGGGAAGGCGCCGTCGCGGGGCTTGAACTTGATGATGCGCTGGCGGGCCCCGGCGCCGGTGATGCGGTCGAGGCCGCCGTCATAGATTTTCTTGCCGTGGTCGATGACGATGACGCGTTCGCAGAGGGAGGAGATGTCGGCCATGTAATGGCTGGTGAGCAAAATGGTCGTCTTGTTCCGGCGATTGTAGGCGCGCAAGAACTCACGGACGGCTTTTTGAGAGATGACGTCGAGGCCGATGGTGGGTTCGTCGAGGAAGAGGACGCGCGGGCGATGCAGCAACGCGGCGATAAGTTCCATCTTCATGCGTTCGCCGAGGGAGAGCTCGCGGACCATGACGTTGAGTTTCTTCTCGACGCCCAGCAGGGTCACGAGCTCGTCAAGCGTGGCCTTGAACTGATCCTGCGGCAGGCCGTAGATGGCCCGGAGCAGGTAGAACGACTCGATGGCGGGCAGGTCCCACCAGAGCTGGTTTTTCTGGCCGAGCACGAGAGCGAAGAGCCGGCGATAGGCGTTCTCGCGTTTGGTCGGGTCAAAGCCCGCGACGCGCGCCGTGCCGCTGGTCGGGTAGATGAGACCGGAAAGCATCTTGAGCGTCGTGGTCTTGCCGGCGCCGTTGGGCCCGAGGAAGCCGACGAGCTCGCCCTCCGCGATGGTGAAACTGATGTTGTCCGCCGCGCGGGTCTCCTCGAATTCGCGATGGAACAGCCCCTTTACCCCGCCCCAGAAACCGGGCTGCTTCTTGTAGGTGCGGAAGACGCGCGTGAGATTTTCGACCTCGATCATGGCGGAAAGAATTCAGGAGTCGGGAGACAGGAGCCAGAAGATTCCTGCAAGCGATACATCGCACCGATCGAATAATCCCAGGAAACGCAGTTGGACACCGAGGGCACGGAGACAAGCAGGAGGGGCACAGAGATTATGCCCCAGAAGGGACGCAGTTGAGGTGGTCACCTGGCAGGTGAAAATCCGGGTTTCCGAGACTGTATCCCGAAGAATTTCTCCGTAAATTCTTTCGGGGCTCTGTGCTCTCTGTGACAGGATTGGTCTGCGGAATTTAAGATAATAGGCGTGTCAGCAGCGCGTTAGTCACCTATCACAGCCCGATGCCCCAGCCTGTCCCCGCGCTCACGCTTATTTTGAGTGCCATGCCGTCGGAGATCCGCCTGATCCAGACGCACCTCCAGCATCGCAAGGCAGGCCGGCATGCGGGGTTCCCGTATGTGACCGGCGTGTTGCGCGGCCGGCGGGTCGTCACCGCCGTGACCGGGGTGGGGGTGACCAACGGCGCCATGGTGACGGCGCTGTTGGTGGAGAAATTCCACCCGACGGAGGTGCTCGTCTCGGGCACCGGCTCGCGCCTCAACCCGCGCATCCGCACCGGCGACACGGTCATTTCAACCAAGACGATCCACCATGCCGCGGGCAACCTGACGAACCGGGGGATGATCTACCGCCAGGTGCGCGGGCCGCTGCCGGGACAGATGACCTCGTGGTTTTTCCGGCCGGACCCACGGTTGCTGCGGCTCGCGCGGGCCGCCATCGCCGGCTACGCCGCCGCGCCGATCACCGTCAAGGGCGAGACCTACCGCCCGCGGGTCCTGACGGGCGTGGTGTCCGCCAGCGATATGTTCGGGGTGTCGGACGCCAAGATCGCCGATCTGCGCGCCAAGCTGAACCCGGACATCATGGAGATGGAGAGCGCGGCGATCGCGCAGGTCTGCACGCAGCTCGGCGTGCCGCACCTGGTGTTCCGGGCCGGCAGCAACCGCACGCAGTCGGATCCCGGCGAAGACTACCGCCAGCTCGGCCAGACGGCGGCGGCGGCGGCGGCGCGCTGGACCGTTTATTTTACCGGCTGCCTGGCCCAGGCCGCACCGACAAGATGACCAGTCCACGCCCATACCGCGAAAGGCCAATGTTCGTAATACGAACATGGGGGGTCGCGCCCCGTCGTATCTCGGGTGTCGTTTGGTCGAATGTTCGTAATACGAACATTGGCCCGCGGCTCCGGCCTTCCGCGCACCCGGTGATCTTGCCATGAAATATTTTTCGCGCGGCGACGGCGAGGGCTTCGTGGTGGCCTTCATCAACAACCTGGTGCAGCTGCTCATCCTCGCGCCGTTGTGCACCGGGGTCCTCGGATTTTCGCCGCAACTGATCTACGGGCGCATCCTGCCGGGCGTCGCGATCTCCTTCCTCGTCGGCAACATCTTCTACGCGTGGCAGGCGGTGCAACTGGCCAAACGCGAGGGACGCACCGACGTCACGGCGCTGCCCTACGGCATCAGCACGCCGGGGCTGTTCGCGCACGTGTTCCTCGTGATGCTGCCGGCGAAGCAGCTGGCGCTCGCGCAGGGCCTGGCCGACCCGGAGCGCTTCGCCTGGCACGCCGGACTGGTGGCCTGCTTCCTCGGCGGGTTGATCGAGTTTGGGTGCGCCTTCTTTGCGGAAAGAATCCGCCGGCACACCCCGCCGGCGGCCATGCTGGCGACGCTCGCGGGCGTCGGGCTCGGTTTCCTCGGGCTGGCCTTCCTGTTTCAGGCCTTCGCGGCACCGGTCATCGGGCTGGTGATGCTGGTGCTGGTGTTCATCGTCTTTTTCGGCCGGGTGCGGTTCCGCGGTCGCCTGCCGGCGACAGTGGTGTTGCTCGTGGTGGGCACGGCGCTGGCCTGGGCGACGGGGCTGGCCCCGGTTGGCGGGCCGGCGGCCCAGCCGCTGGCGCATTTCAAACTGTATTTCCCCGTGCCCGCACTGGGTGAGCTGTGGACGGCGCTTTTTGGCGGACACATCATCGCCTACCTCTCCGTGGTGATTCCGATCGGCCTGCTCGGTGTGCTGGCCTCGCTGCAGAACATCGAGTCGGCGGCGGCGGCCGGAGACAATTATCCGGTGCGACCGAGCCTCGTGATCAACGGCCTCGGCACCATCGCGGCGGCGTGCTTTGGGTCGCCGTTTCCGTCCTCGATCTACATCGGGCATCCGGCGTGGAAGAAGCTGGGCGCGCGGGCCGGTTACTCGGTGCTCAACGGCCTGGGGGTCACGTTCGTCTGCCTGACCGGGGCGATGGCCGCGCTGACGTGGCTGATCCCCGCCGAGGCGGGCATCGCCATCATCCTTTGGATTGGCACGATCATCGCCGCGCAAGCCTTCGAGGTAACGGAGAAAAAATATTACCCAGCCGTCGTCATCGGCCTGATGCCGGCGCTGGCCGCCTGGACCATGTTGATCGTGAAAACCTCGCTCGGTGCAGCCGGCGCGACCCTCGATGCCGGTCTCATCAAGGCGGCACACGCCGCCGGCGCATACCTCGGTGGTGGTTTTGCGCTGGAACAGGGTTTTCTTTATTCCGCCATGATCTGGTCGGCGGTCGTGGTGTGCATCGTCGACCGGAAGTGGTCCCGAGCCGCGGTGTGGTGCGGGGTCGGCGCGCTGCTGGCGCTGGCGGGGCTGATGCATTCCTACGCGCTGACCGGACGTGACACCGTCATCGATCTGCCCTTACTCGGGTGGCTGAGCGGCACCTGGACACCCGGGCGGTCTCTTTTTCCGGCCGGGGCCGCAGCCGTCGGTTACGCCCTGGCCGCGCTGGTTTTTCTGCTGGCCAAATACATCACTGTTCCGCGGTCTGAAGATGAAGTCGCCTGATATGGATCCCAAGCTGCCCTTTATCGACCTGCACCGCCATTTGGACGGCAACGTCCGGCTGCAGACCATTCTCGATCTCGGCCGGAAACATAACATCAAGCTGCCCGGCGACACGCTGGCGACCCTGCGGCCCCACGTGCAGGTGGACGGGGTGCTGCCCGATCTCGTCACCTGGCTCAACAAGCTGCACTGGATGATCGCCGTGCTGGGCGATTACGACGCCTGCCGGCGCATTGCCCGCGAGAACGTCGAGGATGCGAAGGCGGAGGGCATCGACTACCTCGAGCTGCGCTTCAGCCCCTATTTCATGGCCGGGCCCAACAAGCTTGACCCGGCGAAAGTCGTCGAGGCGGTGGTCGCCGGCATCGAGGAAGGCCGCGCGAAAACCGGGCTGAAGGTGAATCTCATCGGCATCCTCAGCCGGACCTTTGGGGCCGCGGCGTGCATGACGGAGCTGGAGGCGCTGCTGACGCACCGGACACACTTGGTCGCGCTCGATCTGGCGGGCGACGAAAAGAATTTTCCGGCGGAGTTGTTCGGCGAGCATTTCAAGCGCGGGCGCGAGTCGGGCTGGGCCATCACCGTCCATGCCGGGGAGGCCGGCGGCGCGCCGAGCGTCTGGGCGGCACTGCGGAAGCTCGGTGCCACGCGCATCGGGCACGGCATCCGGGCGATCGACGATCCTCAATTGATGGATCACCTGCGCGAACATCGAATTGGGCTCGAAATAAATCTCACGAGCAACGTGCAGACGAACACCGTGCCCAGCTTCGCGGCGCACCCGATGAAACAGTTCCTCGCCCACGGCCTGCTGGCCACGATCAACACCGATGATCCCGTCATCAGTGCCATCGATCTGCGGCATGAGTTCGAAGTCGCCGCGCCGGTCGCCGGCCTGACCCCGGCGGAAATCCGGCAGGCCCAACACAACGCGCTCGCGATCGCGTTTCTTTCGGCGGAGGAGAAAGCCGCTTTGCTCGCGGCGAAAGCCTAGTTCCCGGCCGGTCGGAAGCCACCGCTGCCGGAGATTACGCGAGGTTTGACGGCACCGCGCTTAAGACTATTGGTGACTCCATGATCCCCGCCGGCCACCGCTTTTGTCCTGCCTTGCTGATGGTCTTGCTGGCGGCCGGCTGCGCCTCCTCGCCGATGTCCCGGATTGATGCGAACCGGGCCCTGTATGAATCCTGGCCGTTTGAAATCCAGGAAGCGGTGCTCAACGGCCGCGTAGTGGTCGGGATGACGCCGGAGATGGTGTCGGTGGTGCTGGGCAAACCCTCGGAGGTCATGGCCCGCGAGGGAAAAAAAGGACCGGAGGAAGTGTGGATCTACAAAACGAGCGGTGGGCTCAACTTGCTGAAGAACTCCAATATTTCCCTCGGCGGCAACATCGGTGGGGTCGGGATCGGCGGTCCTATTGGCGGTGGCGTTCCCCTGGGAAGTGGCGGCGGCGGGAGTGAGCCGGTGGAAGACCAGCAGGATGTGGTGTTTCAGAACGGCGTGGTGGTGCGCGCTGATCCGGCGCTGACCGCGGGCAAATAACCTCGGCCGCCAGTTCGCAGGTCACGGCGCGCGCGGTGGCTCGGCCTCATCGACGGCGGCCAGGAAAGCACCGACGTCGAGGTAGTGGGGGATCACATGGGTGACTCCGAGGGCCGGCATGCGGCGGGCGAGTTCGCTTTCACCCACGCCCACCAAGGGCCAGCCGAGCTCGCGGCACGCCCGCACATCCCAGGCGGCGTCGCCGACGTAGGTGATCCGTTCAAATCGTGCGACGCCATGGTGCGCGGCGGCCCGGGACAACGCCGTCTGCATGATCTCGGTGCGCGGGTTCGCCACCTCGCAGAACGCGGCGGGCAGACCCTCGTAGGGGATGCCCGCCGTGGTGAATTTGTGCCGGGCGGTCGCCTCCCAATCGCCCGAGGCGATAGCCACGGCGTAGCCCCGACGCAGCAATTCGCGCACGGCGGCGGCGGCTCCGGGCATTTCCTGGGTGCGGCGCCCGGTGCGATGGGTGATGTCGCTCATGAGTTCGATCATGCACCTTTGCACGGCGCGGGATTCCTCCACGGTCGGGAGGGTGCCACGGGCCCGGCGCACGATCTCCTCGAGGCAGTAGGAAGCGGTGGTGTGGGTGTAGGTTTCCCACTCCGTCTTGACTCCGGACAACTGGAGTGCCTGCTCGATGGCGCGCACGTAGCAGTTTTCCTCAATGGCAAATGCATCGGTCAGCGTCCCGTCCATGTCGAACATCACGAGCTTCACGGTGGGGCGGGTTGATCAGTGGCCGAGCCGGCGGTAATCCAGGATCGTGTGGCTGATGCTGCCCGCCTCGATGCACTTGAGATCGGTGAGCAGCTCGGGGGGTGACACATCCTGCCCCTGCGTCCAGATAAGCTTGTGGCGGCCGTCGCCGTCGGGCGGGGTGAACAGGCCCGGCACGAAGAAATGCGCGGGCACGGTGGGCTTCAGCACGGATTCCGGCCGGCAGGGGAAAGGGAAGTTGATGTTGTGGACCGTGAAGCTGCGCGGGGGCGTCTGGGGCAGGAGTTCGCCCGCGAGACGGGCGGCGTGGGCGGCGGAGTGCTTGAGCGTGGCGGCGAGCTCGGTGCCGGGGTTGCCGCCGTGTTCCTTGAGGTCGTAATAGACGCCCTCGGAGACGTCCTGCGAGAAGGCGATGGCGGGCAGCCCGTGCAACACGCCCTCCAGCGCGGCGGAGACGGTGCCGCTGGCGAGGATGAAACCGAGGGTGCAGTTGAAGCCGACGTTGATGCCGCTGACCACACCGTCGACCTTGGCGGGGACCAGATGAGCGATGGCGATGTTGACAGAGTCGGAGGGAGTGCCGTCGACTGTCCAGGTCGGGCAGCCGAAGCCGTGGTCGGCGACGGCGGATTGCACGGCGCGGTGGCGGGTCTTGGAGGCACCGGTCCAGCTTTGCTCCGTGAGGGGGGCGACAACGTAAAGCTCGTGGCCGGCCGCCTTCAGGGCGTGGACGAGCGCGTGAAAAAAGACCGAGTTGATGCCGTCGTCGTTGGTGACCAGGAGCTTCATGGAAGCCGGCAGATAACCATCAACCGGCGCCGGCTGTCAGCTGTTTTTCCGCGGCGGCCTGTTTGCGACGGTTCTCCGTGAGCAGCCAGGCCATGTAGGCCACGATCACGAGGTTGATCACCAGAGCGGCGAATTTGAGCCAGGATGCCCGGTGGAGCAGCTCGTAGATCTCGACGGGGATATAGACGCCGCCACTGAGCGCCGCCAGCCACTCCGCCCAGCGCCGTTCGTGCCAGAGCCCATAGGCCTCGGCGAAACGCAGGGCGGCATAGAGCGCGGCAAAGGACGCAAAGGCCATCAGCTGCGCGTCGCTCTCCTGCGCCATGGTGGTGATGAACAATTTTGCGTAGTGGCCGGCCGGATCAAGGTGGAGATGCCGGATGAGTTCCTCGGCGAACTCCCGGTTGTCGCGATTCAGGAAGCCCAGCAGCTCGAACCCGGCGATGAACACGCCGCCGCCCTTGCAGGCTTCGAAGATCGCAATGGGGCGAAGGGCCCTGTGGGTGGCAGTGGACACGACGCGCAAATTAGTCCCGGCACCGGCGAGTGCAATCAAGCAGAGGGGGGTAAACGGGCGTTGGGCACCGGTGCCCGCTGCTATGGGCCCGGTGCATGTCCCGGGAAATCTGCGCTTCCGCCGGATTCCCGGGCATAAAAAAGCCGCGACCGAAGTCGCGGCTTTGAAGAGGAGAAAAACGCGCTGGGGTCAGCACGTTCCACCTTAGGACTGGACCGGGGCGGTCTCGACCGGGGCGGCTTCGCCCCCACCGGCCTGCTTCTGGGCCTCGATCTCGGCCATCGCGGCCTTGCGGCTGAGACGGACCTTGCCGGAGCGCTCGTCGATGCCGACGACCTTGACGGTGATGGACTCGCCCATTTTGACGACATCCTCGGTGCGGCGGACGCGGAAGTCAGCCAGCTCGGAGATGTGGCACAGACCTTCCTTGCCCGGGAGACACTCGACGAAGCAGCCGAACTCCTTGATGCCGGTGACGCGGCCGGTGTAGGTCTTGCCCATCTCGAGTTGGGAACCGCCGCCGCAAAGGGCGTCGATTTCATGCATGGCGCGGTTCATGGCGTCAGCATTGTTCGAGTAGATGAAGACCTTGCCCGAGTCGTCGTCGGCGATGTCGATCTGCGCGCCGGTCGTTTCCGTGATGCGGCGGATCGTCTTGCCGCCGGGCCCGATGAGCAGGCCGATTTTCTCGGGATCGATCTGGATCGTCTGGATGCGGGGCGCGTATTGGCTGAGGTCCTTGCGGGGTGCCGGGAGGGAGGCGAGCATCGACTTGAGGATCTCAATGCGGGCGTCGCGCGCCTGCATGATGGCGGTCTTGGCGATCTCGAAGGGCAGGCCGTTGATCTTGAGGTCGAGCTGGAAGCCCGTGATGCCCTTGGTCGTGCCGGCGAGCTTGAAGTCCATATCGCCGAAGTGGTCTTCCTCCCCGAGGATGTCGGTGATGGTGGTCCACTTCGTGATGGCACCGTGGGCATCCATCTCGGTCATGAGGCCGCAGGAGATGCCGGCGACGGGGGCGATGATCGGCACACCGGCGTCCATGAGGGCCAGGCAGCCGCCGCAAATCGAGGCCATCGAGGTCGAGCCGTTGGAGGCCATGATCTCGGAGACGACGCGGATGGAGTAGGGGAACACATCTTCGGGGGGCAGAATCGGCACGAGTGAGCGTTCGGCGAGCGCACCGTGGCCGATTTCGCGGCGGCCGGGGCCGATGAAGCGACCGGCCTCGCCGACCGAGAACGGCGGGAAGTTGTAGTGGAGGATGAAGCTCTTCGACGTGGCGCCGCCGGTGAGGCCGTCCATGTCCTGCGCTTCCTTCGTCGGCCCGAGGGTGACGATGGCGATATTCTGGGTGTCGCCGCGCTGGAAAAGGGCGGAACCATGGACGCGGGGCAGCACACCGACCTGCGAGCTGAGCGGGCGGAGCGCCTTGGCATCGCGGTGGTCGGAGCGAACGCCCTTGGCGAGGACGGTGGCGCGGTAGGCCTTGTATTGGAGATCCTCGAAGACGACGTTGAGGTCGACATCGGTGAACTTGCCTTCACCGAGCTCCTTCACGAGGGCGGCCTTGGCCTCCTCCTTGAGCAGCTTCACGTTGGCGGTGCGGACGGCTTTCTCGAAGCCGAAGATGGCGGCGGAGACGCGCTCGGCGGGGACGACGCGCTCGATGATGGCGCGGGCCTCGGGGGTGGCGCCGACGAGCTTGAAGGTGGCCTTCGGTTTGCCAGCGAGTTTCTGGAGCTCGCGGATGGCGGCGATGATCGGCTGGATGGCCGTGTGCCCGAACGCGAGCGCC
Organism: Verrucomicrobiota bacterium; assembly: GCA_031387725.1. Classification (GTDB taxonomy): domain Bacteria; phylum Verrucomicrobiota; class Verrucomicrobiia; order Opitutales; family Opitutaceae; genus Lacunisphaera. Next base: position 1,070 of record JANNDM010000036.1, on the reverse strand, counting down.
TCGATGAACTTCTCCTCGGCGATCTGGTCGGCGGAACCCTCGATCATCAGCATGTCCTTCTCGTTGCCGACATAGATGAGGTCGAGCGACGAGCTGAACATCTGCTCGATGGTCGGGTTGGCGACGAACTGGTCGTCGATCAGGGCGACGCGCACGCAGCCGATCGGCCCGTTCCACGGGATGTCGGAGATGGCGAGGGCGGCGCTGGCGCCGTTGACCATCGCGATGTCGGAATCGTTGATCAAATCGGCCGACATGAGCTGGCCGATGATCTGGACTTCATTGAGGAAGCCCTCGGGGAAGAGCGGGCGGCAGGGGCGGTCGCAGAGGCGGGAGATCAGGATCTCGCGCTCGGTGGGGCGGCCTTCACGCTTGAAGTAGCCGCCGGGGAAGCGGCCGGCCGCGGCATACTTGTCGCGGTAGTCGCAGGTGAGCGGGAAAAAGTCCTGGCCGGGGCGCATGGTCTGGGCGGCGCAGGCGGTGACGAAGACGTTGGTCTCGCCGACGTTGACGTTGACGGCGCCGCCCGCGAGCTGGGCGATGGAGCCGGTGGAGAACGTGAGCCCGAGGCCGGGCACGGTGACATTGTGTTTCTGATTCATTTTGTTTTCGGATTCTTGCGCGGCGCCGGCCGGATTGCCGGGACGTCGTGCGGGGTCGGATGATTTCCGTTTCGGAGCCCCTTGGAATCAGCGGCGGAGAAATTTCGGATTACGGCTCCAGTCTCTTTGTGGGAGGGGGTTTCAGGCCCCCACTTGTCGCGGCGTAAAGCCGCTCCCACATTGGGATCTGAGGAGTAAACGGAAACGTCTCGTGGGCTGGTTCGCGGGGGCTGAACAAAAGGCGGCCCGTCGGTGGGCCGCCCTTCGTGAAAGCGGGGTTACTTGCGCAGGCTGAGTTTCTGCAGCAGGTCGTTGTATTTGGGCAGGTCTTCGCTCTTGACGTAATCAAGAAGCTTGCGACGACGGCTGGCCATCTGGAGGAGGCCGCGGCGGCTGTGGAAGTCCTTGCGATGCGTGCGCAGGTGCTCGGTCAAGTGATTGATCCGGGCGGTGAGCAGCGCGATCTGG
>JANNDM010000028.1:0-19792 GCA_031387725.1 Verrucomicrobiota bacterium | reverse complement strand
CCAGGCCATGTATTCGCCCGCCATCGGACCGGCCTCGATGTCCACGATGTGGTTGGCGAGGGAAATGGAGGTGGGGTTCATCAGGCGCGAGTAGATCTCGTGCAGGAATTCGCGGCCCTGGAAGGCGTCGTCGATCCACTCGGAGCAGGCGTAGAGGTAGGTCGCGGTGCGGGTGATGACCGGGGAGGCCGAGAAGATTGCCGTGACGTTGTCGAAGACCGGGTAGGGGCCCTTCGCCAGCATCGTGGCGTTGGAGTAACGGAGCGACTGGTGGGTCTTGCGCGACGGGTTCTGCAGGGTGTCGAGCAGCTTCGCCAGTTGGAACGAGAGGAATTTCTTCGCATTGAACAGCGCGAGGCGGTCCTGGCGCGGCAGCCGGCCCAGCTCGCGGGTGGTCGCTTCCCACAGATCCATCACATCGCCATGCGCACCGTAGAGTTTCTCGGCTAAGGCGAGCAGCGGTTTGCCGGCTTCGCTGCGCGGATCGATGTGGAAATGTTCGAGCTGCTCCAGGGCCAGCTCGTGCAGCGAGGTGGCCTCGGTCGTCTTGCGGCGCGGGGAAAGGATGCGGGCGGCGGGCGCCTCGGGCTTGGCGGCTTTCTGGGGGGAAATCGGGGACTTGTGCATGAAGGCGAAGTTGCTGTGTCATAAACGCGGTTGCAAGCTGCCGTTGGCCTTTTGAGGCTGAATTGATTCTGGCTGCCATGATATCGTCCCAACTCGAACAAGTCCGGCGGCTGCTCTGTCGGTTGCAGGATGTTATCCGCGGCTCGGTGAGGGCGGCTCAGCTCAAGGGCACCAAGCGGATGACCCGCGTGACGGCGGTGACTGCGGCGGACACGATCTACGCGATCGACAAGGTCAGCGAGCACGCGGTGCTGGCGTGGTTTGCCAAAAACTGGCCGAAGCGCTGGCCGGTTGAACTCGTGATGGAAGGGCTCGAAGGTGACACGATCACCTTTCCGCGCGGCACCCCGGTGGCGCGGACGCTTTTCAAGTGCATCCTTGATCCGATCGACGGCACGCGCGGGTTGATGTATGACAAGCGATCGGCCTGGAGCCTCGCTGCGCTCGCGCCGCAGCGGGGAGCCAAGACGAACCTCAGCGACATCTTCGTTGCAGTCATGACCGAGCTGCCGGTGAGCAAGCAGGGCCTCGCCGACCAGCTCAGCACTGTGAGCGGCCCTTCGGCTTCGCTCAGGACAGGCAAAGGGGTGAAGGCCGAGCGGATCGATCTGCGGACCGGGCGGCGCGTGAAGTTCAAGCCGCGGCCGTCACGGGCGACGACCTTGGCGCACGGGTTTGCGTCGTTCGCCAAGTATTTCCCTCCGGGCAAGGCCTGGCTGGCAGAGCGCGAGGAGAAACTGTGGCGCGCGCTGGGTGACGGTGCGGAGATTTTTGACGACCAATACCTCAGCAGCGGCGGGCAGATCTACGAATTGCTGATAGGGCACGACCGGTTCATCGCCGATCTGCGGCCGCTAGCTTTTGCGAAGTTGCGGTTGCGCTCGGCGGTGGCGTGTCACCCTTACGACATCTGCACGGCGCTGATCGCACAGGAGCTGGGCTGCGTGGTCACGGCGCCGGATGGGAAGCCGCTGCGCGTGCCGCTCGACACGACGACTCCGGTGGCCTGGGTCGGCTACGCGAATCCGGCGCTCGCCCGCCGGATCGGGCCAAAGCTGCGGAGATTGCTGAAATTGTAGTTGGCGTGCTTCATCCTTCGCCAAGCCTACGGACGACAGGTGCACGCCACGTTGCGCGCGAGCGCGCAACCTACACCTCAATTCTTCACTGGCGCGGCCACCAACTTCTTGTTCTTGGCGACGGTGATGATGGCGACGCCGGCGATGATAATGCCGGCGGCGACGAAGATGCGAGGCGACACCGGCTCATGGAGCAGCAGCCAGCCGAGAAAGACGGCGACGACGGGGTTGATGTAGGCGTAGGTGGAGACGCGGGCCGGGGTGCTGTGCTTCATCAACCAGACGAAAGTGGTGAACCCGATGAGCGAGCCGGCGGTAACGAGATAGCCCCACGCGAGCCAGGAGTGGCCGGAAACGGCGGCGACATCGAAGTGCCACGGCTCGCCCAGACCGGTGCTGACGAGCAGCAGCCAGATGCTGCCGGTGAGTTGCTGGATGGCGGCACCGGTCAGCGGCGCCGCCGGCTGGCGGGCATAGCGGGTGTAGATGGATCCGGCCCCCCAGGAAAGACAGGCGAGGACGAGTCCGAACACCCGCCAGGGATCGAGACCGCCGGCGTGGTGGCCGATATCGGGGCCGACCAACAAAGCCAGGCCGAGAAAGCCGAGCGCGAGGCCGGCAAAGGTGGCGATCGTCGGACGCGTGCCGCGCGTCTCATCCTTGCCCACAATCAGCATCAGCCAATCGAGCAGCACGATGAAGAGCGGACTGACGGAAATGATGAGCGTGGCGATGCCCGACGGGACCTTCTGCTCGGCCCAGCAGACGAGGCCGTTGCCGCCCAGGAGCAGCAGGCCGCCGATGAGAGTGTTGTCGAGCCACTGCTTGGGCGTGGCGCGGAAGCCGCCGGTGCCGGCGACCCACGCGGCCAGCAAACCGCCGGCGACAAGGAAGCGCGTGCTGGCCATCAGGAACGGCGGGATCGTTTCCACCGCGACGCGGATGGCGAGGTAGGTGGAACCCCAGATGAGGTAGATGGCAATGAAGCCGGCGAGGAGGGCGGCTTGCGTGGGTTTTTTCTCGGCGGCGGTCATTAAATCAGGCGACAGTAAACGGAGGACGGAGGACAGTGGATATAAGAAGGGGAGGCCCGCGGGTCACGGGCGGAAATCGCGCAACGGATTCGCGCGCTCAAAGCTGTTTCTTGATCAGCCCGCCGAGCGTCTTGAGCGCGGCTTCGATCTCGTCGGACCAGGGCAGGCCGCAACTCATGCGCAGGCAGTTGTTGTAGCGGTCTTTCACCGAGAACAGCGCGCCCGGCGCGGTGTTGATGCGGTGCTTGATCGCCTCGTGGTGGAGCTTGAGCGTGTCGACCTTGGTCGGAAACTCGACCCAGATGACGTTGCCTCCCTGCGGCCGGCTGTAGCGCGTGCCGTCGGGGAAATACCGCTGCATGGCCTGTGCGAACTGGTGCAGTTGCTGGTGGTAGGCGCGGCGGAGCGTGCGGAGATGATGATCGTAGCCGCCGTCGCGAAGAAATTCGGCGATGGTCTTTTGGAGCACGACAGGCGTGCCCATGGTGTTGGTGAACTTGAGCCGGCGCACGCGCTCGAGGTAGCGGCCGGGTGCGGTCCAGCCGATGCGGAAACTGGGCGCGAGGGTCTTGCCGAAGGAGGAGCAGAGCATCACCCGGCCGTCCCGGTCCCAAGCCTTGAGCGGCTTGGGGCGGAAATCACCGCAATGCGTGTCGGCGTAAACATCGTCCTCGATGGCGGGCAGGTCGTATTCGCAGAGCAGATCGTAGAGCCGCTGCTTTTTCTCGTCGGGCATGAGGCTGCCCAGCGGGTTATGGAAATTGGGCATCACGAGCACGACCTTGACGTCGTTGTGCTCGATGGCGTCGCGCAGCTCGTCGAGACAGATGCCCTGCCGGGAGCAGGTGGGAATCTCGAGCGCGCGCAGGTTCAGGCTTTCGATCATCTCCAGAAAGCCGAAGTAGGCGGGCGTCTCGATGGCCACGGTGTCGCCCGGCTTGGTGACGGCGCGCAGGCAGAGGTTGAGCGCCTCGGAGCAGCCGATGGTGACCACCAGCTCATCGTGCGCGAACGGCACGCCGCCCTGAAGGTAGCGGCGGGAGATTTCGCGGGTGAGCGGCTCATAGCCCCAGTTCATGCCATGGCGGCTGATGAGCGTGGGATCGCGGCGGGCGACGGAGCCGAGGAGGCGGGCGAGCTTCTTGTTGGGAAACAGGCTGTGGTGCGGGCACGCCGCGCCGAAGGGGATGAAGTCGCTGTCGACCGAGCGCTCCATGATGGCGGTGGTGAGATCCTTGACGCCGACGTAGGACGGCTTGGCCATGGGCCGGGCCATGCGCGGCTCCGGGCTGAGAAAAGGCGGGCGGGGACGGACATAATAGCCCGATTGCGGCCGGGCCTCGAGGTAGCCGCGGTTTTCGAGCACGGTGTAGGCTTGGAGCACGGTGGCGATGCTCACGCCGCGCTGCCGCGACATCGTGCGGACGGAGGGCACGCGGTGTCCCGGGCGCAGCGTGCCCTGCTCGATGAGGGATTGGAGCGAACCGGCCAGCTCGGCGTAGAGTGGCAGCGAGAGCGCGGCGAGGGCCGGCTTCGCGGGGGGCGGGGTGAGCGTCTGGATCATGGCGGGGGAGAAAGGACGGACAGAAGTTAGCGGAAACCACCGCAACACGGCAGCAGCAGCGCGGTTCAATTGCAACCAGCACAGTTGCCTTGGCAAGGTGCTGTATCAGTTACAGTTTACAAGTAGGGCAGTGCAGGCAACCACCTATTTTCAGGCGGTAGACCATGAATAACTGTGGCGATCTTTCCGTCTGGTCTAAACTACTATTCTGGCTCAGGGTGCCGAATACAGTTTTGAGCACAGAGAATCTTTACCTTCGATTCGACGGACCACAGTTGAAGGGACATTCGATGGACGTTACCCTGTTAGGGCCGTCCATCATGGCCCTTGGCGAGCTGTGCCAAGAGGCCAATCACGTGTTGAATGGTGAAAAGACGGCGGTGCGCGTATTACTCCACGCCGATATTAAGGGAAACTGCGTCACGCTGCGCTTTGAGGTAATTCAAAGCGCATGGGAGGCCGTGAAAGCACTTATAGAGCAAAAGGACGTAGCGACTTCTAAAGAGATTCTGGATTGGCTTGGAATTTTGATTCCTGGAGGAGGAGGCATATGGGGGCTGATTAAATTTCTTCAGTGGAAGAAAGACCGTGCGGAAAAAAGCACCGTGATTAAACAGGAGAACGGGAAGAACGTCGTTATTGTTAACATCGAGGGAGACAATAATTCAGTAACGCTCCCCGAACAGGTCTATGCGCTTTCCAAAAGCACGAAAGTTGTCCAAGCGCTCAAGAGAGTAGTAGCCCCCATCACAAAGGAGAACGGCATTGAAGAGGCTGTTTTTATCCACGATCAGAAAGAGCAGACCAAGGTGGATCAAGCCGGGGCATCAGATTTGATGCAGGCCGGGGTGGAGGATGAAATAAACGAGCCGCAGATATTCACCGCACACATCATAGTTTATGCTCCCGTCTTGGATAAAGCGGCGAAAAAATCGAAATTCCATTTTCAAAATCAAATAACCACGGTTGATATAAGTGAAACGAAGATAGCTGAGGACGCCGTGAAAAGAGGTGGCGTTACTTGTGGCGATACTTACAAAGTTAAGATGGAGATGATTGAAAGAAAAACCGCCGCGGGCGGCTATGTATCTGACTATAAGGTTAAGGAAGTTCTTGAGTTTAAGGGTGGCCACATGCGCGAGCAAACAACCTTGCTCTAATTTCAGGATTAAGCCGCCAACCGCTCTGCAACGTCCAGCAGGTCGGCAATGTCGGCCAGTTCCCAAACCTTGTCAGTGACGCCGGCGGCCATAGCCGGGGTGCAGCGAAGCGTGGAATGGATGCGACAGAAATTGTAGTGCATGAAATGCAGGGCGCAGGCGTGCTCGTGGTTCTCAATCTTCTTGGAATGGCCGTTGGTCAGGCGGGTGAAGCGGCGCATACCCATCCGCATTGTCAGGTTCGCCCGCTCAACATAGCTCGTGCTAACGTGGTCGTAATCTGGCGTGCCGTTCATAACGGTTTTCTTTGTGCCCATGCATTGCGCGGGGCTGTAACGGGCCATATCAGGCGGAACGTCACCGTATATTTTCACTAGCTGGGCAAAGTCGATATCATTGCCAAACGCGCCATAAACCGCGCCAAGGTAAGCCTTGTGCCCGTCTGTGGTCAGTTGCACGCGGTTGGCGAGGCGTGCGGCCAGATCGTTCATAAAGTGGGCGGCTGCTGCCGCGCTACGTTCGCCAACGAGCCAGCAGGGGATGAGTTTGGTTTCCGTATCTATGGCGGTCCATGTCCACACGTCGCCCCAGCGCTGGGCCTTCTTGTCTGGGGTCACATTCTTGGCTTTGGCGCCGATAAAGCTCCAAATCTCATCACATTGCAGACGCTTGCAGGGGAGGTTGCGGAACACCTTGTCTTGATGGATTGAGCACACGCGGCCCACGTCCACGACGAACTTCATAACGGTGTTCACTGCCACGCCGGTCATGCGGGAAGTAGCACGGAGGCTATTGCCCTCGACTAGGCAGGAAATGAGCTGGGTGCGCTTGGCGATAGATAGCTTCTTCATAGGTCAAAGGCTGTTGCCTGCTTGCAAGCATAGCAAGCACTAAACCTAGAAAGCAGTTGACATTCATGCTACAATAGCTAGCCTCATTTCCACCATGAATGAACCTGACTCAAAGGAACCACTCTATCAGTCACTTGGCGGATTAGCTCGGGCAGAAAAGCTTTCCCCTGAAGATCGCTCTGCCATTGCTAGGGCAGCAGCAGAGGCACGATGGGAGAAGGAGGCGGAACATGACCCTAACCGCCCGGTGTATCCCAAAGCGTCCCACGTTGGCGTTTTGAAGATAGGAAAGAACGTGGAAATAGAGTGCGCTGTTCTTGAGGACGGCACCCGGATTCTAAGCCGCGCCGGATTTGTCCGCGCTATTGGACGCACTGGCAAAGTCAAAGGCGGCGCGGATTATGAGCCGGAATCCAAACTGCCCGTTTTCTTGGGGGCAGAGAACCTTCAACCCTACATCAGCAACGATTTAAGCGGTAATTCAAACCCCGTCTATTTTAAGCAAATCAAAGGCGGTGTCTCGATGGGGTATCGCGCCGAGCTTTTGCCTGCGGTGTGCAACGTGTTTCTAGACGCAAAAGATGCCGGCGCACTCCGCGACAATCAAAAGCACATTGCCAAACAATGTGAGATTTTGGTGCGCGGCTTGGCCGTTGTCGGCATCACCGCAATGGTTGATGAGGCGACGGGGTATCAAGAAGTCCGTGACCGGCTGGCCCTACAGCAAATACTTGAAAAGTATATTTCCGGTGCCCTGCTTGAGTGGACAAAAACCTTCCCGATTGAGTTCTACAGGGAAATTTTCCGCCTGAAGCAGTGGGAGTGGAAAGCCGGGAAAATGTCCCCGCTTGTCGGGCGCTACACCAATGATCTGGTTTATCAGCGCCTGGCCCCCGGTATCTTGCAGCAATTGCAGGAAAAGAACCCCGTGACTGAAAAGGGCTATCGGGCGCATAAACATCACCAATGGCTGACGCGTGACATTGGACACCCCGCCTTGACGCATCACCTCTACCGGCTGCTTGGTATGATGGAGGGCTCTAACTCGTGGGAGGAGTTCAAGCGCAAGGTGGACGTGAAGATTCCCAAGGTAAACGCCACCCTAGCGTTCGACTTGGACGCCTAAAGCTTAGACTCCCCGCCCGTAATCCTCGTCAGAATTGCCGCGGCCCGCTGGTTAATATCCATGCGGGCCTTTTTCTTGGCCGGTTTCTTCTTCGTGGGCTTCTTCTTTGCCATGCCGGACTCTCTCACTCTCTGGACTTGCCCGCAAGCGGGGATTCATCAGTTGTAAAGTGTAACTGAGACAGCACCCTTGGCAAGGCACTGTGACCAACACAATTATCCCGAACTTGGGAAAATGGAGACCAAGAACGACCGTTCAACCCGGGGCGGGGTGCAGCAAGACTGCGCTCCTACCTACAGGCCGTTGACTCAGGCGGAGCGAGCGAGGGTCACGCCGGTGAGGTGCCGGATCCCTGCCCGGCTCAGAAGCTGGCGCGGAGACCCAGGGTGCCATAGAAACCTGCGTCACCATCGAGCCGGAAGTCCCGGTCAAAGTAATCGAATTTGCGATCGGTGACAGCGCCGAGCTCCGCGACAAGCCTCAATGCGGGGCCGAACTCCAGCTCGGCCGCGAGCCCGGCCCGGACCTCGCGGAAATCCAGCAGGGTGTTGGCGAGGCGCGGGCGGCCGGGGCCCGGGATGCCGAGGTTTTCAGTGACGCGGAAACTGCCGCCGTTGAAACTGACGCCGGCCCGCAGGGTGAGGCTTTCACTGGTTTGCCAGCTGAAGCCGCTTTGCGGAAACCCGACGGTGAAGGTCCAGTCGGGGGCGAAGCGCCAGCGCACGCCGGCGATGGGCAGGACCGGGTTGTCGGAAAAAGCGTTGAGGTTCAGGCCGAAATTCCAGGTGAGCTCCGGGCTGCGGGTGTAGTTAAACATCGCCAGCAAAGGCAGATTCAGGCTGCGGCTGGAGAGATTCTCAAAGTCCCCGTAGAAACCGGGGCGGGCGAAAACGGCGGCGCTCCACTGCGGCGAGAACCGGTGTTGCAGGCCCAGATTGAGGGACAATTCGGCCAGCTGGTCGGGCAACAGGGGGGTGGTCGCATCGAGGTCATGCCGCCGATAGGCCAGACCGTAGCTGAGGGTGGTGGTGGCGTTGAGCGAGTGACGGCCGGAAACGCTGAGAGAAGTGCTGAGCACCGACACCGTGCCAAGCGAAGCGCCGCCCTGCTGCAGGTTTTCCCCGGAAGAGGCAGACAATTCCACGTCGAGTGATTCGAGCAGCACCGACCGCATCGTGGCGGAAGGCTGGGCGGCCAACGAGAGGGTGGAAAGGGCCAGCAGGCCGGCGAACAAAGTAGGTTTCATGCGGCACATCGGGCCGTGAAAAGGCGCACTCGCAAGTCAGAACCCGCCCGTTGGAAAAATGCGGCGACATTCCAGCCGGAAGCGGCTCAGGCGTATTGCGCCAGCGTCGGGCCCGTCCCGTCTACGTCCCGCAGGAGCGGGACTCCGACGAGGCGAGGAGTTGCTCAGGCATATTGGGTCAGGGTTGAACCCGTCAGGCGGCAGATCTGCCATTCCTTCATGCGCTTCGCGCCGAGTGATTCGTAGAACTTGATGGCCGGCTCGTTCCAGTCGAGCACCGACCACTCCATGCGGCCACAGCCGCGAGTGTTGGCGATTTGGGCGAGATGGAGCAACAGGGCCTTCCCGGTGCCGGACCCACGGAATTCCGGTTTCACGAACAGATCCTCAAGGTAGAGGCCGGGCTGGGCGAGAAAGGTGGAGTAATTGAAGAAATACAGCGCGAAACCCGCCGGGGTGCCATTAACCTCCGCGATGACAACCTGCGCGGCCGGCGGCGATCCAAACAGGGTGCGTTGCAACTGGGCCTCGGTGGCGACGACCTCGTGCGCCAGTTTCTCGTAGACCGCGAGGTCGCGGATGAAATTCAAGATGAGCGGCACATCGGCGGCAGTGGCGGGACGGATATGGCAGGTCATGCCCAAAGGCATAAGACCCTGATGGCCGCTGGCGAGCGCATCATGCCGGCGACTTTGGTGGCGGCGGACAAAGATGCAGGGTTGCAATGCGTCCCGGGGAACCTGATACCAATGTCCTCTATTCCATGCTCCGTAAGTTAATTTCCAAAATCCGGCAGACCTTCAACAAGGACACCAAGCGTCCGGAAACCAAGCCAGCCCACAAGCCCGCCCGGCCCGCCCCGAAAAGCGTCCACCCGCGCTACGAGAAGCGGGGCGGTCACGCACCCCGTTCCGAGGCGCCCCGGCATCCGGCCCCGGCCCATGCGGCCAAACCGACCGCCCACTCGCCGCGCGCCGCCCATGCCCCCCGGCCGCTGCCCGAGGTGCCAAAGATGGACACGACTTTCACCGCGCTCGGTCTCGGCGATCGTATCGCCTACGCGGTGCAGCAAAAGGGATACGAGATCCCGACCCCCATCCAGACCCAGGCCATCCCGGTCGTGCTGGCCGGACGCGATGTCATCGGCTCGGCCCAGACCGGCACGGGCAAGACCGCGGCCTTTTCCCTGCCCATCCTCCAGCGCCTCGGCACGCACGGCGCCATCCGCTGCCTCGTGCTCGAGCCCACCCGGGAGCTCGCGCTGCAGGTCGAGGAGTCGTTCAAGGAATATTCCAAGTTCACCGACCTGCGCACGACCGTCATCTATGGCGGCGTCGGCTACGGCAAGCAGCGCGAGGATCTCGCGCGCGGCATGGACATCCTCGTCGCGACGCCCGGCCGGTTGCTCGACTTCATGGAGCAGGGCGAAATCAAACTCGATCAGGTCCAGACCCTCGTGCTCGACGAGGTGGACCGCATGCTCGACATGGGTTTCCTCCCGGACGTGAAACGCATCGTGGCCAAGGTGCCGAAGAACCGTCAGACGCTGTTTTTTACCGCGACCCTGCCACCCGAGATCGAACAGCTCGCCGCGTGGGCGCTGCGCGACCCGTTCAAGATTGCTGTCAGCCGCGAGCGCTCCACCGCCGAGACCATCACGCACGCCTTCTATCCGGTGGTGCAGGCGCAGAAATTCGAACTGCTGGCGCACCTGCTGGAGCAGACGCAATACCACAGCGTCCTCATTTTCTCCCGCACCAAGAGCGGGGCGGACTACGTCGCCAGCCGGCTCATGCAGGCCGGCCACACCTGCGCGGTGATGCACGCCGACCGCAGCCAGCAGGAACGGGTGGATGCGCTCAAGGGCTTCAAGTCCGGCAAATTCGAGGTGCTCGTCGCCACCGACGTCGCTGCGCGCGGGCTCGACATCGCCGACGTGTCACACGTGATCAACTTCGACGTCCCGGAGAATCCCGAGGACTATGTCCATCGCATCGGCCGCACCGGCCGGGCGCAGAAGACGGGCGACGCCTTCACGCTCGTGACCGAGGAGACCTGGCGAGACGCGCGCAGCATCGAGCGGTTCATCGGCATGAGCATCGACTGGAAGAAGGCCGAGGACTTCAACTACACCTACTCGGGCATTTTTGACGGCGGCGGCATGCCGCAGGTCGCGCCCGAGCGGCCGAAGAGCCGGCTCACGCGCGGCGGCGCCCGGCGTTAAAAACACCGGCCGGCTTAGGCGGGGGCACCCTCCGCGCGGGTTGGATTGCCGGTTGACCTATTGTGGCAAGCTGATTGCGTTTGCCCGGAGAGCTTTAGGCTTCCTGGTATGCGCCCGCTCAAATTACTTCTTCTGCTGGTTTGTTTAGCCCCGGCCATCCTGTCGGCGCAGACGACTTTGACTTGGGATCCCAATGGTGATGATCCGGGCACCGGCACAGGCGGCGGGGATTGGGACACGAGCACACCCAACTGGGGCACGGTTCCCGGAGGAGTCATCACCGGGTCGGGATATCCCGCGGTCACCTGGTTAAACGACGGCACGGCTGCAGCTAGCTTTCCGCTTCCGACAGACGGCCCCGGCACTTACACCATAAACGTCAACTCAGCGGTTCAAGTTCGTGGCATCGGCACAGGTTCAGTCGCCTGGGGCTCGGCCCAAGGGGTCACCTTCACTGGCACCGGCTCCATTGCCCTGACGGATCCGCTCATCACGGTTGAATCCGTCACCACGACATTCGATGTTCCGCTCCTGAGCACGGTCGGACTCAATCTGAATGTTAGTTTTGCCTTCGCGGGCACACTGCAGCTGAACACCGCCAATCCCGATTTGCTGGGAGTGACGACGATCAGCAAAGGCACCTTGGTCTATAATCAAGACGGTGCCCTAGGGCCCGGGACGGTAGGCAACGGGATTGTGATCGGCGATGGCACACTTCATTTCAACAATGTCATTGGCGGTAGTTTTGCCTACGTCCTCGCCGACCCAATATCGATTACAGCCCAAGATGATTTCAATCCCCACATCAGCATCGCGTTTGAAACCTATGCGAGCCGGTCGGTCACACTCAGCGGCCCGATTGCGCTGACGGCGGACGCTTGGTTTGCTGGCGGCCCGTTTTCCGACATGGGCACGGCCCAGATCATTTCGTCGGGGGTGATTTCCGATACGGGCAATCCGGGCCGGGATGTGAAAATCGAAGGCGATGTCTTCCTGTCCGGCACCAATACATTCACCGGCAAGGTGATTGTGGCGATGGTCAATAACTATTCCGGCGACAGCCGGGTCACAGTCCCGGAGTTCAATGATGAGGGCGAACCCGGGCCACTCGGCGCCGGCAGCGGTTTGGAGTTGGGTAGAAATGCCGGCGAAGGCGGACCCGATGGTGAAGTCATTTATACGGGTGGCAACGCCACGAGTAACCGCACCATCCAGATCGAGGGTGATACCGGGGTGATTGGGATCACCAATTCCGCCACCACCCTGACGCTGACCGGGGTGATTTCCGGTTCAGACTCAGGCTCCGCCCACCAATTTGAAAAAACCGGCCCGGGCACGCTGGTCCTCAGGGGTGACAACACTTTCTCGGGCGAAACACAGCTCACCAACGGCACTCTTGTGGTCGGCCACAACGATGCGCTGGGCACGGGCAGTTCTGTCGATGTCGGCACGGATAATTCCAGCCCCTCCGACAACATCAGCCTGCTGCTGGAAAACGGGATCTCGCTCGGCAAAAACATTGAGGTTTACAATAACAACAGCAGCGGCTCATCCACGCTGGGCTTGGCCGGGACGGGCACGGCCACCTTTGGGGGTGATGTCTACCTCCAGCGCAACATTGATGTGAAGGTGGGCACGAACGGCTCGCTTCTCTTCACCGGGCATCTCAGCGATGGCTCCTCTGGCGGCACGGTCAACAAGACCGGCGTGGGGCTTGCGGTCTTCAGCGGCGGGGTCGATATCAGCGGCAGCTTCGATGTTTCGCAGGGTGAACTGCGGCTCAACGGCGCCGTCAACGTTTCCCAGACCATTGACGTCTATTCGGGAGGGACGCTCTCAGGCAATGCCACGATCAACCAGGGTTTGTTTGTCGCCGGTGGGGGCACGCTCAGTCCCGGTGATGGCGTCGGCACTCTGACCGTGGATTTAGCTTACCTTTCCAACAGTGGTGCCGGCGTGGCGATCAAGTGGCAACTCGGGGCCCTCACCACCAGCGACACGGCCCAGTTTGATCGCATCGTCTTTACCGGGGCCGGCACCAACTCTGAAATTTACGAGACCACCCACCTGGATCTGGACCTCTCCCTGCTCGGAATCAGCCAGCCGACCAACGCCAATCTCCTGCTCAATGATCTCTTCTGGCAGTCCGTGCAGACGTGGGCCGTGATTGATTTCACCAACGGCTCCGGCACGGATAATCTCGCCGATGGCTTTCTTCATCCCCTGCTCGTCTCCAATGCCACCTGGGCCGGCGGCACTTTCGACACTTTCGTCGGCGGCGGGGCGGGGGAGTTTGCCGCCTTTGCCGCGGGAGATGTCTACTTGCGGTTTACTCCGACGGCCGTGCCCGAACCGGCAACTTCAGCGCTTCTCCTGGGGCTGGGCAGTGTGCTGATGTTGTTGCGCCGGCGGCATGCACCAAGCGGCGCCCGGCGCTGAGCGCCGGGCCAGTAGGAGGGTGAAGATTGGATGCAGCCCAAAATGGGCTTGAAACCGGCGGGCCCACGGAGTCGCGTCGGTCCATGCCAGCCGCCTAGCCCACCGTGCTGATCCTTTGCACCGGAAACTCCTGCCGGAGCCATCTGGCCGAGGGCATCCTGCTCGCCGCCGGGATCTGGGCGAGGTGCAGAGCGCGGGTTCCAAGCCCGCCGGCTACGTCCATCCCCTGGCGATCCAGGTGATGAAGGGAATCGGGATCGATCTCTCGGCGCACCGCTCGAAGTCCATGGCCGAGTTTTTGTCCACCCCGGTCGAAACCGTGATCACGGTCTGCGGCCACGCCGACCAGACCTGCCCGGTCTTTCCCGGACAGGTGAACCGCCACCACTGGCCCTGCGACGACCCGGCCCACGTCACGGGCACCGAGCCGGAGAAGCTCGCGGTGTTCCGCGGCGTGCGCGACGAGATCCGGGTCCGGCTTGAGGCCTATGCCGCCGGACGGCGGGATGAGCTGAAGTCCGCGTCGCTTTGAGCGCAGCGACGGAGTAAAACATCCCCGGGCAAAACCCGGGATGTTTGTCCAAAGCTGTCATGCCCGAGCATCACCACTTTCTTGATCTCCAAAGTAGCCACGAGCGTGAGCGAGTGGGGTCTCGTCCACTCGCTCACGCTCGTGGCTACTCCTCAGCCAAACCGGAGCTAGTGCCGGGAAAAGGGGTTGCACGGGACGGGGCGGGCGTTTCGCTGACCGGCCTTGATGAAACTCGACATTCCCGCCGGCGAATTCGCCGGCTACATCTTCGACCTCGACGGCACGCTGGTGGACACGATGCCGCTGCATTACCGCGCCTGGAACCGGGCGATGCAGCACGCGGGGCTGAAGGAGGAGCTGAACGAGGACATGTTTTATTCGCTCGGCGGCGTGCCAACGCGCCGGGTGGCCAGGATTTTCGCCGACCACTACGGGCTCAGCGTCGATGTCGAAAAGGTCTTCCATCAGAAAGAGGCGCTGTTCCTTGAGCTGAAGTCGGAGATGAAGCTGATCGAGGCGGTGGTGGCGTTCGCCCGCCGCGCGGTCGCGCAGGGTGTGCCCGTCAGCGTGGCCTCGGGCGGTCCGCGTGACATCGTGCGGCACACGCTGGAGCTGATGCACCTGCATGACCTGTTCCCCGTGGTGGTGACGCCGGAGGATGTGGCGCACGGCAAGCCGGCGCCGGACATGTTTTTGCTGGCCGCGAAAAAAATGCGCGTGCCCCCGGCGAAGTGCCTGGTGTTCGAGGATGCGCCGCCGGGCATCCAGGCGGCCGTGGCGGCCGGGATGAAATGGGTGCAGGTGCCCAGCCGGCGCTGATCGGCCCCTTTTGATTTGAGTCAAGGCCCGCCACGCGGTGGGCTGGTCGCATGACATTTGCCGAACTCGCCAACCCGGGGATCCTCTCGCAGCCGGTCTATGAGGCCGGCAAGCCGATCGACCAGGTCGCGCGGGAACTCGGACTGGATCCGGCGGGCATCATCAAGCTCGCATCGAATGAGAATCCGATTGGACCGTCGCCCCAAGCCGTCGCGGCGGCGGAGCGGGCCTTGCGCGAGGCGAATCTCTATCCCGACGGCGGTTATTACGCCCTGCGGCAGAAACTGGCGGCCAAGTGGCATCTCGGGATGGATCAGTTCATCATCGGTGACGGCTCAAACGAACTGATCGAGTTGCTCGGCCATGCGTTCCTCGCCCCGGGCCGGGAGTGCGTGATGCACCAGTCGTCGTTCATCGTCTACAAGCTGGTCACGCTGATGTTCGGCGCGACCCCGGTGGAAGTGCCCTTGGTCGAGATGCGGCAGGATCTGAAATTGCTGGCGGCGGCGGTGACGCCGCGCACGCGGCTGGTCTTTCTGGCCAGCCCGGCGAACCCGGTCGGAGCGACCAATTCCGCCGAGGAAATATTCGAGCTGGTGCGGTCGTTGCCGCCGCACGTGATCCTGGTCTTTGACGAGGCCTATGCCGAGTATCTGGACCAAGCGCCCGACCTGCGGCCGCTGATCGCCGAGGGGCGGAAGGTGATCTGCCTCCGGACCTTTTCCAAAATCTACGGACTCGCCGCGCTCCGGGTGGGCTACGGTTATGCGGCCCCGGAGCTGATCGCGATCGTGCAGCGCGTCCGCCAGCCGTTCAACGTGAACGGCATCGCCACGGCGGCGGCGATCGCCGCGCTCGACGATCACGGGTTTGTCGAGAAATGCCGGCGGGAAAATGCGGCCGGACGCACGCAGCTGGGCGACGGCTGCCGGAAGCTCGGGCTGGAATTCGTGCCCGGCGGGGGAAATTTTCTGCTGGTGAAGGTCGGCGACGGCGCGCGCGTCTTCGGTGCGTTGCAACAGCGGGGGTTGATCACACGGCCGGTGAAACCCTACGGTCTGCCGGGGTGGCTGCGCATCACCGTGGGCACCCGCGCACAAACCGAGCGCCTGCTCGTGGCCCTGGCGGAAGTGATCCGCGCCTAAGGCCGGCGCGGGCCGCGGGCCGCTTGCAGAGAGACGAGGAGGCCTTTCTGCTCGGGCCACAACAGCTGCAGATCGCTGCCCAGCACCGTGCCGGCGCGGGCGAGGATCTCCCGGGAAGGCTGACGGGAGCGCAGGTAGCGTTCGAGATGGGCCGGCAGGCGGTCGAGCGCCCCGGCCTCGAGTTCGAGTTGGATCAGGCTGGCGAGGGCGGGCTGGTTGAGCGGATCGGCCTCCACCGCGCGGTCGAGGGCGGAGCGGGCCAAATCGCGGGCGCCGAGCGCGGACAGGCGCTGCGCGATGGCGACCAGGTTGGCGGCCCGGAGGTTTTTCTGGCCGAGGAGATGATCGAGGCTGAGGCGGGCTTCGTCCGGTCGGCCCAGCCCGCAATAGGCGACCGCCTGCAGGCCGTCGAAGACGGCGGCGAACTGGCCGGTCCACTCGGGGTATTCCCGCGTGTAACGGGCGATGAGGTCGACGGCCGGCTGGTATTGACCGGCCACGAGATGGGCCTCGGCGACCATGAGCGCGGCGGCGCCGGCGTTTTCCGGATGGGGGGAGAGGGCTTGTTGCACCCGGCGGGCCAGATCCGGCCGGCCCGAGTTGGCGGCAAAATCCGCGAGCAACAGCAGCGCGGCGGGATCCTGACCGAATTGCTGGAGAAGGGCCGTGGTTTCCTGCTCCAATCGGGCTTGGTCACCGCGCCGGTGGAGGAGTTGGAGGTAGGCCACCCGCGGGGCCGGGGACAGGGGGTCGCTGGCCACACGCTCAACCAAGGCGGATTCCCATTCGCTGATGCGATGCAGGGAGAGATAATAGCCGGTCAGCAGGAGGCGGGCGCCGTCGTGATCCGGGTGGAGCGCCAGATCATCCTTCAAGCGCAACAGCGCCAGCTCAGGCAGCCCGCGTTCCCAGGCGATGCGCGCTTGCAGGGCCACGCCATCGGGCGAGTCGCGCAACTGGTGGCGCTCGAGGAGGTCTTCCGTTTCGGCATAGTTGCCGCGGTAGAATGCGGCCGTGGCGGCAAAGGTGGCGAGCAGAGGCCGGGTCGCGGGGTTGGCCGGGGCCGTGAGCAACCGGTGGGTGACCTCCAGCAATTTTGCGTCCTCTTGAAACTCGAGCAGGAAGGCCAGGGTGCTTTGCAAGTAAGCCGGATCGCCCGACAGATAGGTCAGACCGTCGAGGAGCACCTCTTTGGCCCGGTCTGGCCGGCGGGAAGCCAGATAGACCCGGGCGAGCAAGGTGCGGCCCTGAGCATTGGCGGGTGCCTTGCTCACCCCGACCCGCAATTTGTGCACCGCGAGGACGTAATCACCCTGTTTCATCAGAGCATCACTTTGGCCGATGTAATAGTCGCCCATCCTCACCCGGTATTGGGGCCAACGGCCGGGCCACAACAGGTCGGTGTATTTTACGCCCGGGAAGTCCCGGCGGTATTTCACGAAAGCCCAAGCGCCAAGAATGAGCAGCAGCCACAATCCCAGCACTGATAATAGAAATATCCCTCCTAACCAACGCCACCTGATCCGAAGCGCGGGACCATTTTCACCTGCGACCATACTGATTGGGCGCCAATCCATTGAGACTTTCTATCTAATGAACACCCGCGATAAGCAACCTATCAGCCAACCTCTTGTTCCGGACATTTTGTTTGCAGAAAAAGCACAATTTATTGGCTTGTATAGGAAAGTGATTTGCAGTTTTTTGAACAAGCAATCCGCAATGACCTAAAGCACTCCTCTGGAGCCAGCATATGAAACAACACATCACACGAATCGCGCTTTTTTCAGCGTTCCTCTGCATCAGCGCAAAGGCCGCCCCCTTCATGGCGGTGGGCGACAATGCCGAGTTATTTGTCACCGCGAACGTGACCTTGGCAGCTGACGATAACATCTACCTCGACACGACCAATGAGCAGTCGGATACGATCTTCAGCTTTACTCCGGGCTTGGATCTGGTGTTCGGCAAAGGCTCTGTCACCAAGGGTAATCTATATTTCCGGGAAGAAATCCGCCGCTACAGCGACAACGACAACCAAGACACGGAGCTCGCCAACCTCGGGTTCATGAGCGCCTACGATAACGGTGTAACCAAGGCGGATTTCAACGCTTCCTACGCTGAAGTCGCCCAGAACGACAATGATATCCGGGTCACCGGCACCATCGTCCGCCGCGATCTGACCAACCTTGGGGGCAAAGTTGAATTCGGCTTCTCCGAGAAAACCAGCCTCGCGGTCGGACTTGCCTTTGCCAAAACCGACTACAGCGTCGCCAGCTTCTCCGATAGCGACATCTGGAGCCTGCCGATCGATGTGTATTTCAAGACCAACCCCAAGCTGGATTGGAGCGTGGGTTACCGCTATCGCAGTTCCGAGTTGAGTGGTTCGGGCCTCGACAGCACCGATCACTTTCTCAGCGTCGGTGCCCGCGGCGAATTCTCCCCCAAGCTGATCGGTCAGGTCCGCGTGGGTTTCTCCCAGCGTTCCCTGGACGTGGGTGGCGACGACAACCAGATCGGATTTGATGGCAACCTCACCTATGCTTTCTCGGAGAAGACCAGTTATCGCTTCAATCTGACCAATGACTTCGGCTCCTCCGGCACGGGTGACTCGACTAAGAATTTCACCATCGGGCTGAGCGCCAGCAGCAAAATGACGGACCAGTGGTCGTTCACCGGCGGCCTGAGCCTCCGCAAGACCGACTACTCGACGCGCTCCGATGATTTCCTCGAAGGCTCGCTGGCCCTCAGCTACGACTTGAACGCCATGGTCAATTTCGGCGCCACCTACACTTACCGCAATAACAGTTCCGGCCTGGCGTCGGCAGAATTCACCAACAGCGTGTTCGTCGTTGGCGCCAACATCCGTTACTGAGCACGTTTCCCGGCTTACGAGCGGAAGAAGGTCGCTGATCTTCTTCCGCTTTTTATTCCTCATTTTCATGCCTACACGAGTCACCCGGCTGCTGCCTCTCCTCGCCTTGGCGCTGGGTTGTGCCCTGGGCGCGACCGAGGCCCCGCCCCAGCCGGCGGCGGCGGCGGCGACCGATTACGTGTTGCAACCCTCGGATTTGATCCGAGTGCTGATCTTCCAGGAGCCGGATTTGCTGCGCGAGGTGCGCATCACCCAGGAATACACCATCACCCTGCCGCTGATCGGCACCATCGACCTCCGCGGGCGCACGGTCCGGCAGACCGAGGAGATTATCCGCAGCCTCTATGACAAGGATTACCTGGTGAATCCGCAGGTCAACCTGACGGTCTTGGAATACACCCAGCGCACGGTGCAAGTGGTCGGGTCGGTCAATCAGCCCGGGGTCGTGGTCTTTCCGCCTGAGCAGAAAATGGGCCTGGTCGAGGCCATCGCCCGCGCCGGCGGCCAGTCGCGCATCGCCGACCTGAAGCGCGTGCGGCTGACCCGCACCAGCGCCGAGGGGAAGACAGAGAATTTCATCATCAACGTGGACGACATGATGAAGGGCGCCTCGGGCGAGCAATGGCTGCTCCTCAAGGGTGATGTTGTCTTTGTGCCGGAGCGCCTGCTTTAAAATTGAGCAACATGGACACAGCCCCCAAGGCGGACAAAGCATCGGGTTCCGGCGAAGCCTATCCCTACACCTACTATGGCACGAGCTACAGCGGCTATGGCTCGGCGGGCCACGGCGACAACCCGATGCAGCGCAGTGTGCAGGACTACGTGCTCATTCTGCGCGAACGGGCGTGGTATATCGTGCTCGTCTTCACGCTGATCTTTTCCGCCGCGACCATCTTTACCTTCACCCGCGTCCCGCAATTCCAGTCGGTTGCCAGCGTGCAGGTTTTCCGCCGCGACCAGGTGGTGATGCAGGTGCAGAGCGTGGGGGACAACGAAATCCGCTCGGCGGAGGACCTGAATACGCAGGTCAAGGTGCTGGAAAGTTTCGCCATCATCCAGCGCGTCTCGGACCGGCTC
>JANNDM010000021.1:0-2739 GCA_031387725.1 Verrucomicrobiota bacterium | reverse complement strand
CCAGACTCCACCAAGGCCCTGATCCGAAATCCGTGATCGATGAATAGGCGCGTGGCGTAGGCTTCATTGGCATAGAATATCGTCTGGTCGTTGGTTCGGATGCGCGCGCAAAACTCCAAAACGCCTGGTGTGGATCGGAGTTCAAACAGCGTCTCGCCCAAGCTCACCATGCGCGACCCGTCGCGCCCGGTCATGAGCCCGCTCTTCCTGACGAAGTATTTGTCAGCGACAGGCTGTGAAATCAGCCGCCTGATTAGGTAATATGCGGCCGCGACGTAAGGCGCATCGAAGCCGTCCTCCAAAAAAGTAGCGGCGTGCGCACGCATGTCGCCTTCAATTGCTGCAAGGATCGGCGGCATGTGCAGCCGCAATGCTCCGCGCTGCTTTCTGCGCTCGCGCCTCCTTGTCACTGAGGTGTCCCTTAGCCGCCCAGTATGGTTCCCAGCTAACACTGGCGAGACTCTTAGGCCACCAGTCGCTCCAGCGCCCTAGGCTCCGCGGTTAGCCGACGTTCGCTTGGAAATGGCGGAGCCACGCGGTTCAAATTACCCTTCAGTTCCAGCGCCGAGCTGCCCTTCTCCTCCGCGAGGGGGAGAAGGTGGCCGCAGGCCGGATGAGGGGGCGTCTCCGAGGACGAGCCCTGTCCTGAACCTCGCCCCCTCACCCTGCTTCGCGTGCCGCGAAGCCGTCCCTCTCCCCCTCGCGGGGGCGAGGGATGGAGAATATTAGCCCTTGACTAAGGCTAATTTTCCCATCACCTTCCCCGCAGTCAACCAAGGGAGGGCCCGTGAGCTCCGGACTCTAGGGCGGTTGGCGATGGGCCGGCGTGGTCTAGTTCCCGGGGTCGCAAACCGGGAGGAAGCCGTAGGGGTATCCGAACCCCAGCGCACGCCGAACCGGCAAGCACGGTGGGAGCTAAACTTCCGGAGGTGCGCGCGCCGTTCGCGGGGTTGACCATCCGGCGGGCTGGCCCTGGCAAGGCCTACAAAGAACTCCCGAGGCCGTGATCCGGGAAGAACGGTCCATCCAACGGGGCGCAGGTGAGCGCCATTACCCGCCGGCTCACGCCGGCCAGCCGGCGCTGACCTGCGCCCCGCCTCCCGCTTGAGCGGGAGAAAAGACCGCCTCCCATTGGGGAGGGAAAACGCGAAACCGCATCGGCGGCGCTTTCGCGCGCGCCGGTAAAATGCAGCGGGCGTCAAAAGAATTGCGGCGTCTTAACCATACTTTCACGGCAACCGGCAATTTCTGCCTAGTGCGTGACACTCCCGTCGCGCCCGCAGGAATGTGGCGACCCGACCGTGAACGCCTTCACCGACGCGCTGATGAAACTCGGCCCCATGCGCCTCTTCGCGGCGCTGGGCATTACCGCTGTCGTGGCGGCGGCGCTGTTTGCGCTGATGTTCCGCGTCGGCGGCGAGGAGAAGGCGCTGCTGTTCTCCGACGTGGAGATGGCGGAGGCCGGCGAGATCACCGCCAAGCTCGACACCGCCAACATCCCGTACGAGCTGAAAGGAGACGGCACGACGATCTTCGTGCCGCGCTCCAAGGTGTTGTCGGCGCGGCTGATGCTGTCGGAAGACGGCCTGCCCTCGCGCGGTTCGGTCGGCTACGAAATCTTCGACCGGCAGGACGCGCTCGGCGCCACGCAGTTCCAACAGAACATCAATCGCCTGCGCGCGCTGGAAGGCGAGCTGGCCCGCACCATCGCCTCCATCCACGGCGTGGAAAAGGCCCGCGTCCACCTGGTGCTGCCGGAGCGGCAGCTATTCGCCCAGGACCGCCAGAACCCGACCGCCTCGATCGTGCTGAACATTTCCGGCGGCCAGCTCTCGGCCGGCCAGGTCCGCGCGATCCGCAACCTGGTGGCCAGCGCCGTGCCCGGGCTGGCGGTCAATCACGTGACCATCGCCGACAACAGCGGCCGCCTTCTCGCCGCCGCTGAAGACGGCGAAGACGGCGCCGCCGCAGCGGAAGCCATGGACGAGCGCCGCGCGGGGCTTGAGGAACGGCTGCGCAAGGAAGTGCAGGAAATCGTCGAGAGCGTCGTCGGCGCCGGCGCCGCGCGGGTGCAGGTGGCTGCCGACGTCGATTTCAACCGGACGACCCAGACCTCGCAAAAGTTCGATCCCGAAGGTCGTGTCGTTCGCGAAACAAATTCGACCGAAGACTCCAGCACGGGCGGCGGCAGTGGTGGCGGCGGTGGCGCGAGCGCGACCCGCAACCTCCCCGACGGCGCGGGCGCCGACAGCGCGGGCGGCGGCGGTGACTCCTCCGAGCACACCGAAGAGCAGGTGAAATACGAAATCTCCAACACCACCACGACCGAGATCAACGAGGGCGGGCGCGTGAAGCGGCTCTCGGTCGCGGTCGCCGTGGACGGGATCACGACCCCCGGCGCCGATGGTCAGCCGCCGGCGTGGAAAGCCCGCGAACCGCAGGAACTGGAGCGCATCACCGCGCTGGTGAAATCCGCCGTCGGCTTCGATGAAGCGCGAGGCGACAAGGTCGAAGTGGTCAACCTCAAGTTCGCACAGACCGCCATCGCGGGTACGGAAGCGGCCAAGCCCTCGATGTTCTCGTTCGGCAAGGACGACATCATGCGCGGCGCGGAAATTCTCGCCGCGCTGATCGCCAGCATGGCGGTGATCTTCTTCGTGCTGCGCCCGCTGGTCAGCGGGATGATCAGCGGCGGCGGCGGTTCCGGCGCCGGCGTGCCGCTGCTCGCGGGCGGTGGTG
>JANNDM010000086.1:0-107216 GCA_031387725.1 Verrucomicrobiota bacterium | reverse complement strand
TTTTTTCAACCCCACTCCGCCATGTCGACTAATCTGACCAAACGAGAGATCGTCCTCGAAATCTACGAGAAGACCGGCTTCCCGCAGAAGCAAATCCAAGACACGGTGCAAATGACACTCGATATTGTCATGGATGCACTTGCGGCTGGCCGCAACGTCGAGCTCCGTAACTTCGGCGTCCTCGAGGTCCAAGTCCGCAAGGCCCGCGTGGGCCGCAATCCGAACAAACCTGAAACCGAGGTCGTCATCCCGGAGCGCGCCGTGGTGAAGTTCAAGTCGGGTAAGATTCTCAAGCAGAAGATCAAGCAGCTGAGCCTGGATAAATTGCGCAGCAACCCGCCGCCCCCGGCCTCGGCCTGAGCGCGCGCTTAGTCGCAGCGAGGCATGGCCGGCTTTCAGTCGCTCCCGGGCTTCCGGGATTTTTACCCGGAGAATTATTCCTGCCGTCAGGGTATCTTTCGTGTCTGGCGCCAGGCCGCCGCCACCTTTGGCTTTCAGGAATACGACGCGCCGGTCCTTGAGCCGCTGGAGCTCTACAAGGCCAAGTCGGGAAACGAGATCGAAACCCAGCTTTTCAGTTTCACGGACAAGGGCGGCCGGGAGGTGGCGCTGCGGCCCGAGATGACCCCCACCGTGTGTCGCATGGTCGGCGAGAAGGCCGGGTCGTTGAAACGACCGATCAAGTGGTTCAGTATCGCCGAATTTTACCGCTACGAACGCGCCCAGAAGGGCCGGCTGCGCGCCTTCCATCAGCTGAACGCCGACATCTTTGGTGAGCCCGGCCCGGAGGCTGAAATCGAGCTCATCGCGCTGCTTATCCAATGTCTCGCCGGCTTCGGCCTGACCAAGGATGATTTCACCATCCGGCTCAGCGACCGCGACCTTTGGTTCTTTTACCTGGAGGCGCTGGGCTTCAATGACACTCAGTCGCGTAGCCTTCTCACCGCCATCGACCGTCATGAGAAGATGGGCGATGACGCTTTCAAGGCCTTTGATGAACAGTTCGGCAAATTGGATGATTTGCGAAAAAATCGCATCAAAGCTCTTTGGGATTTAAACTCCATCGATAACCTGGAAACTACGATTTTGCACTGGGTAAAGGATGCAAAACCTGAAGCACTAGAGAAAGTCACCAAGAGACTTTCTGAGTGGAAGTGTGTGCTGGAAGGGCTCAAGGCCATGGGGCTAGGCGATTTCATCAAAGTTGATCTGAGCGTCGTCCGCGGCCTGGCCTACTACACGGGTTTTGTATTTGAGGCTTTTGACCGCAAGGGTGACCTGCGCGCCCTGGCCGGGGGCGGACGCTACAACGATCTGATCAAAAAACTCGGCTATGCTGATCTGCCGGCGGTTGGTTTTGCCATTGGCGACGTGACCACCGGTTTGCTGCTGGAGCAGCGCGGACTGGCTCCGATCCAAACAACGGCGCCTCAGGTTTACGTCGTCATCGGCGGTGAGCCGGAGCGCAAGGCGGCCCTTGCCGACATCCACGCGTTGCGCACGGCAGGTGTCCGCGTCGAGTATCCCTTCAAGGAACTGGCCTTCGGCAAACAATTCAAGGCGGCTTCCGAATCCGGGGCCAAGCTGGCACTGGTCTACGGCACCGATGAATTGACCAAAGGCGTCGTGAAGCTGCGCAACCTGACCGACCGCTCCGAAAGTGATGTGCCGCGCGACCAGGTGGTGGCGCGCGTGCGCGAGTTGCTTGCACTTGACTAAGGTCATGGGGCACAACTCCGGGCAAAACCCAGAAAAATCCTCGATGCCCGAACTCCTTTTAAGTGCCGGACGCATCTTCGCGCTGCTCCTCCTGGCTTATGCCGTCACCGGCATCTGGGCCCATTTCGCGGCACCGGGGATGATTTTCCCCAAGCCTCCTGTCACTTACGACCTGACTGCCGATTACCTCCAATTGACCGCGCCCGACGGCGTGAAGCTGGCGGCGCGGCACTGGCCGAACCCCTCGGCAAAATACACCGTGCTCTACCTGCACGGCAATTACGAGCAGCTGGGCAGTGTGGGTGAATATTTGCCAGACTTCGTCAAGGCAGGCTATGCCGTCTTCGCGGTGGACTATCACGGTTATGGCCGCAGCGGGGGCACGGCCTCCGAGGCCAATCTTTATGTCGATGCCCGGACGGCCTACGACTACCTGCGCACGCGGCTCGGTGTGCCGGCCGACCGGATCGTTATCTTCGGTTATTCCCTCGGCAGCGGTCCCGCGGTGGAGCTGGTCAAGCAGCAACCGGCCGCCGGGCTCGTCATGCAAGGTGCCTTTGTCAGCGCGTATCGGGTGCTGACCCGTGTCCCGCTTTTTCCCGGGGACAATTTTGTGAACATCGCCAAGGTGCCGGAGCTGAAACTTCCCATCCTCGTTATCCACGGCACAGCCGACGAAGTCGTGCCGTTCTGGCATGGCGAGAAAATCTATGCCGCCATCACGGCCCGGAAGGCCAGGCTCTTCGTCGAAGGTGGGCAGCACGCCGGACTGGCTGACTTCACCGGACCGCGCTACTGGGCGGAACTGACGAAGTTCACCGACTCGCTTTAGGCCAGGTCCGCCGGGCCGAAGGCGTCGGGCAGCAGCTCGTGCGTGCTGGAGGCGATGTGGCCCTTGCCGCGGCAAATGGAGAGGATGCGGGCGTCGGGCCCGAATTCGTTGATAACCTGCCGGCACGCGCCGCAGGGGGCCGTGGGCATGTCGGTCGGCGTGTAGACCACCACGCACGTCAGCTGGAGTTTCTTTTCACCGGCGGCCACGGCGTTGAATATGGCCGTGCGCTCGGCGCAGTTGGTCAGACCATAAGAGGCGTTCTCGACGTTGCAGCCGGAATAGATTTTCCCGCTCGAGGTAAGAATCGCGGCGCCGACCGTGAACTTGGAGTAGGGCGCGTAGGCGCGGCCGGCGGCAGTCCGGGCGGCGGCTTTGAGTTTCTTGAGTTGGGCGGGTGTGACCATCAGAGACCAAATTCCTGCTTCACTTCGGCAAATTTCTCAATGGCAAAGGCCAGGTCGTCGCGGCTGTGGGCTGCCGACACCTGGGTGCGGATGCGCGCCATGCCCTGCGGCACGACGGGGTAGAAGAAGCCGATGACGTAAACCCCCTTCTCCAGCATGCGGGCGGCGACTTTCTGGGACAGCGCGGCGTCGCCGAGCATGACGGGCACGATCGGGTGGCTGCCGGGACGGATCGTGAGGCCGGCCTGGGTGAGGCCGTCGCGAAAAAACTTCGTGTTGGTCTCCAATTTATCCCGCAGTTCGGTCGAACCGCTGAGCATCTCCAGACACCTGATGGAGGCAGCGGCGACGCTCGGGGCGATCGTGTTGGAAAAGAGGTAGGGACGGGAACGTTGGCGGAGCAGGTCGATGATTTCCTTTCGCCCACTCGTGTAACCACCGGTGGCGCCGCCGAGCGCCTTGCCGAGGGTGCCGGTGAAGACATCCACCCGGCCCATGACGCCGCAATGCTCGTGCGTGCCGCGGCCGGTCTGGCCCATGAAACCGACGGAGTGACTGTCATCCACCATCACCAGCGCAGCGTATTTGTCCGCGAGGTCGCAGATGCCCTTCAGGTTGGCGATGAAGCCATCCATCGAGAACACGCCGTCGGTGGCGATCATCTTGAAGCGGGCCCGGGCGGCGTCGGCTTCCTTGAGCTTCGCCTCAAGGTCCTCGAGACTGTTGTTCTTGTAGCGGAAACGCTGAGCCTTGCAGAGCCGCACCCCGTCGATGATGGAGGCGTGGTTCAGCTCGTCGGAAATAACCGCGTCCTCCGCCCCGAGCAGCGTCTCGAAGAGGCCGCCGTTGGCATCAAAGCACGACGAGTAGAGGATGGTGTCCTCGGTGCCGAGGAAGTTAGACATCGCCGCCTCGAGATCCTTGTGGATCTGCTGCGTGCCGCAGATGAAGCGCACCGAGGCCAGGCCATAGCCCCAGCGGTCGAGCGACTCATGCGCGGCGGCGATGAGTTCGGGATGGTCGGCGAGGCCGAGGTAGTTATTGGCACAGAGGTTCAGCACCCGGCGATCAGCCGGCCCCGAGCCTGTCGAGGGGCTTCCCGCAACACCAATGTGCGCCGTCTGGTGCGTCGTGATGACGCGTTCACGTTTGTAAAGTCCGGCGGTCTCGATTTCGCCGAGGGTTTTCTTCAGGTGGGCGGTGTAGGTGACGTTCATCGGGTCATTCCCAGTTCAGGACAATTTTGCCCGATTTACCGGCTCCCATGAGCTCGAACCCCTCCTGGAAATTCGCGACCGGCATCCGGTGGGTAATGACGGGCGTAATGTCCAGGCCTCCTTGCACGAGCGCGGTCATCTTATACCACGTCTCAAACATTTCCCGGCCGTAAATTCCTTTCAGATTCAGCATCTTAAAAACAATCTTGTTCCAGTCGACCTGCGCCTCGCCGGGATGCACGCCGAGCAAAGCAATGCGGCCGCCCATCACCATGTTGTCGATCATCTGGTTCAAGGCCTGGGCACTGCCGGACATCTCCAAGCCAACATCGAAGCCCTCGCTCATGCCCAGTTCCTTGTGCCAGACATCGGTCAGATTCTCCTTCATGATGTTGACCGTGCGGGTGGGGCCGAGTTTTTTGGCCAGCTCAAGCCGACCGTCATTGATGTCGGTGATGACGATCTTGCGCGCGCCGGCGGCCCGCGCCACGGCGATGGCCATGCAGCCGATCGGGCCCGCCCCGGTGATGAGCACATCCTCGCCGACAAGATCGAAGGAAAGAGTCGTGTGCACGGCGTTGCCGAGCGGGTCGAAGCAGGATACCACATCGAGGTCCAGGCCGGCCGGGATCTTCCAGATGTTGGAATGAGGGATGACCACGTAGTCGGCGAAGGCGCCGTTGCGATTCACCCCGACGCCGATGGTGTTGGGGCAGAGGTGGCGGCGGCCGGCGAGACAGTTGCGGCAGTGCCCGCAGACGATGTGGCCTTCGCCGGTGACGAGCTGCCCTTTGGCGAGGTCGGTGACCCCGTTGCCGACGTCCTCCACCGTGCCGACGTATTCGTGGCCGATGATCAGCGGCGGCTTGATCGTGCGCGCCGCCCATTTGTCCCATTTATTGATATGCACATCGGTGCCGCAGATGGAGGTCTTCTTGATCTTGATCAGCACGTCATTGACGCCGGGGGCGGGGACGGGCGCCTCCGTCATGATGAGACCGGGTGCGGCGGTGGGCTTGACGATGGCGCGCATGGTAGAGGGCATGAGTGAGTTGGATTGGCGGCAAACTAAGTCCGGCCCTCAATGAGACAACTGAGAACGGCTAGCCCGGAAGGGTTAATTGCCCCACCAAACCGTGGCTCAATCCAGCCACAAGGTCGCCAGGCCAAGAAAGAACCCCATGCTGGCCACGTCGGTCGCGGTGGTCAGGAAGATGCTGGATGCGGTCGCCGGGTCGAACCCAAGTTTTTTCAGGGTCAGCGGGATCATCACGCCCGAGACTCCGCTGAGAAAGCAGCTGCAGGTCATGGCCAGAAACACGATCGCACTGAGCTGGAAGGCGGGCATGTCGGTGCCGTGCAGGGTGGCGTAGAAAAACATTCCCAAACCCGCGCTGAGCCCGACCATCATGCCGTTGGCGAGGCCGAGGGCCCCCTCCTTGACCAGAAAACGGTGGCGATGCTCGGGCTTCAATTCGCCAAGCGTGAGGCCGCGCAACGCTACCGCCATGGCCTGGCAACCGGTGTTGCCGGATTGGCCGGCCAGCACGGGAAGAAAAACCGCCAGCACGGTGATGCGGGCGATCGTATCCTCAAACAAGCCCACCACGGCGGCCGCGACAAAGGCCGTCAGCAGGTTGAACTGCAGCCACGGGTGCCGGAATTTCAGGCTGGTCAAAAAGGGCGTGGCGGCTCGCTCCTCCTTCTCGACACCGACCATGGTGCCGGCTTGCGCACTGATCTCGATCGCCTGCTGCTCGAAAATCCGGGAGCCGCGGACGATGCCGATGAGCACACCGGCGTGAGTGCAAACGGGGTAGGACGGGTAGTGCTTGTTCACCGTCAGCCGCATGGCCTCCATCAGGTCCATGGCCGGTTGCAGGAAGAAGGGCTGGCGCAGCATGAAATTTTCCAGCCGGTCCGAATCTTGGTGCAGCAGCAAGTCGCGCATGGTCACGACGCCCAGAAGCGCGCCGTTTTTGTCCGTGATGTAACCATAGGTGAACAGCCTGGTGTTGGCGAGTTCCCGGATCTCCTCGGTGGCCTCGGCCACCGTAATTTCCTTTGGGAAAACCGCGATGGGCGGTTCCATTAAACTACCGATGCTCTGCTCCGGATAACTGACAGGGACGCTATCGTGGGGTGACATGGCTGGTAGGTCGGCAGATTAGAGGGATTGGCTAACCGCTGTCGAGCGAACGCCACAGATACCAGCTCGCGACCGAGCGATAAGGCTGCCAGCGGCGGGCGTGCTTGATAATAGCGTCCGGAGCCGGATCCTTGCGCTTGCGGTAGAGTTTTTTGAAGGCGAGTCGAATGGCAAAGTCGCCGGTGGGCATCACGTCGGGACGGCCAAGATAAAATATCAGCAGCATGTGCACGGTCCATGGTCCGATGCCGCGCACTTCGGTCAGCCGCGACACCAGTTCATCATCCCCGAGCTTCGCCGCCGCCTTGAGCGACGGCACGGTGCCTTCCCGGCATTTCGCGGAAAGGTCGCGCACCGCGAGCAGCTTATTGCGGGACAGGCCGGCGCGGCGCAGCGCGGCATCGGGTGCCTTGGCCAGCGCTTCGGGGGTCGGACCGCCGTGTTTCGCCAGCTCGGCCAGCACGCGGCCATGGATGGTCGCCGCCGCTTTGCCGTGCAATTGCTGGTAGACGATGGAACGGAGCAGCGCCTCGAACAGGCTGTCGGCCGCCTTCAACTCCAGCGCAAACGGCCCGATCCGCGCAATCAACACGGCAAGCTCGCTCTCACTGGCCTGCAAGTGGGCCAGGGCGGCGGCGGGATCAAAACCGAGTGTTGGCTTCATGGCAGATAGGGCGGAGCGGCCCGCTCCGCCGCGGTGCACCGGGCCGGTGCGCCCTGCCATTTGGACTGGCCGTTTCATTCGCAGTGGGTCCGATACCCCGGAGCCAGTCGCCGACCGTGAGCGGAGTCGAACGGCTCCGGCTTGGTTGAAGTGTAGCCACGAGCGTGAGCGAGTGGAGTCTCGTCCACTCGCTCACGCTCGTGGCTACATTGGAGATCGAGGAAGTGGGGATGCTTGGGCATGATGGGTTTGGTCAAATGCCCCGGGCTTGCCCCGGGATGCTTAGTCCGACAGCAGCTCCGCGCCTTCCAAAGCAAGCAGACGGGTCTTGGTGCGGACTCCGCCCGGGGCGGAGAAGCCCGTCATCTTGTCTCCGGCCGAGACCACCCGGTGACACGGCACGATGAGCGGCCAGGGGTTGGTCGCCAGGGCCACGCCGACGGCGCGGGCGGCTTCGTTGCCGAGCGCCATCAATTTGGCGATCTCGCCATAACTCTTTTTGTAACCGGGCTTGATGGCTTGCGCCTGCAGATAGACAGCTTGTTGGAAATCGGTTACGCGCGACCAGTCGATCACCGTGCCGGCGAAATCCTGAAGTTGTCCCTCCAGATGCTGTTGCACCCGGGCGATGAGACGCTGCACCCATTCGGGCGGCGGCTCCGTGGCCGGCTGGCTGCGGGCTTTGCGGGCAATTTGCTGCTCCGTCAGCGCGTCGGTCACCTCCGGCAACTGGAAGCCAGTCAAGCCGGTCTC
Organism: Verrucomicrobiota bacterium; assembly: GCA_031387725.1. GTDB lineage: Bacteria > Verrucomicrobiota > Verrucomicrobiia > Opitutales > Opitutaceae > Lacunisphaera. The sequence continues at coordinate 99,475 of JANNDM010000086.1, read as the reverse complement.
GTTCCAGGCGATGCCGCAGGTGCCGAATTGGGTAGGAATGAGCGCGTGGGGCATGAGGGTGAAGTTAACAACCGGGGGCATCGCCTGCAAGCAGCCACCGGGCAGTGCCGGCAGCGAGGGTGCAAACCGGGCGGCTAATTCCCCCCGATATAGCGGCGGAAAAACTCCTCGTAGCGCACGAGAGTATCGAGGCGTTGCTTGGGCTCGCCGCTGCGGCTGAGCTCGTGGGTGGCGCGGGGGTAGCGGACGTATTCCACGTCCCGGCCGAGCTGCTTCAGGCTCTTGTAGAGGATCTGGCTCTGGATGACGCCGGTGCGGAAATCCACATCACCGTGCTGGATGAGCAGGGGAGTCTTGATGTCGGCGACGTAGCTGAGAGGCGATTCCCGATTGAGGAGGGCCCGAACCTCTGGCTGCCACGGATAACCGCCCCAGTAGAGTGGCACCAGGAACCACGCGTTTCCTTCACCGTAGAAGGTGGCGAGGTCATAGACGCCGCGCTGGGCGACGGCGGCCTTGAAACGGTGGTCGTGGCCGACGATCCAGGCGGTCAGGTAGCCGCCATAGGAGCCGCCGGTCAGCACCTGCCGCTGGGCGTCGATCCAAGGCTCTTTCGCCACAAATGTAGCGGCCGCGAGCACATCGCTCGCCGGGCCGGTGCCCCAATCCATGAAGTTGGCGCGCTGGAAATCCTTCCCGTAGCCGCCCGAGCCGCGGGGATTGGCAAAGACGATGGCATACCCGCGGGCCGCATAGAACTGGAACTCATGCCACATGGTCGCCTCGCCCGGGCCCCACATGGCCGTGGGCCCACCGTGGATCTGCACAAGCAGGGGATATTTTTTCGTCGGGTCAAAATTTGCCGGCTTGATCGTCCAGTAGTCCACGGTGATGCCGTCGGCCTGCTCCAGCCGGTGCGGCTCATAGGCGCTCAGCTGGCGGTCCTTCAGCCAGAAGCTGTTGTGGGCGGTGAGGAGCCGGGGGCTTTTGCCGTCCGCCGCACCATGGTAAAGCTCAGACGGGTTGCCCGGATTTGTCACAATCTGCGCGAGTGATTCGCCGCGGACATCGTAGTCCCTGATACCCCAGTCAATTGGCGCGGTCAACGTCTCAGGCCCGGTCCGTTCGGTGGCCACCCGGAAAAGCGGGAAACGGCCGCGATCCGGGGCGGTAAAATAAATAAACCTGCCGTCGTCCGACCAGTGTAGGTTCGTCGCCGTGCGGTCGAGAGTTGGCGTGAGCACCTTCGGCGTGCCGCCGACGGAGGGCACGATGGCGACCGTGGTCTGCTCAAAACTGAATTCACCGCCGGTCCGCAGGGCGTAAGCGATCCACTTGCCATCAGGCGATGCCACCGGCTCGGAATAATTGCAGCCCGGCTCCTCCAGCAACGTCATCGCTTTGCCGGTTGCGATCTCGATCACGTAGAGGCTGCTCAGTCGGTCGCGATCCGGGTGCAGTTTGCCGTCGCGCGGGCCGACGCAGACAATGCTCCTGCCATCGGCCAGCCAGGCGGCGCCGGCGTAGTCCTCGTAACCCAGGGTGATCGCCCCGGGCTCGGCGCCCTCTTTGGCCGCGACAGTGTAGAACTGATTGAAATCGGGCTCGACGGTGAGGTCGCCTTCGGCGAGGAAATTCAACCGGTTTACGACCCGCGGGTTTGCCTCAGCCTCGTCTTTTGCCAGCCACTCGCGGATTTCCTGCAAGGTGCCGTCAGGCTTGGCTTCCGGTTTCTTGGCCCCGGCCTTCTCGCCTGCGGCAACGCCGCGGGACGAGTCAGCCATAGGCTTGGCGACGGCTGACGCCTCCTGGTCTTTCTTCAGCGCCCAGTTGGCGGTATCGTTGGCCTTGCGCCGAGGTTTCTCGTTGCTCCAGGTGGGGGTGGTCTCCGCCGACTTCATTTCCAGGGCGGCGCGGACCTGGGCGTAGGACCGGGAGCTGGTGAAAAGGAGTTTCGAGCCGTCGGGCGACCAGCGCGGGCTGGTGGCGCCGGTCTCGAGCTTGGTAAGCGGCATGGCTTCTCCGCCGGCGAGCGACAGCAGATAGACCTGCGGCTTTTCCTTTTCGATCACGCGCACAAAGGCGATGCGGTCACCGGCGGGCGACCAGACGGGGTTGGAGTTGCGGGTGGTGCCGTAGGTCAACTGGCGGGGCGCAGTCTTGCCGTCGGTGACGGCGAGCCAGAGGTGCGTCTGGTAGGTCCACGAATCTTTGCCCCCGGCTTCAGTCTTCGCCAAGGCCACGGCTGACAGGTCGGGCTCCATGGAGCGGACAACATAAACGACCCATTTTCCATCGGGCGAAAGGACGGGGCTCTCGAGCTGCTTGATGTTCAGCAAGTCGGCGGCGGTGATCAGGCCGGGACTCGAAACTGGCTCGGCACACCGCAGGATGGGCGTCAGGCTCAGGCAGGTCGCCGCAAGGAATAGGAGCAAACGTGAGTATGGCATGGGGGAAATTATTGGATTGTCATCGCTAGGTGCGCGAAGAGCGCCGGGGCGATCCAGCTGGATTGCTTCATTGTCCCGCCAAGCGGGACTCCTCGCAATGACTTGTCCATAATGCTGGCATCCTGCGAAATCCCGTGCTTCTGTCGAAACGAATCTATTTAGCTAACACCCAATCCCTCTCCTTTTGCCCAACCGTTTCTACAACGCCTTTGACCTGCAGGAGTGGGGCACCGCCCGTAAGACCGACTACCGCAGCCCGTTCCAAATTGACCGCGATCGCATCATCCACGCGCATGCCTTCCGCAAGCTCCAATCCAAGACCCAGGTGTTTCTCAGCGGCGAATATGATTTCTACCGCACGCGGTTGACGCATTCGATGGAAGTCGCGCAGATCGGCCGCTCCATCTGCGCCTGGCTGATCAGCCGCGGCGATCCCCTCGGCGACGATTTCTATATCGACTCCGACCTGGTGGAGGCCTGCAGCCTGGCGCACGACATGGGGCACCCGCCGTTCGGCCACTCCGGCGAGCGCACGCTGCAGGAATTGATGAAACGTCGCGGCGGTTTCGAGGGCAACGCCCAGACCCTGCACCTGCTCTGCGAAACCATCTACCAGAACGAATCCGGGGTGAAAGGCATGCAGCCCACCCGCGCGTTGCTCGACGGCGTCCTCAAATACAAGAAGCTCTACACCGAGTTCGCCACGCCGCCGCTCAACCACTTCATCTACGACGGGCAGGCTCCCGTGCGCGACTGGGTGTTTGGCGGGGCGAAGATCCCGGGCAGCCTGATGCGCGACGACACGCTCAACGATTTCAAAAGCGTTGAGTGCCAGATCATGGATTGGGCCGACGACGCGGCTTACTCGCTCAACGACATCGTGGACGGCGTGCGCGCGGGTTTCCTCACGGTCGAGCGCGTCGAGCGCTGGGCCGACGGCGAGACCATTGGCGCCGCCGAGCAACGGCACCTCGACACGCTCTTCGACGCCCTCCGCCGCGACCGGTTGGAGAACACCTTTTCCAAAAAGATCGGCGTCTTCATCCAGGCCTGCCGGCTCAAGCCACGCGACAATTTCATGGCGGAGAAAACCAACCGCTACAAATATGACCTGGTCGTCGAGGAGACGGCGCTCAGCGAGGCCGCGTTCTTCAAAAAGATGGCCAACGATATCATCTTTGAGAGCCCGCAACTCGAGCAGCTCGAATACAAGGCCCGGGTGGTTATCAACGCCCTCTACAATGCCATCTGGGAAAACTACGCCGAGCGCAACGAGCGCGTCATCCGCATCCTGCCCGCCAACGTCAGCCGGCTCATCGAGGCGGAGAAGACGCAGGACGGAAAGGCCCGCCGCATCTGCGATTTCCTCGCCGGCCAGACCGACGGCATGGTGGTGCGGACCTACCGCCGGCTCTTCGACCCCGAGTTTGGCTCCTTTCGCGATTTAAGCTGACGCCTGCTGCTCGCTTGCCTCGCCGTGGCGAAGGCGGGTGCGGACTTATCGCAGGTTGTTTGATCCCGGGTTCGGCTCATTCCGTGATCTGAGCTAAGACCCCACTTGACCATTGGGGTGATCTGGGAATGTTAGGGCGACACATGGAGCGCAGAGGCAATTCTCCCCCGGCGGGATTTCTTCACCGAATGCTGAAGACGGGCTGCGCCTTCCTGATCCTGGCCCTTGGAGTGTTTGCGGCGAGCCCGACGCTGCACAAACAATTGCACGCCACCCAGCATGCCTCAGCGGAGGATGGCTGTGCTGTCTGCTTGTTTGCGGGTGGCGTCTCAGTAGCGGCGCCCATAACAACCTTGCCGCCATCGCCGGCAAACTTGAGTGAATTGCCGGGCACCATCTCGCAGGAAATCTTCCTGGATACTCCGCGCTACCTGCTGCAGCCGGAGCGTGGTCCGCCGGTGGCCTGAGCCGCCAGTGCGAGCGCCTGACGTGACGTCTTGACGGACGGCGGGCCTGATACGGTGCGACGCGGGTGCTTTCAGCCCCGGTCGTGTGCCTTGAACGACAGCAGTCTGTGCCCAGCCCAGCAACCATTGTGTCCCGGATATATTCATGAAATTCACCACTATCTTCACCTGCGTCACCGCCCTTTGCCTCGCCGTCCCGGCCCGGTCGGCGGAAGACGAGGTGCAGCAATTGAAACATCAACTGCAGCAGATGCAGGACTCGTTTGAGAAAACCCGCCAGCAGCAGCAGCAGGAAATCGACGCCCTCACCCGGAAACTGGACGGGTTGATCAACTCGACCGCCCCCGTCCGCCCGTCTGCCTTTCCGCGGGAAGCCGCCCTGGCGCCACCGGCTTTGGCCGCCGCCCCGGCGCGGACCGGCTCCACCTACATGAACATCAGCTACGGCGCGTTGATTGACGCCGGCTGGTCGAGTGTCGCGGATCCCTCGGCCCGGCTGCAACTCGGCGATCACGATCCCCTCAAGCGGGGCTTCGCCCTGCGCAATGCCGAGATCGCCCTCGATGGCGCGATCGACCCTTATTTCAAGGGCTTCGCCAACATTGTCCTGAAACTGGACAAGAACAACGAGACCGCCATCGAACTCGAGGAGACCTACGTGCAGTCGACCTCGCTCCCGGCCGGCCTGCAGCTCAAGGCCGGGCAATTCTTCGCCGGCTTCGGCCGGCAGAATCCGCAGCACCCGCACAGCTGGACGTTCGTGGACCAGCCGCTCATCCTCAACCGGACCTTCGGGCCCGAAGGTCTGCGCAGCATCGGCACCCAGCTCTCGTGGCTCGCGCCGACGTCTTTTTATGCGGAGTTCTTCCTCAGCGTCCTCGATGGGCAGGGGGGCACGGCTTTCAGTTTCCGCAATCCCGGCGAACCCGATGCCACCGGCGTCAATCGTTTCGCCGGCCGGGCGACGACCGACCGGACGCTGCGCGGGGCGCAGGACCTGCTGCTCTTGCCGCGCTTCGCCACTTCGTTTGAGCTCAGCGACACGCAAACCCTGCTGGCCGGTGTCTCGGCCGCGTTTGGTCCGAACGACACCGGTCCGCTCACCCGCACCGCAGTCTACGGCATCGATCTTTACTGGAAATGGAAACCGGCCAACGCCACCCGGGGCTTTCCTTATCTGGCATGGCAGACCGAGGGACTTTACCGGCGCTTTGAGGCCGCGGCCGACCCGCTGGCCCTGCTGCCGGCGGAAACCCTGCGCGACTACGGCTTCTACACGCAGCTGGTCTATGGCCTTTCGTCCCGGTGGAATGCCGGCCTGCGGTATGACTACGCCACTGGCAATGCGGGCGCCAATGACGCGAGTGATCCGTTCCGTGGTGAGCGCTACCGTTTCTCCCCGGAGCTGACCTTCCTGCCCAGCGAATTCACGAAGATCCGCTTGCAATACAACTTCGATCACGGCGAGGCCTTCGGCCGCGCCAGCTCCCTCTGGATGCGGCTCGATTTCGGCCTCGGGGCGCATGCCGCCCACAAATACTGAACCGGCACTCGCCCATGAAAAATCTCTTCCGTCTCCTCCCCCTCCTCGGCCTGCTGGCTGTGCCCGCACCGGCCAAACTGCGGGTCGTCGCCACGACACCCGATCTCGGGGCCATCGCCCGGGCCGTCGGCGGCGAGCTGATCGACCTCACCGTCCTCGCCAAATCCACCGAGGATCCGCACTTCGTGGACGCCAAGCCGAGTTTCCTCGTCAAACTCAACCACGCCGACGCCCTCATCGAGGGCGGCGCGGAGCTTGAGGCCGGCTGGCTGACGCCACTCCTCGAGGGCGCGCGCAATCCCAAGCTCGAGGCCGGCCAGTTGGGCCGGATCTCTGCCGCCGAGGGCATCGCCCTGCTGGAAATCCCGACGGTCCTCGACCGCTCGCAGGGTGACATCCATGCCACGGGCAATCCGCATTATCTCACGGATCCGCTGAACGCCATGATCGTCGCGGCGCACATCGCCCGCTCGCTGGGTGAACTCGACGCCGGCTCAGCCGGGGTCTTTCAGGCGAACCTGCAGAAATTCACCGGCCAGCTCGACGAAAAGATGGCCGGATGGCGGAAATTGCTCGCGCCTTTTCAAGGCCGGCACCTCGTGACCTATCACAGCTACTGGATCTATTTCGGCCATCGCTTCGGGCTGCCGATGGATCTGTATCTCGAACCGAAGCCGGGCATCCCGCCAACGCCGGCGCACCTCGCCGGGATCATCGCCCGGATGAAGGCGGGCAACCTGAGGCTCATCGCCGTGCAGCCGTATCAAAACCGCCGGACCGCGGAGACGGTCGCCGGCCGCACGGGCGCGGTGGTGCTGGATTTTCCGTCTTTCCCCGGCGGACCGGGCACCGAGGACTACCTCGGATGGATGGATTATCTCGTGCAGTCGACCGCCCGGGGTTTCGCGGGCCAACCCTGATCAGCCCAACGCCCCTCTCCCATGCTCGAATCATTTGAAATCATGCAGTGGCCGCTGCTGACGTGCCTGCTGCTGCCCGGACTGCTGGTCTACCTCGGGCTGCACATCGTGCAGCGCGAAATAATCTTCGTGGACCTGGCGCTGGCCCAAGTCGCCGCACTGGGCGCCTGCTTCGGCATCCTGCTGCACTACGAGGCCAGCTCGTGGGAGAGCTACCTCCTTTCCCTCGGCTTTACCTTCATCGGCGCCGCGATTTTCACGTTGACGCGCACCAAAAGCCACCGCGTGCCGCAGGAAGCCCTGATCGGCATCGTTTACGTGGTCACGGCCGCGCTGGGCATTCTGCTCCTGAGCCGCAGTCCCGAGGGCAACGAGGAATTGCGCCGCACTCTGATTGGCGAGGTCCTGCTGGTCACGCCCGGGCAGGTGATGCGCACCTTCGGGCTCTATGTGGCCATCGGGCTCGTCCATTGGTTCTGCCGGAAGAAATTCCTCGCCATCTCCTTCGATCCCGACGGGGTGGCGGCCCAGGGCGTGTCGATCCACTGGTGGGACTTTGCCTTCTACGCGATGTTCGGCTGGGTGGTGACGAGCTTTGTGCAGATCGGCGGTGTGCTGCTCGTCTTCTCCTTCCTCATCGTGCCGGCGGTCTGCGCCAATTTTCTCGCCGACCGGTTCGGGGCCAAGCTCCTCATCGGCTGGGCGACGGCGACCCTGGCGAGCGCAGCGGGGCTGTATGGCTCCTACGTCCTCGATCTGCCCACCGGCGCCGCCATCGTCTGCGCCCTCGGTCTCGCGCTCATCCTCGCCATCCTCGCCTCAGCTTTCCGTCGGACAAAAGTCATCTGATCATATCATCGTTTCTCGGCCAGCCAGACGGCGGCGCCGAGGAGGGCGAGGCTGATGAGCAGCCGGGGGAGGTCGGCGGACTCGCCGAAGAAAAGCAACGAGCAGGCGACGCCTAGCGGCACTTTGGCATTGTTCAACACCGCCAGCGTGCCGGCGTTGACCTGGGTGGCGCCCTTGTTCCAGAGAAAGAAGCCGAGACCCGAGGCGATGACGCCGAGGTAGAGGAGGGTGAGGAGATGTGTTCCGCTGAGCGTGACCGAGAAATCCGGTTGCAGGAGCATCACGGTCAGCGCCGTGACAAATGCCCCGGCGTAGAGTAGCGCGAAGATGTTGCGGTCGCGGAGCGCCGGTTGTTTCGCGCGGAGCCGCTTGTAGGCGATCTGGCCGACGGCGAAGGCGGCGTTGGCGAATTGCACGAGGGCGAATCCCTTGAGCGTTCCCAACGGCGCGCCGGATTGAAACACCACGACCGCCGTGCCGATCATCGCGAGGAGCGCCGCCAGCAGCGCACGCAGGCGGAAGGTGCGGTCAAGCGCGTCGGCGAGCAACGTGACGAGGATGGGCGTGGTGATGGTGAAGAGCGCAACCTGGTAGGCGGGCAGGTAGCGGAAGCTTTCGTTGTAGGCCAGATACATGAGCCCGAACTGCACCGCGCCGATGCCGGCGAGCGCGAGTCCCGTGCGGAGCGTCACACCCTTCAGTCGCAGGAAAGGCAGGAATACCAACAGCGCGAGGCCCAGCCGCGCGGTCGCGACGAAGGTGCCGTCGAGCCCGGAGGTCAGGCCCTTGGTGAGCCCGAAGGAGAAGGCCCAGAGGAAGGAGACGGTTAGAAGATAAAGCATGGAGCAGGGAGCGCGGAACGGAGAACCTGCCTTCGTTCCGCGGTAGTGGAATTACAGCGAGGCAAGCAGAGGTAAGCCAAGGCAAAGAAAGCAGTCATCTGTGACCATCCGTGTCATCCGTGACAAAAACCGCAATCTTGCCCGCAAGGCCGTGCCCTGCCGGGGAGGACCTGATTTTCGTTAGGTAGCTGGGCTGTCCGTCTTGAATTCCAGCTTTGCTGGGAGTATATTCCCGGCCCAAAGCCATGAAGACTCCTGCGATGCTGATGGCGCGGCTCTGCGCCGTCGCGGTGCTGGTCGCGCCGCTTGTGCTCGGCGGTTCGTTAAGCGAGTCCACGATCAGCCAGTTAAAGTTGACGAAATACACGGAGCCGGAATTTCCGGCGGGCGCCCGGATGGATGGGATTCCCGACGGACTGGTCACGCTGGCGATCGGCCGGGATGCGGCGGGGGTGCCGGGCGACATCCTGGTGATCGACGCCACGGACCGGCGGTTCGCGGAAGCAGCGGTGACGGCGGCCCGCACCTGGCGCTTTGCTCCAGTCGCACCGGGAACGGAACTGCCCGCGGAGCTGGTGCGCATCGGATTCAGATTGAAGGGAGTGGTCTATATCGCTGCGCACAATCAAAACAAGGCGGGCCTGTTGGCGGATTATGTGGCCCAAAAACTGCGCGAGCCCGTGCGAATACCGGAGCTGCAATCGCTCGCGGTCGCGCCCAAGGCTCTCCATCAACCGATGCCCGCGTATCCCGCCGCCCTCACGGGCCAGGCCCTCGAAGGCAGCGTCAAGATGCGATTCTATATCGACGAGGAAGGTCGGGTGCGGCTGCCGCAGGTCATTGAGGCGACGCGGCCCGAGTTTGCCGCCGCCGCCATGGTGGCCGTAGCGCAATGGCGCTATGATCCACCGACAAAGGAGGCGCACAGGATCGTGACCGCCGAGCACTGGTCGTTCAAATTCGCGGCGAACAATTGAACCCATTGGCGGTGCGCGGCCCGCCGTCGTCCGTTGGGCCATGGCGAGGCGGGTTTAGCGCCGCTAAACCCGGAAGATCGCGCCAAGCTTCTTGCCCAGCAGGATCGTCATGCCGACGATGGTGATGCCGAGGAATGCCATCGCCCAGACGCCGAGGGCCGAGGCGATGAGCTTGCCATCGCCCAGGAGCTGGAAGAGCTCGTAGATCGCCTTGGTGATCGGATAATAAAGTTGTTTTTGGGCGAGGATGAGCGAGTCGGATACCTCGAGCATGGCGAAAGAGAACGCCAGCAGGCCGCCCGCAATCAGGTTGGCGGTGATGAGAGGCAGCGTGATCTTGAAAACGGCCTTCAGCGGCGGGCAACCGAGGTTCTGGGCGGCTTCCTCGAGCGTTTCACTGGTCTGCTGGAAACCGGCGGCGGCCGAGCGGACGACATAGGGCAGGCGGCGAACCGAGTAAGCAATGATGAGCAGGATCGTCGGGTCGCGCACCGGGTTGAGGAAAGCGAAGAACTTTCCGTCCTGACTCATGGCGAGGTAGCCGAAGGCCAGCACCAGGCCCGGCACGGCGAGCGGCATCATGGCGAGGAAATCCAGAATCTGCCGGCCCTTGATCTTCGAACGGACGATCACATAAGCGAGGGCGATGCCGAGCACGAGGTCGATGAGGGTGGCGATACTGGCGTATTTGAGACTGTTGGCGATGGCCGGAACCGTGAGGTCATGGCCGAGGGCGGCCTCGAAGTTGTGCAGGGTGAAGTTGCGCGGCAGCACGCTGGCATACCAATCGCTGGAGAAGGCCACCAGCACCACGCCAAGGTGAGGCAGCACGGCGATGAAGGTGATGCCGGCGAAGAGCACGGTGCAGAACCACGCGCGGCCCCGGGTGAGGAGCTGCGGCCCGCCGGATGAGGTGGCCTTGGCCATCATGGCGTAGTTGTCCCGGCCGAACAGGCCTTTGCCCAGCGCGTAGAAGGCGACGGAGCTGAACAGCATCACGGCGACCAGGGCATAAGGGAAGGGGTTGCCGCCGATATCCTTTAGGCCGTAGAAAATCTGTACCGAGGTCACGCGAGAATAGTCGAAGATGAGCGCGACGCCGAGATCGGTGAACGCCCAGATGAACACGATGGTGCCGCCCGCGAAGAGGCCGGATTTGATCAGGGGCAGGGTGATCCGGAAGAATTTACGGAAACCGGTGCAGCCGAGGTTTTCGGCGGCCTCCTCCATGGCGGGGTCGATGTTGGCGAGCGCCGCGACGGCATTGAGGTAGATGATCGGGTAGAGGCTGAAGGCGTTGACGAGGGCGATGCCGAGAAACTGGTTCGCGCCGAGCCAGTCAAAGGTCCAGCCCTCCGGGCGCAGGCCGAGGTTGATGATGAGGGCGTTCAACGCGCCATATTGCCCGAGGATCTGCTTGAGGCCGATGGCGCCGACAAAAGGCGGCAGGATCATCGGCACGAGAATGAGCGAACCGAGAAACCCCTTGCCGGGAAAATGAAACCGATCCGACACGAAGGCGAGAGGCAGGGCGATGAGCAGGGCTAACGTCGTGGTGGTGAGTGCGAGCAGAAAGGAGTTGGCCAGACCACCGAGGTAGATCGGGTCGGTCAGGAGCGAACCGAGGTAGGCAAAGGTCAGTTTGCCGTCGGCATCAATAAACCCGCCTTTCAATATCTGCAGGATGGGCCAGAGAAAAAAGGCGCAGAAAAAAACCAAGGTGAAGCTGAAGACCAGGCGCGCGAAATTCTTCGACATGCAGCGCAGAGATGCACCCGCCGGCCCCGACACACAAGCCGGAAGGCGGCCGCCGCCTTCCAGCGGCAATTATTGGGCGGAATGCCGGGCGAACGCCGCCAGCGTCTGCGGACTGACGTGATGCTCGATGCCTTCGGCGTCGATCTCGGCGGTTTTCTCGGGGATGCCGAGCGAGCGCAGAAAGGCGACCACGATACTGTGGCGGTGGTGGCACTCCGCGGCCAGCTTGCGGCCGGCGGGGGTCAGGAAGATGGCCCGGTAGGGCTGGACCGACACGAAACCCTCGCGCTGAAGGCGGGCGAGGGTGCGGTTGACGGTCACGTGGGTGACGCCCAGCCGCCGGGCCAGGTCCACGACCCGGGATTCGCCGAGCGAGGCGGCCAGATCGGCGATGGCTTCGACGTAATCCTCGGCGGTTTCGTGGGCGTGCTCGCGGCGGGTCTGCCGCAAGCTTTCGGCCTGCAGGGCCGAGGGGCGCACGGGTTTGGCCGGGGCACGGGCGGTTGATTTCAGGGACACGGACGAATTAAGAGGGGAAGCACTTGACAAGTCGAGGGCAAAGTGTAGCCAAAGCTACATTATGTATAAGTTCCTACAAGCGGGGGTCGTCCTGTTGCTCTTGGCGGGGACGGCGGGGACGGCGGGGACGGCCGGCAAGTCCGGCTACTCGCTGGCCAACCCGACTCCGCGGAATCTGTTGCGGGAGCTGAGCACCGACCGGCCGGATCAGACGGAGAGCCCCTACACTGTGGACGCGGGGCGTTTCCAGATCGAGATAGACTTCGTGCATCACGGCTCGCACCACGACACTTCCGGGGGCGGGGACGTGCACCGGCGCGACTGGAGCGTGGCGCCGTTGAACCTGAAAGTGGGCCTCACCAACCGGGTAGACCTGCAACTCCTGATCGATCCGCATGTGATTTCGCGCGTGGAGGACCGCATCGCCGGCACGACCGACAAGGCCTCAGGCTTTGGCGACGTGGTTACCAGGCTGAAGGTCAACTTCTGGGGCAACGACGGCGGGAGCACCGCCTTTGCGATGATGCCGTTCGTCAAATGGCCGCTGGCGGCCTCAGGCATCCGCAACGGCGAGACCGAGGGCGGCATCATCTTCATCCTCGGATTCGAACTGCCCGCCGGGTGGAGCTCGGCGGCGATGACCGAGGTGGATTTTGTCAGCGACGGGACGGGGGGGCGCGCGACCGAGTGGATCAACACCATCACCTTCGCCCATGACCTAACGGCCCGGCTCGGCGGCTATCTGGAATTCGTCGCGGTGACCGGTGATGCGCCGGGTTTCAAGTGGCAGGTGCAGTTTGATGCCGGCCTGACCTACGCGCTCAACGACAACACCCAGCTCGACCTCGGGTGCAACTTTGGCGTCACTGCCTCTGCTCCCGACTACCAGCCCTTCGTAGGTTTCTCGCGCCGGTTCTGAAAGAATTCCCCATGAACAAACTCCTGCTCATTTTCCGCGCGATGGCCCTCGGCCTCACTCTTGGCGCCGCCACGCTCCCGGCGCAAATCACAGAGTGGACCACCACGGTCAAACCCGGGCGCTTCCTGCTGGAGGTGGATGCAATATCGTTGAGCATCGACCGGGAACCCGGATTGAAATACACGGCGTTCGGCGCCGCCTCGACATTCCTCACCACCGGCCTGACCGCCAACTGGGACATCCAGATGGGTGCGCAATTTTCCCTCAGCCAAAAGTTCGATGCGGCGGGCTTGACCGAGCGGCATTCCGGAATGGGGGACATTTACTTGCGGACCAAGTGGCGGTTTTACGAGTCCGCCGAGACCAGCACCGCGATCGCCCTGCTGCCCTATGTGAAACTGCCGACCAATTCGGGCGGCGTGGGGAATGACTCCGTGGAAGGGGGGATCATCGTGCCCCTGCAGACGGAACTGGTGGGTGGTTTCAATTTCGCGGCGATGGGCGGGCTGGATTTCCTGCGCAATGACAATGACGACGGCTATGACACCCACTGGTTCGCCTCGGCTTCCGTAAGCCGGCGCATTTTGAAGACCATCGGGATTTATGGTGAAGCGACCATGGCCAAATCCTCCGGCAGCGCGCCATGGGCAGGCACGATGGGCGTCGGCGCGACGCTGAATGTCTCGGAGTCTGTCTGGTGGGACTACGCGATTTATCGCGGGCTATCGAGCGGCGCGACGGACTGGAACCACGTGCTGCGTTTCAACTACGGCTTTTGAGGACTTTCCCATGAAAGAAGCCATTATCCTGAACAAACCAGCGGAACCCGGCTGGCGGCACGCCCGCGTGGCGCTGAGCCTGCCGGAGTCACACGGCAGCGTGGCGGTGCCCACCGGCGCCAGCTTCTGGCGCAAGCTGCTCGCGTTCTCCGGTCCCGGTTTCATGGTGGCCGTCGGCTACATGGACCCGGGCAACTGGGCCACCGACCTCGCGGGTGGCGCCCAATTTGGCTACACGCTGCTGTCGGTCATCCTGATTTCCAACCTGATGGCGATCCTGCTGCAGCACCTCTGCGTGAAGCTCGGCATCGCCACCGGCCGGGATCTCGCGCAGGCCTGCCGCGATCATTATCCGCGCCCCGTGGTGTGGTTCTTGTGGGTCTTGTGCGAGCTGGCCATCGCCGCCTGCGACCTCGCCGAGGTGATCGGCTCAGCCATCGCGCTGCAGTTGCTCTTCGGCATCCCGCTGGTCTGGGGCTGTGTGATCACCGCGGTGGATGTCATGATTGTCCTGCTCCTGCAAAACCGGGGCTTTCGCTGGCTCGAGGCCGTGGTCATCACCCTGATGCTGACCATCGGCGGGTGCTTTGCGGTGGAGCTGTTTCTGGCCAAGCCGGCCCTCGGTGGCGTGCTCGGAGGCTTTGTTCCGAGCACCCAAATCCTGACCAATCCGGCCATGCTTTACGTCGCCATCGGCATTCTCGGAGCGACGGTGATGCCGCACAATCTCTACCTGCACTCCTCGATCGTCCAGACCCGCAAATACGCCCAGACCGCCGGCGGCAAGCGCGAGGCCATCAAGTTCGCGACCATCGACTCGACCTTCGCGCTGATGTTCGCTCTCTTCATCAACGGCGCCATTCTCGTGCTGGCGGCGGCGGCCTTTCACGGCACAGGCCACGCGAATGTGGCGGCGATTCAGGACGCCTATCATCTGCTAGACGGTGTGCTGGGGGTGACGTTTGCCGGCATACTTTTTGCGGTGGCGCTGCTGGCCTCGGGGCAGAATTCAACCCTTACCGGCACCCTGGCCGGGCAGATCGTGATGGAGGGATTCCTCAACATCCGCCTGCGGCCCTGGTTGCGACGGCTGATCACTCGGGCCATCGCCATTGTGCCCGCGGTGGTGATAATCGGGATTTACGGTGAGGAAAAATCAACCGAATTGCTCGTCGGCAGCCAGGTTTGTCTCAGCATGCAACTCGGCTTCGCCTGCTGGCCACTGATGCGCTTCACGGGTGAAAAGGCCAAGATGGGGGAATTCGTGAATCCCTGGTGGATAAAATTGCTCGGCTGGACCATTACTTTGGTCATTATCGGCCTCAACGTGAAGCTGCTGCTGGATATCGCCGGCCTGACCGGTGGGAAGTGAACGACCATGTATAAGAAAATCCTTGTCGCCCTGGAGAACGGTCCGGCCGATCTGCGTCTCCTGCCGCACATCAGCCAGCTGGCCCACCAGGTCGGAGCCGAACTCTTGCTCCTCCACGTGGCCGACGGCTGGGCGGCGCGGAACTTCGAGCAGCTCAAGCTCGCCGAGTCCGATGAGATGAAGGCGGACAGCGAATACCTGGAAGCCAAGGCGGCCCGGCTGCGTGATGAGGGTCTGCGGGTGGATACGCTGCTGGCCTTGGGCAACCCGCCCAACGAGATCGTGAAGATCGCCGCCGCGGAGAACTGCGACCTCATCGCGCTGACCTCGCATGGACACAAGTTCATCGGGGATATGCTGTATGGCAGCACCATCGACCGGGTGCGGCACAACACCAGCATCCCGCTGCTGGTCGTGAACGCGTCGAAAGCGGCAACCAAGGCGCCTTTTTAGTCCTCATGGACTCGCCCTACTGGTTCGAGCTGGCGGTGGCCTTCGGGGGCTGCTGCATCGGCAACATCGTGTTCGAACCGTTCGCCGCCGGCATCCCCAAATGGCGCCGCGTGGTGAAGATGTTACTCGGGGGCGCGATCTCGGTTTATGTGTCTGCGCTGGGCGGACGCGAGGCCTTCTATGTCATGCTCGGCCTCGTTGCGGCGGGCATTGTCGTCATCCACGGTTGGTGGCTGCCGAAGCAGGGTATCAACGGCTGGACCGCTGAGCCGAAAGGAAAATATTACGCACTGCGCGGTTGGAAATCGCCGCCGCAAACTTAGCACCGCGCCATCGATTGCTTCAGGTGGAACCCGGCCTTCCGCCGCCGCCAAGGCTATGGCGGACAGGCCGGACGGGCTGCGTGGGTGCTGTGCAGAAACGCGTCCGGAGGCCGCGTTCCACCTCAAGGCATCTCACTTCCGCCAGCGAAAGTTAACCTGGGCATGGTCCTTCTCGCGGTAGATCCTCCACGGCGACCACGAGAAAACGAAGTCCTTGAGGAGGTAGCCGGCGAGCATGGTGCTACCGACGCCGATGGCGAGGACGAGGGGGCTGAGGAATACCAGCCGGGCGATGCCGAGGCCAACGAGCCCGATGCCCACCGCCACTCCGGTCAGGCCCAACACCGACTCGACACACATGCAGCTGACTTCACGAGTGGAAGCAGCGGACTGCCGCCGGCTCTGGCGGAGCAACCACAAATCGCGGCAAAATCCTTGCAGTAGAATCAACAAGGCGCCGCCAGCCAGCAGCTCGCCGATCTCGAGCCGCACTCCGGAGGATGGCGTCAACCCGGTGACTAAAACGGTCGCGACGGGAATCGCGCCCAGTTCAAACTTTTCAGCTATCGAGAGGCGCATCGACCTGGGAGCACCGGCGGACCGTTTTATTGCGCGAAAGGAAAACCCCAGTTGCGCTGGCCGTAGCCGTAGGTGACGGGTTTGACCGACGCGAGCTGGGTCAGTGAATCGGCCGGGAGATACTTTACTTCGAAGTCTGCCACAGCGTGCTCGTATTCGGCCAGCAGCTTCGCCTTCATGTCGGGCTGGACAAACGAGTAGGTGAGCGAATTGCGTCCAATCTGGACGATTTCCTCCCACGACAGGTTGTAAGTCGTGACGGCGGTGTAATATTCGTCGGTGAGGTTGCTGTCCCACATGCCGCGGTCGTCGGTGTTGAGGCAGACGGGCACGCCGGTGCGCAGCAACTCGGGGAAATGGTGCTTCGACAGATCGGGCACGTATTCGAGCAGCCGGTTGGAGATGAGGTTGCACTCCACGAGCCAGTGATTGCCGCGCATGAGCAGGTAGGTGTCGGGGTCCTGGAGGATATTGACGCCGTGGCCGATCCGGCTGGCGCCGAGAAGCAGGGTGTCGCGGATATGCGTGTCGGGGCCGTCACGTTCGCCCGCGTGGATGGAGAGGGCGAGGGTGGGGTAACGGCGGCGCATCTCCCGGAACTTTTCCAAAAAGCGCCGGGGATAACCGTGCCCGTTGTCCTCGATCCCGACCAGGTTGAGGCCGACAAAAAGATCTCGGTTCGCGGCGACAAATTTGTATTCCTCCTCCAGTGACTGCTCGGCGTTGGGCAGAAAGCGCAGCACGGCGAGTTGGAGCCGCAGGGTCACGCCCGTAGCCACGGCGTCGGGTTGGGCGAGGCGGTGGCGGAGCAGGTCGGCAAATTGCTCAGCAGAAATCGCGTCGCCCTGATTGTCGGTCATACCCCGGACATGGGTCTGGCCCTCAAGGTAGCGCAGCTTTTCGGCCCCGAACGCCTTCATGTTCCAGACAATGGATTCGGCGGTGACGTGGGGGTTCTGGAACAACTGGCCGATGCGCTGGAAGAGCTGGCCGAAGAACTCAGCGCGGCCTTCCCCCGGTCGATCGAGCCGGAGGGAGTCGAGCCAGGCCTGCTTCAGCGCCGGGGTCAGCTGGTCGAGCCGCACGTAATCGGCCTGCACGGCGGGCGGCAGCTGGCGAAAGGTATAGCCGCGGACGTTGCGGAACAGGGTCAGCTCCTCGCCGGTATCGGGCGTATGGGAGAACTTGACCCGCGTATAGAAGGTGTCGCCGCCGTTGAGCGCGGGGTTGGTGCCGAGTTCATACCACCATTCCGGACGGACGGCGCCGCCGAGGTGGTTGTGCAGGTCGCCGCCCTTGGGCAGGGCATAGAGCAGGGTGTAGAGCTCCGCCGGCTTGGCCGTCTTTCTCATGATCTCGAAACGGTCGGAGAACCCGCCAGCCCACGCCCGGCTCACCAGGCAAACCGATACCAGAACCAGAGTGTAGCGCATGGCGAATTACGAGGCAGGCCGGGGAATTGCGGCAATCCTTATTTTGGCTCGGTCGACGCCTATGCCGCACGAACTGCTTGCATCACACTCATGTCCTACTTATTTCCAATGGCCAACCACCCAACAATCTTATGACCAAACACAACCTGACCAGACTGCTTGTCCTCGCCGTCTTTGCTGCCGGCGCTGTTGCCCAGGAAAAAGCCCCCCCCTCGTCTACCGGCGCGGGAGACGAAGTTCTCGAATTGGAGAAATTTTCCGTCAACGGAGTGCCGATCGAGCAGGTGGTCTTGCCGACCGCCCGGCCGTTCAATTCCGTGTTCGGTTTCGACCGCAGCATTCTCGACACTCCGCGCAACGTGACGATCATCTCGCGCGAGCAGATGACGTCCATCAGCATCCAGGACGTGCGGGACTTCTCCAAGCTCACCGCCAGTTCCTACACACGCAGCAATTTCGGCGCCCCGACCACGCCCGACATCCGCACCCAGATCGCCGACACCTTCCTTAACGGCATGCGCATCGGTTTGAGCAGCAATGGCAATGGCCTGCCGGTCAATTTCAATTCGGTCGAGTCCGTCAACATCGTCAAGGGTCCAGCCACGGCAATCTTCGGCGCCTCGCAATACATCGGCGGTTACGCCGACCTGATCACCAAGCGGCCGGTGTTTGACGCTGCCAAAGGGCACTTCTCGGCCACCGTCGGATCCTATGACACCTTTCGGTGGACGTTCGACTATGGCGCGCCGGTGTCCAAGACGACCGCCTACCGCATCAGCTATTCGGGGGAGGACGCCGGCAGCTATTACACCGACGGCTACAAGAAGTCCCAGGCGCTGTATGCGGCCATGACCTACCGCCCGAACGACCGTTACGATGTGTTCGTCAACGCCGAGGCGTTCTATGCCGAATACACGGAGAATTTCGGCATCAACCGTGTCACCCAGGCCCTCATTGACAGCGGCCTCTACCAGACCGGCGTGAACAACAACCCGGCGCCGAATTTTGCCACCGGGCCGGTCGTAGGTTATATTGATTCCACCGGCGCACCCATCACTTTCAGCAACATCAACGTCGTGGGCGGCACGGCGGCGGCGTCTTCCGACGCCCAGAATTCCCGCTGGGTCGTGTCCGGCTTTCCCGCGGTCAACCGCATCGCCCTCGGACCGGTGGTGCAGATCGACCGTAGCAACCGTCTGTTGCGCCCGGGCGACAACTCCAATGGTTTCAGCTTCAACGGCCAGGCCATCCAACAATGGCACTCCTCCCCGGATTTCAATGTCACGAACAACACCATGTTCCGCTACGTGCGCCGCAACACGTATTCCTCCTATTCCTACTCGGAGATCATCGACCCGAGCTGGAGCCTGGAGAGCCGCACGGAATTCCGCCTCACGAAGGGAAACTGGCAGATCAACACCGGCCTGGCGCTGCGCTATCAGTCAGTCGAAGCCTACAACGACTTCTTCAACGAACCGGCGAATGTCTGGGATCTCACGAAGGACCACACCTTCCTCAATTATTTCAATTCGGTGAACTCTCCGAGCCCCTTCACCCAGATCCCCGTCCCCGGCTGGCCCGGCCGCTATTACACCCCCGACAACGGCGACTCCGGCATCTCCAAGGTTTTCACCACCTCGCCTTTCTTCCAGGCCAACTGGAAGATCAACGACCGTCTCACCCTGGATGCGGGTGCGCGCGTCGACGTGATGAACGCCGACTACCATATCGCCTGGAACAATATCTTCTTTGGGCCGCAGAGCCTCGCCGACAAGATCACGGTCGGTCTGCCGAACTACAACGCCAGCCTTGGCTACAAAATCACCAAGACAGTCTCGGCCTACGCCACCTATAACTACAGTCAGAACCCCGTCGGCGCCGTGGGCAACGGCGGGGGTGTCACCACCGGGGGCGGCGCCAAATTCTTCAACGCCAACCTCCGCAACGAGGCCAAGCTGACGGAAATCGGTTTCAAGCAGACCTATGACGAAGGCAAGGGCTACTTCAGCGCGGCCTTCTTCCAGCAGGACCGCGACGACCTCCAGCAGGACCGCTCGACGGTGAAGTTCAAGACGCAGGGCTTTGAGATCGAAGGCAGCTACCAGCCGAACAAGCACCTCTACCTGACCGGTGGTTACTCCTACTTGGATTCCACGGTCAATGCGGCGCAGTTCGATGTCGGCAACACCTCGCTCACGCCCCCGACCTCGCGCTTCTTCATTCTCGGCCCCGGCGAAAATCCGCGGCAGGGCGTGCCGAAGAACCTAATCAACGCGCTCGCCACCTACAAGTGGGACAACGGCTTCGGTCTCACCGCCAACGTGGTGTATACGACCAAGATCAACAACAACGTGGTCGGCAATTTGGTCATTCCGAACCAATACACGCTGGATCTGACCGCGTTCTACAATGCGAAGAAGTGGGAAGTCCGTTTCGCCATCTTGAACGCCACCGACGAGAAGAACTGGAGCGCCCCCAACGCGGTCTATGGCAACGAGTCCATCGTGGCCGAGCTGCCGGTGCACTTCGAGGCCAGCTACAAATACAAGTTCTGAGGTCCAGAACCATATTCGTCTCCGAGCAGCGGCCATTCAGCCGCTGCTCTTTTTTTGCCATACTCCGCTGCTTGCTTCGAACTTGGCTTAATTGGTGGGAGCGAGCTTGCTCGCGATGGAGGGTTGTCGCGAGCAAGCTCGCTCCCACCAAGTCGCCGGGAAGGGTTTGCGCCCTCCGCTCACCCCCACAGGCCGCGCAGCAAGTGCAGGGCGAAAATTGCCGCGAGAATATAGGTCAGGCCCGGGAGTTGGCGGGCACGTCCGGTGGCAAAATGGATGACGGCGTAGGCGATCAGCCCCAGGCCGATCCCTTCGGCGATGCTGAAGCTGAGAGGGATGCCGGCGATAATCAGGAAGGCCGGGGCCGTCCCGGCAAAGTCATCGAGTTTGAGCTGCGCCACGGACTGGAACATGAAAATGCCCACGATCACGAGCGCGGGTGCCGTGGCGGCGGCCGGGATGGCGAGGATCACCGGGGTAAGAAACAGGGCGAAGAGGAAAAGCACCGCGGTGGTGGCACCGGTCAGGCCGGTGCGGCCGCCGGCCTCGACGCCCGAAGCGGACTCGATGTAGCTGACCACCGTCGAGGTGCCGAAGAGTGAGCTCAAGATGGCGGCGATGGAGTCGGCGATCAGGGCGCGGCCGGCTTTGGGCAGCTTGCCATCCTTGTCGAGCAGGCCGGCGCGCTGCGTCACTCCGATGAGCGTGCCGATGTTGTCGAACATGTCCACCAGCAGCAGGGTGAGGATGATAGGCAGCGCCTTGGCGAAATCATTCAGCAGCAGGTCGAAGTTCAGCTGGAACATCGTCGGCAGCGGTGAGGCCGGCAGCGAGAACAGCGAACCCGGCATGGTTGTGACGCTGCCACCCTTGCCATTGGAGACAAAGAGTCCGACGGCGGTCACCGCGAGAATGGACAGGATGATGGCACCCGGCACCTTCCGGGCCACGAGCACGGCGGTGAGCAGGATGCCGCCGAAGCACAGCAGCACGGACGGTGTGCCGAAATCGCCGTGCGTGACGAAGGTGGCGGGGCTGGCGACCACGATGCCGCCGTTCTTCAGGCCGATAAACGCGATGAAGAGGCCGATGCCGCAGGTGATGGCCAGCTTCAGCTGGTGCGGGATGGCGGCGATGATCTTTTCGCGCACCCCAGTGACGGAAAGGGCGAGGAAGATGCAGCCGTTGACGAAGACCAGGCCGAGGGCCGACTGCCAGGAGACGCCGAGGCCGAGACAGACGGTGAAAGCGAAGTAGGCGTTGATGCCCATGCCCGGGGCGAGCGCCAGCGGGTAGTTGGTCATGAACCCCATGATCAGGGTGCTGACGGCGGCGGTAAGCGCCGTGACCGTGATCAGCGCGGCCGGTGGCATGCCGGCGGCGGAGAGGATGGCGGGATTGACCGCGAGGATGTAGGCCATCGCGGCGAAGGTGGTCGCGCCGGCCTGAAGCTCGCGGCCGACGGTGGTCCGGTTTTCCGACAGGCGATATATCTTCTGGAACATGGAGCGATTTAGCGGGTGGGAGCTGACGGTGGGGTGGTCTCGTAAGTGTTCCAACCACTGACGAGCGCGTGCACGACGCGGCTGCCGACGGCATGGGCCGCTTCAAGCGAGGGAAGATAGGCGGAGTAACTGCCGACTTTTTCTCCGGCGAGGCTTTCGGCGGCGGTGACGCCGGGCGGCTGCTGGTCGAAGTTACTGGCGGTGCGGAGCACGAGCACGCGGTTGACGTCAGCCCGGCCGGCGCGGGTCAGGTTGGTCAGGGCGCGGAGCGTGCCGGTATCCTCCATCGCCGTGGTGATGTAATCCCCGTGACCCTCGGTGTAGTAGTTCACCCAGCGGTTGGCCCATTCGCTAAGCAACCGACCGTGCCAGTAGGTGCTGGAAGAAAGGGTGGACCCGATCAGCACCGAAGGCGGGCGCAGGGCCTTCGGGTGCCCGCGGTAGCGGGTGCGGAAGCCGCGGAGGGAATCAGTATCGGGGAGGGGAGTATCCTTGGTAAGTTCATAAGCCCAGCGTAGTAAATCCGGGTTGAGCCGGTAGCTATTGTTGGCGCGGTCGCCCTCGGGCAGGAGCGGGAGTTCATAGGGTTTCGTTTTGCGGAGCGGGATAAAGCCGGTCTTCCAATCGGCGGGAATTTCCCGGGCGTCGATCTCGTGGCCCAGGTCGCCTTCGACAGCGTAATCAGCCCACACCGCCGAGCCAACCGAGGCGTCCGCTGGATCCAACCCGCCGATGCCGGCGATCAGCCAATAGGTCCGGCTCAGGTCGAAACGCGGGTCGAGGCCGAGGGCCATGATGCTGGCGGCGGCGTTGGTATTGCCAACGCCCGTAACGATGCCGATCACGGAGCCGTCGGTATTGGCTCGCACCGCGTGGTAGGCGGCGGGCAGGGGAATCACCCGGTCCAGCTTCTCTCTCTCCACCCAGAATTGAAATTCCCCCGGTTGGTCACCTGTGTCCGCCCCAAGTTCAAACATAGCGACGATCACGACCTTGGGCCGGATGACATCCATCGTGGCGGACTCGGCGGTGGCTAGGCCCGTCAGGCAGGTGACGATGCTACTAACCGCGAAACGGAATGTCATGCCCGTGAGTCAGCAGGTTCCCCCGGGGGTGGCAATTATTTCCTCAGCGGAACACAGCGGGCTTGTCTCCGCCTGGGGTTGGCTGCTCTCATCAGGCCATGAAGAAAACTCTGCTGTTTGTCGCCCTCAGCCTTGCCAGTCTCGCCCAGGCCCAGCACGCCCTCGTGATCCAGACGGACTTCGGCACCAAGGACGGCGCCGTCGCCGCCATGCGCGGCATCGCTTTCGGCGTGTCACCCCAGCTGCACATCCTCGATCTCAGTCATGAAAACACCCCTTTCGACATCTGGGAGGCAGCCTACCGTCTGAAGCAGACGGCTGAGTTCTG
Source organism: Verrucomicrobiota bacterium (assembly GCA_031387725.1). GTDB lineage: Bacteria > Verrucomicrobiota > Verrucomicrobiia > Opitutales > Opitutaceae > Lacunisphaera. The sequence continues at coordinate 76,366 of JANNDM010000086.1, read as the reverse complement.
GCCGGCCGGCACCGTGTTCATTTCAGTCGTTGATCCCGGGGTCGGCACGGAGCGTGCCTCGATTGTCCTTCAGACGAAGAGCGGGCATTTTTTCGCCGGACCGGACAATGGCACCTGGACCCTGGTGGCGGAGGAGCTGGGTATCGCCGCCGTCCGGCGCATCGATGAGAAGGTCAACCGCCGGCCGGGCTCCGAGAAGAGCTACACTTTCCACGGCCGTGACATTTATGCGTTTGTCGGCGCCCGGCTCGCCTCCGGGAAGATCACTTTCGAGCAAGTCGGGCCGTTGCTTGAGGCCAAGGTCGTCAGCCTGCCCTATGAGCGCCCCTCGGTGGCCGGCGGCGCGTTGAAGGGCACCATCCCGCAGATCGATTTCCACTACGGCAACGTCTGGACCAACATCCCGGACACCCTCTTCAACGAGCTGAAGCCGGTCTTCGGAGACAAGTTTCAGATTATCATCATTCATGACGGCAAGGAGGCCTACCGCGGAATCATGCCCTATGTTCGGACATTTGGTGACGTGCCCGTGGGAGCGCCGCTGCTCTATTTGAACAGCCTGCTCAATGTCGGGTTTGCCCTGAATCGCGGCAGTTTCTCGCAACAACAGGGCCTGTCTTCCGGCGGGGGCTGGACCGTGCGGATTGAGCGCGCCCCTTAGATCGCAACCGTCACCGACGATTGCGGACTGACGGCAATAACGAGCCAGCGGAGGCTTTGGCGCCGTGTTGGGCTGGAACGCGTCCGTATTATCCGGCCTTGAGCACCCACGGCACGAACGGGCTGTTGGCGGCAGGCAGGATGATTTGTAGCCCCGCCGTCAATCCCGACGGCATTGCCACCGGGATGCTCAGCACGGGCAGGCCGGCGAGACTAGCGGGGGCGGTCAGGGTGAGAATATTGCGGCGCAGTTCCGGCGTGCAGTCGGACTTGTGCGGCGCGCCACAGGGGACAGCGGGCAGCACCAGATAATCATAGGCGGCAAAGAACCCCGCAAAGGTGGTCCGGACTTCCGACAATTTCGCCCGGGCCTGGGCGATGTGCTCGGGCGGATAGTGCGCGGCATCGCTGAACCGCCGCCAGATGACGGGATCGTAGTGCTCATGATACGGCGCCAACCAGTCGCGGTGGACGTGGTGCGCCTCGCTCATGCCGATGGTGACGTAGGCATCGACCGCGCCCTGCCACGCCTGCAGCAGCTTTGCCTGCGTCGGGGTGTCGGCGGGCGGGCATAGTTTGGCCGCCGCTCGGTCGCAGCTCAGTGCGGTCTCCGGTTCCGCGCCCGGGAGCAGGGCACTGAACGGCAGATGGCAGCCGCGCAGCTTCGGACGCGGTGGAGATTTGCCGGCCACTGCCTGCCAGACGGCCAGCATGTCCCTGGCATTCGCCGTGAACCAGCCTGCGGTGTCCATGGTCGGGGCGAGGGGGAAAGCGTCGGAGATCAATGCGTCGCCGGGGGTGAGCCGGAAGCCGTGCAGCCCGCACCATGCGGCCGGCACGCGCACCGAGCCGCCGGTGTCGGAGCCGACGGCGAGCGGCACGACTCCGGCCGCGACCAGCGCGGCCGAGCCACTGCTCGAACCGCCGGACAGTCGGCCGGGAAAATGGGGGTGCGGGCAGTCACCGTAATGTGGATTCTCGCCCGTGAGCCCGGAGGCGAATTCCACGAGATGGGTCTTCCCGGCGCAAGTGGCGCCGAGCGCGCGCAGCCGCTGCACGATGGCACTGTCTCTTGCCGGCACGCCGCGCACCTTGTCGATAAAAGTGGAACCCGCCCGGGTTGGAACGCCGCTCAGGTCGAACAGGTCTTTGAGCAGATAAGGGATGCCATGCAGCGGGTGGGGTGATTTTATTGTGGGAGCGAGCTTGCTCGCGACAGTTGGCTCCTGAGTCGCGAGCAAGCTCGCTCCCACCGTTACTTCAGCAACTGAGCAAGCGAGCTCAGCCGCCAAGTCGCGTTCCGGTTTCAGCCACGCCAGGGCCGCAGTCCGCAACGCGGGTGGCAGCGCCGTGACCCGGGCGTGGACCTCGCGGGCGGCAGCGCTGGGCGGCATCGCCTGCCACGCCGGGAACGGCAAAGTGGCTGGCGTTTTGGGCGCGATTGTGTCCATTCGGATGGATTCATGGCGGCAGTCGCACCCATCGTCAATTTTACCTCGCTGCAAAAACGCTATGGGACTGGACCGTTGGTCTTGGACGGTATCGATCTCGTGGTGCCACCGGGGGATTTCGTGACCTTCATCGGGCCCAGCGGTTGTGGCAAATCCACGGTGCTGAAGCTGGTTTCCGGACTTAGCCCCGGGACGACTGGTCAGTTAACGGTTTTCGGAATGTCCCCCAAGCAAACCCGCGACCGGCAGGCGTTTATCTTTCAAGATGCCACGCTGCTGCCGTGGCTGACCGCGCAGCGTAACGTGGAATTGCCGCTCCGGTTGCGCGGCCGGCCGGCCACCGACCGTGCCACCCGGGCTCGCCAGATGCTCGCCTTGGTCGGCATGGAAGGGCAAGGCGAGTATTTTCCCCGGCAGCTTTCCGGCGGCATGAAAATGCGGGTGTCGATCGCCCGGGCCTTGACCCTGAAGCCCCAGCTCCTCCTCCTGGACGAGCCGTTCGGCGCATTGGATGAGATGACGCGCAATCGTTTGAACGAGGAGTTGCTGGCGTTGCGGGCCCAGTCGCCGTTCACCGCCCTCTTTGTCACGCACTCGGTGGTTGAGGCGGTATTCCTTTCCAATCGTGTTATCATCATGGCCGCCAACCCGGGCCGGTTTCACGCGGAAGTGCGCGTGGATTTCCCTTATCCACGCAGCCAGGAATTGCGGGCTCGGCCGGATTTCCAGACCAAGGTCAACGAGGTGTCGCGTCGGTTGCATGAGGTGGAGGAACCGGTTCACGCATGAAGAAGCTGCCGCCATTTCTTGTCTGGGGCCTGCCCGTGATCAGCGGGATGTTGTTTATTGCGCTCTGGTATGCCGTGCGCGCGGCCAGCGGGCTGCAAAGCTGGATTCTGCCGACCCCGCTGGAAATATTGCAGGCGGCGGGACGCGAACAGGCCAGGCTGGTGGCGGCCGCCGGGCACACCGCACTCGGGGCGTTGGGCGGCTTCGTGCTGGCCGCCGGGCTGGGCTTTGGGACTTCGTTGGTGCTGGGGGTGTCGAAATCCCTTCGGGCCGCGCTGTATCCCTGGTTGCTCGTGTTGCAGATGACACCGGTGATTGTGCTCACTCCCGTCATCATGCTGTGGGCGGGACCCGGCATGCCGGGCATTATCACCATAACCTGGCTGATCAGCTATTTTCCCATTGTGGCTAACATGACGCAAGGACTGCTCTCAACCGACATGAACCATGTGGCACTCTTCCGCATGGCCAACGCCAGCCGCCTCCAGGAAATGCTCCTGCTGCGCGTGCCCTCGGCCATGCCGTATTACCTCGCCGGTCTGCGCATTGCCGCGACCCTCGCCCCGATCGGTGCGATCTTTGGCGAATACATGGTCGGCAACTCTTCGGGTGGCACGGGCGGACTCGGTTTTCTCGTCTACAGTTACAATACCCAGATCAAGATCCCGGCCCTGTTTGCGACGGCATTGACCAGCTGCCTGCTGGGTTTCATGTTCGTGGCTGCCGTCTCGTGGCTCAACTGGGCTGTGCTCCACAAATGGCACGACTCCTTTGAACGCAATGATCACTAAAAGCTCTTTTCAACCCGGCGTTATCCTGCTCGCGGTCGTCCTCGTGGCTCTGACCGGTTGCGGCAAACCCCCCGAGACCACAGCCAGCGGGTTGGTCAAAGTCCGCTTCCAAACCGACTGGTTTCCGCAACCGGAACACGGCGGCTACTATCAGGCGCTCGCCAAGGGCTACTACGCCGCCGAGGGGCTGGACGTGGAAATCGTCCCGGGTGGACCCAACGCTCAGGTCATGGCCTCCGTGGCGGTGGGCCGGGCCGACTTGGGCATGACCAACGGCGATGACGTTATCGTAGCCGTGGCGCGCGGGGTGCCGATAAAAATGGTCGGAGCGGAAATGCAACGCGACGCGCAGGGCATCCTCTTCCATACGGAGCATCCGCTGCGCGACCTGCGTGATTTGCAGGGCAAGACCATCATGGCCGGGACCGGCTCGACCTGGCTCGAAGTGGTGCGCCAGAAGCTGGGCGTGAGATTCAACCTCATCCCTTTGATGGGGGATCTGGCACGGTTCATGAGCAACCCCGAGTTTGTTCAACAATGCTTTGTCACCAACGAACCGTTCTTTGCCCGGCAGCGGGGTGCCAACGTGGGCGCCTTGCTCATCGCGGGCGACACCTACGAGCCCTACCGCGTGATGTTCACGGGCAATGGGTTTCTCTCGAAGCATCCTGAGATTGTGGCGAAATTTGTCCGGGCCAGCATCCGCGGATGGATTGACTACCTGGCTGGAGACCCCGCCCCGGCGAATAAACTACTCGCCGGGAAGCGCGACGACCTGACGCCGGAATTCATGGCCTACAGCATCAAGGCCATGAATGATTACAAGCTGGTCTCCGGCGACCCGACGAAAGGCGAGTTCACCGGGCAACTGACCGCGTCGCGTCTCGAAAAACAGATCAAGCTGCTCCAGGAGGTTGGTGTGCTCGACAAAGCGATAGCCGTCAGCGATGTGGCCACCTTTGATTTCATCCCCAAAAAATAATACCATGAGTATCGAAGAAAAACTGACCGGGCTCGGCCTCACGCTGCCCAATCCTCCCGCGGTCGCCGGCAGCTACGTGCCCTTCGTCCGCACCGGCAATCTCCTCTACCTCGCCGGCACCATTTGCTCCTGGAACGGTGAAATGACGCATGTGGGGCAGGTCGGCAAGGAGCAGACCGTGGCGACGGCCTACGAGTCGGCGAAAATCTGCGCCCTCAACACCCTGGCCAACATCAAGGCCGCCGCGGGCAGTCTCGACCAGGTGAAGCAATTTGTCCTTGTCACCGGGTTCGTGAGCGCGGTCAGTGGATTCACCGACAGCCCGGCCGTGATCAACGGTGCGTCCGACCTTTTTGGCAAAGTATTTGGCGACGCCGGCAAACACGCGCGGGCGGCCGTGGCCGTCGCCGGCCTGCCCAAGGGCTCGACGGTTGAGATTCAAGTAATCGTCGAGCTGGTGGGGCGGCGCCTGGAGCGCGGCGCCACAAAAGGTTGAACGGGAACGGTAGGGCGAGTCATCCCTGACGAGCCGCGGCTCATCCGGAGGATTCGCCCTACCGCCTCAAAGTTTCTTCACCAGGATCTTCGAGTTACGGCCGCTTTCCTCGTAGGATTTCAGGCGCGACTCCGGCAGCACCTCTTTCTCGGCTTCCTCGAAACCGCAAACCGAAGTGAAAAAGGAAAAAGCCTGGGTCGAAAGGGCCAGCACGGTGGCGGCGCCGCGCTCTTTCGCCATCATGCCGGCATATTCCACCATTTTCTTGCCCACGCCGCGGTGGTGGTAGAAGGGCATGACGTAGAGCGAACCGACCTCGGCGAGCTTCGGCTTGTCGGGGTAAATCTGCAGCGAAACGCAGGCGATGATGTTTTCGTCGATCTCGTATACATAGAATTGCTCGACGTTCTTCTCGATCGCCGCCTGGGTGCGGTAGAGCAGCTCCTCGCGTTTCACGGCCTGGCGGGTCAGGTTGTAGATGGCCCGGACGTCGCGCTTCGTGGCCTGCCGGATCTGCTGGTATTCGTTGCCGTGGATCAGCGTGCCCACGCCCTCGTTGGAGAAAATCTCGTTGAGCAGCCCGTCCAGCAGGCGGCCGTCGAGCAGGTGAATGCGCGGCGTGCCGGTCTCGACCGCCTTGACCGCGTGGGCCGCGGTGCTGCGCATCGGCTCGTTGATGGACTCGGGCTTGCTGTCGAGCACGGCGCGGAGGGCGGCCGCGGCGATCTGGTGCTGCAGCTTGCCGTTGAGTTCGAGGCCCTCGTGCGGCGTCAGGTAGATGATCTTGGTGGCGTGGAGCGCCTCGGCCAACTCGGCGGCCAACAGGTCGGAGTTGATGCGCAGGGGCCGGCCGTCGCGGTCGAAGCCGATGGGGTTCACCACCGGGACAACCTGCGACTCGATAAGCTGGGTGAGGAATTCCTTGTCCACCCGATCAACGCGACCGGTGAACTGGTGATCCACCCCCTTGATGATGCCCAGAGGCACGGCGCGAACGGCGTTGGTCAACGCGGCTTTCAGCCCGTTTTGGGTCAGGCCCTCAATCACAAGGTGGGTGACGCGCGAGGAAGCCCGGATGGCGAGGTCGAGCGTGGCCGCATCGGCGACGCCGGTGCCCTGGGTGTCGCTGATCGCAATGTGGCGGAGCTTGGACAGCTCCTCGATCTGATGGCCGATGCCATGGACGATGACGATTTTGATGCCCAGACTGCGCAGGACCGCGATGTCGGTCAGGATATTCGAAAAGTTTTCGTCGGCCACGATGACACCATCCGCCGAAATGATGAAGGTCTGGCCCTGAAACCGGGGAACGTATTTCAGGATGCCGCGCAGGTCGGTAGGTTTGATATCGGAGCCGCTGCTCATGGGAAGGAAGCGCTTTAATCGGGCATCCCGACGCGCTCGTCAATGGGGATTCATGGCTCGAGGCCGGAGGCTTGGGTGTGGGAGCGAGCTTGCTCGCGAGTCGAGTCATCGCGAGCAAGCTCGCTCCCACCAAGCAGGATTACTTTCTCACCTCACCGTAAAACTCCACGCCGCGGCCGGACCTTTGGCCACGATCCGGGCCTGATAGCGGCCCGGGGGCAGACTCGAGGTGGAAAACGAAACGCAACAGGTCGCGTCGCTCCATCGGCTCATGAGCTCCTTGCCCGGCAGTGGCTCGGCGGTCGGGATGAGCACGAGTTCGTTGCCCCTGCGGTAGAGGGCAAGTTCACCGACCTGGGCCTTCTGGTTGGGCAGACTGGCCGTGAAATAGGCGCTGTAGTCGGTGCCATGCGCCACGGAAGCCGGGGCTACCACTCGGTCGATGGTCGCAAGCAACTTCGGCAGCTCCGCGAAATTAGGGGTCAAATCAAGACCCAGGCCAGCGGTCGCCCGGGTCACGGCCGCCGGGGCGTCGCCGGTCGCGGGTTTCTCGGTGGAGCGGCGGGTGTCCGCAGGCATCTTTTGCCAGCCGGCGGCGAGCAAGCGGGCGATGGTGGCCCGATCCTGCGCATCCTGATAGGGCCGGTAGGGGCGGCCGGTTTTGCGGAAGGTGAGGTTGACCGCCGTGTAGCCGACCACAAAAAGCACGATAACGGCCACGATCCATTTCATGGGCCAGGGCTTGGGAGGGTGGCGGTGGGCGGGGGCGGTCATTTGGGTTGTTATCAAGGGGCGGGGCGGTGGGGCGCAAATACATTTGCGCCGCTCCAGCCGAGTTGTTCTCGTCCGGGTTCCACATGAAATATTGGTCGCATACGTTCATTCCGACTCTCAAGGAAAGCCCCGCCGACGCGGAGATCGCCTCGCACAAATTGCTGTTGCGCGCGGGCCTCGTGCGCAAGCTGGGCGGCGGCCTCTACGCTTTCCTGCCGGCAGGCCTGCGCGTCGTGCAAAAAATCAGCCAGCTCTGCCGCGAGGAAATGGACCGGGAGGGCGCCATCGAGCTGTCCATGCCGTTCATCCATCCGGTGGAAAACTGGGTCGCCGGCCCGCGCTGGGCCGCCGCGCGCGAGATCATGTATCGCGTGGACCACGCGGGCGCCGGCAAAGGCCGCGGCAAGGAACCGGAGTTTGTGCTCGGCCCGACGCACGAGGAAATCATCACCCCGCTGGTGAAAAACGAAATCACCAGCTACCGCGACCTGCCGAAAAACTTTTATCAGATCGGGACCAAGTTCCGGAACGAAATCCGCCCGCGCTATGGCCTGATGCGGGCCCGGGAGTTCATCATGAAGGACGCCTACAGCTTTGACATGGACGATGCCGGCGCGATTGAGAGCTATAACAAGATGAAGCGCGCCTACACGGCGTTTTTCCTGCGGTGCGGACTCAAGACCATTGCCGTCGAGGCCGACACCGGCGTGATGGGCGGAAACTTTTCGCATGAGTTCATGGTGCCGGCACCGGTCGGGGATGACGACATCGTGTATTGTGAGGCGAGCGGCTACTCGGCCAACCGGGAGAAAGCCACCAGTGGCATCGTGCCGAAGGATTGGACCGACACGGCGTCGGCCGGGACGCTCGAGGAATTCGCCACGCCGGGGATAGTGACCATCGCGGCGCTGGAGGCGGCACCCTACAGCGTGGCGTCGGACAAGCAATTCAAGACGCTGGTCTACATGGGCGACGGCAAACCGTTCCTTGTCATCTTGCGCGGGTGCGACGATTTGGAGGAGGCGAAACTCGGCGCGTTGGGTTTCCAACTCTGGCGGGCAGCCACGCCGGAAGAGATCGAGCCCGTGCTGGGCGCGAAGCCCGGCAGCCTCGGCGCGGTGCAGGGCACGATCAAGAATCCCGCCGCACTCGCGGGCATCTTTGCCGACCATGCGATCAAGCTCGTCGGCAACGGCACGACCGGCGCCAACAAGGACGGCTTCCACTTGCGCAATGTGAATGTCGCCCGCGACCTCGCCGTCACCCAGTGGGGCGATTTTCGCACCGTGCGTGCGGGTGAACCTGACCCGAAATCCGGCGAGCCGCTCAAGATCGCCCGGGCCATCGAGGTCGGCCACGTCTTCAAGCTCGGCACGAAATACTCCGAGAAGTTTGGCGCGGTCTACACCGACGACCAGAAACAATCGCACCCGATGGTCATGGGCTGCTACGGCATCGGCATCAGCCGCACGCTGCAGGCCGTGATCGAGCAGAGCAACGATGCCGACGGCATCATCTGGCCCTGGCAGGTCGCGCCCTGGCAGGTGCTGGTGGTCAACCTCGACCCCGCCGATGCCGCGTGCACCGAGCTCTGCCAGAAGCTCGCCACCATCGCCGAGTTGGCCGGCGCCGACGTGCTCATTGACGACCGCGCCGAGCGGCCGGGGGTGAAGTTCAAGGACGCGGACCTGATCGGGCTGCCGCTGCGCCTTACCGTGGGTGGCCGCGGATTGAAAGAGGGCATTTTCGAATTCAAATGGCGCGCCTCCCAGGAAGTGCGCAAAGTGGCAATCGCGGAGGCCGAAAATACCATTACCGAGGCAGTGCGGTCAGCGGCGGCGAAGGCATGAGCGCGGGCGAGACCAAAACGAGACAACCCCCCCGCGCCGTGGCGGCGCCGCAACCGCGCTTGGCCGAGGTCTGGCGGGTCGTGGTGCTGAACGACCCGGTTAACCGGATGTCGTATGTGGTCATGGTGCTGCGCCGGGTCTTCGGATTTGCCGAGGAGCGCGCCCGCAAGCACATGCTGGAGGTGCATGAGAAAGGCCGTTCGGTGCTATGGTCAGGCACGCGGGAACAGGCCGAGGCCTATGTTTTTGCCCTGCAACTGTGGCATCTGACCGCTGTCGTCCAAGCCGATGAGACGGCCTGAATTGCGCAGGCAAACCTGCTCCGATTATCTCGCGGTCTCTCGGTCCAGTGCCAAGCAGGCATCCCCGGGGCAAGCCCCGGGGGATTTGACCAAAACTGTCATGCCCAACAATCACTCCATCCTTGATCTCCAAAGTAGCCACGAGCGTGAGCGAGTGGACGAGACTCCACTCGCTCACGCTCGGGGCTACACCTCAACCAAGCCGGAGCCGTTCGACTCCGCTCACGGTCGGCGACTAGCTCCGAGGTATCGGACCCAGAGCAAATGAAACGGGTTGAAATCAAACTGAACATCAGCGCGGTGGCGCCCCTGCTCGACATCATCAAGCAGGCGGCCGATGATCTCCGCCAGAACCTGGCCATCCGCGCGACTTTCCCCGAAGACGACAGCGAGTTCAACGAGACCTGGACGCAAGAGCTGCTGGCCGGCCAGAATAGTGATGTGCGCGAGTTGCTCGGGCTGTTCGGATCGGATTTCTTCGCCGATGGCTCCATTGTGATCGACTCGGACAACAGCGATTTGTTGCTGCGCGGGTGCTCGGCCCTGCGCATCCAAATCCTCACGCGCTGGCTGCAAGGCATCCCGGCCGACTTGTTGGAAGACGAGGATGCACCACCCGAATCCATTGCCGACGAGGTGCGCTTGCCCTTTGCCAGTTACACGTTCCTGGATCAGGTTCAGAAAATCATCCTCGAACATCTCGATCCCACCGGGGAGGGGGCGGGAGCGTGAGGATTCGCATTTGACGGCGAGGGCCGGCGGGGTAGCCTGATTGCCGACACCCTGTAGTGTTCGAGGTGCTCCCTACAACGCTCTTTGCCTTTGCTATAATTTGGGAACCGCTGACAGGCGGATTGATGTCAGGCCGTAAACCGGAAGACAGAGATCCGTCGGGTGGTGCCCACCTTTAACTTAAAAAGGACATGAGCCAAGGGGCACACGGCACATATGGGGTGTCACTAAATTCTCCTCATGGACAAACTGCTTTTATATAAACTCCTGCATGTCTTTGCGCTGATCGTGCAGACAGCACATACCTTCATGGCTTTCGCCAATCCCGAGCCGGTGAACCGCATGCGGACCCTGATGGTCACGGGCATCGCCTCAATCCTCATGCTGGTGAGCGGATTCGGCCTGCTGGCGCTTGAGAAGATCCCCTATTCCAGTGGGTGGGTGATCGTGAAGCTGGTCTGCTGGCTGGCCTTGGGGTCGATGGCCGGAATCGTCTATCGCAAGGCGCACCTGCGCGGCCTGCTCAGCCTGATTGCCTTTATCCTGATCCTGACCGCACTCGTCATGGTTTTCTTCCGGCCCTTCTGAGGTCCGATGCCCCCGACGCTTTGCGGCTTGTGGGTTGGCCCAGATGGCCGGGTTCACACCAGCACGGCCACGCCGGGTGGCGGACGGGTCGAGCAGGCCGGGGCCTTCCGGCCCTTTGCCTGGCTCGGTGCGGAGACGAAGCACGAAGGGGTGGCGTATGAGCGCCTGACGGGCGAGGGGGTCTTTCACTGGCTGGCACGCGCGGAATCGCTCGCGGTCTTTGCGGACTTTTGCAGGGAAGTCCGGGAGGGCACGGCGATCGACGTGCTCAAGCCCTACGAAAGCCAGTGGTTGCTGCAGCACCGCGCCCGAATGTATGCCGACCTGCCCTTTCCCGAACTGCGGCGGTGCCAGCTCGACATCGAGACCGGCGCCGCCGAATCCGGCGTGTTCAGCGACGCGAAAAATCCCGGTGATCGGGTTCTTGCCATCGGGCTGCAGTGCGGGGCGCGGCGCGAACTGCTGACACTGGGGGAGGAGACCGACGCCGGCGAAAAACGGCTGCTGCTCGCGTTCAACGAAATGCTGCGCACACTGGATCCTGATGTCGTCGAAGGACACAACATCTTCAAATTCGACCTCGACTACCTGCGCACCCGGTCCAAGCGCCACCGGGTGCCGTGCGCCTGGGGCCGCTTTGGGCTGACGGCGGAATTCCGCAACAGCCGCCTGAAAGTGGCCGAGCGCTGGATCGATTTCTCTCGTTGCGACATGCCCGGCCGGGCCGTCATCGACACTTATCTGCTGGTGCAACTTTACGACATCACGGCGCGAGAAATGACCGCCTATGGGCTAAAGGACGTCGCAGTCTACTTTGGGATCACGCCCGAGTCGGGCGAGGGTCGCACCTACATCGACGGCGCGCAGATCCAGCAGGTGTTCCGCGCCAACCGGGAGAAATTTCTCGCCTATCTGGCGGACGACCTGCGCGAGACCAAGGGCCTCGCCGACGTCCTGTTGCCCGCCTACTTTGAGCAGGCGCGGGTGTTTCCGCTGCTGCTGCAGGAGGCGGCGCTGCGCGGCACGGCGGGCAAGGTGGATCTGCTGTTCCTCGAGGAGTATTATCAGGCCCGGGCGAGTTGTCCGGCGCCGGTCGACATCGCGCCGTTCGAAGGCGGCTTCACGCGCAGTTTCCAGGAGGGGGTGTTCAAGCACGTGCTGCACTTCGACGTGGCCTCGCTCTACCCGAGCCTGCTGCTGCAGATGGGGCGCAACCCGCAGAGCGACACGCTCGGGGTGTTCATCCCGATGCTGCGAAAGCTGCGGGAATACCGGCTGAAATACAAACAGCTCGCCAAGACGGCACCGACCGCCACCGAGCGCGACGAGGCCCAGGCGCGGCAGGCGACCTTCAAGATCCTCATCAATTCCTTCTACGGCTACCTCGGATTCTCGGGGGCCCGGTTCGGCGACGGCGAACTGGCGGCGGAGGTCACCCGGCGCGGACGCGAACTGCTGCAAGCCCTGATCGATGAATTCCAGCAACACGGCTGTGTGATCCTTGAAGCCGATACGGACGGCATCTACCTCTCGACCGAGAAGCATTATTCCAGGCCAGAGGAGCTGTTGGCCCTGGTGTCGAAAATCCTGCCAACCGGCATCGAATTGGAACACGATGGCACTTACGACGCCATGTTCTGCTACAAGGCCAAGAATTATGCACTGGCCACCGGCGGAGTGGTCACCTTGCGCGGCTCAGCGCTCCGGTCACGTGGAATCGAGCCATTTCTCAAGCGGCTCAGTGACCATCTCATCGCCTATTTGCTGGGGGTGAGCAACGTGTCTCCGGCGGCGGAGGTTTTGCGTTTGCGCCAGCGGATAAGCGCCCGGGAGCATCCGGTCACGGACCTGGCGAAAGCGGAGACGCTGAGCCAGAATCCCGATTCTTACCAGCAGTGGGTGGCGGGCGGCGGCAAGCCCCGGCGCGCGGCGGCCGAGGTGGCGTTACTCATGAATCCCCGGCCGCGCATGGGGGAGCGGGTCAGTTATTACATCGGGGTCAAAGCCAAGGGGCAGACTTCGGACTGGCAGCGCGCCCGACCGGTGGCGGCCCACGACCCGGACACCGCGGCCTATGATCCGAACTATTATCTGGATAAAATAGACGACTGGCTGGAACGTTATGGACGTTTCGCCGGGATTCAGCCACAAGCAGCGCAGCAAGAGATGCCCCTCTGATGATTCGCACGCGCATTTGCCTCTACGTTTTGCTGCTGACCCCGTTGGCGGTCTACTGGCAGACAATTTTCCACGATTTCGGCCTGCGGGATGACTACACGCACTTGCGTGCAACCAGCGAAACACCCGGCATGCTGGTCAAGGTTTCTGCTTCCCACGGCCGCCCCCTGGCCGGGGCGCTGTTGGAAACTACTTTTGGCGTGACCAGTGATGTCTCGCAACTTCCCTGGCTGCGGTTGGCGAGCGTGCTCCTCCTGACGGTGCTGGCCCTGGCGATGTGGCGGCAGCTGTATCAATCGGGTTGGACGGAAGTGGAGGCGGCGGCCATCGGCTTGGGTGTTATCTTCCTGCCGGCGGCGCAGATCAGTGCCGGCTGGGCCATCACGTGGCCCCATGCCCTGGCCCTGCTGTTATCCGTGGCCGGATTTTCGGCCATCGAAACGGAGTTGGAACGCGGCGGCCTGAAGCGTGCCGTGGCGTTGCTGGGTGGCTGCATGATTTACGCGCTGGCGGCATTGATCTACCAGTCAAACGCCCTCTTTGCGGTCGTGCTGATCGCCGCCGTGCTGCTCGTGCGCACCGGCCGGGAGACGCTGACCGACCCGAAATGGCTGGGCTATCACATGGGCGCACTGCTGCTCGGCCTGGGCGTCGCCACTTTTCTGGCGCAGGGGCTTTTCAGCACCGGAGTGTTCCATCAGTCCGCCGGGATGCAGTGGGAGACTGACCCACTCGGCAAGCTGGGGTGGTTTTTCTTGCAGCCACTGCCCAACGCCCTCGCGCTGTTCGCCCTGCGGGATGACTTTGGCAGCGGCAGCGTATTTTTCTGGAGTGCGGTGCTGGTCAGCGCCGGACTCATCGGGGCGGGCGTCCGTTTCACTCCTTCCGGGACGGTGGCCTGGTGGAAAAGAAAGTGGTTCTGGGGCCTGTTCATCCTGCCCTTTGTGGCGCATGGGGCCGGCCTGCTGGTGGCGGAGCGCTCCACCTCTTACCGGATGCTTTTCCCGCTGTCGGGTCTCGTTCTTGTTTATGCCATCCACGGTTTGCGCGCGGTGACCGCCGCCGCCAAGATCAAGCCCCTTTTGCACTACCTCGGCGTGGGTGTGCTTGCGGTCGGATTCGCCTGGTTTGCTCACCAGCAAGCCTTTGCTCTCATCGCCGAGCCGCAGGGGCATGAGTGGGACATCGTGCAAAGCTCGGCCCAGCGGGTTAACTTCACTAAACCGACGACAATCTACTTCATCACTCCGGCGTTGACCGACCGCAGCACTGAGCGGGTATCCGGCGACGAATTCGGCTCGCTCTCCAGCGATTCCCCCACCGTTTCCAAAGATATGGTCAAAGCCGCACTGCACGAACGCTACGGAGCCAAATTACCGAAAGGGGGCAGTTACACTTTCACCGCCGGGCATGAGATGCCCGGACCAGAGGCCTACGATCTTGTCATCGACATGCGGAGACTGAAGCACCGGAAAGCCCCCTGAGGTGCTCCGCTCAGGACCAACTCAGGTCCGTTTTGTTGAACGGCAACTGGCGGATGCGTTTGCCGGTGGCGGCGAAGATCGCGTTGCAGATCGCCGGTGGCACGACCGGATAGCCGGGCTCGCCCAGACCGGTGGGTGGGTTCTTGCTCTGGAGAAAGTTTACCGACATCGCAGGTGTTTCGGTGGAGCGGATCAACGGGTAGTCATGGAAGTTGCTCTGGACGGCCCGCCCGCGATCAAACGTCATTTCCTGCAGCCAGGCCATGCCGAGACCGTCGATGATGGAACCTTGGATCTGGTTTTCGGCCCCGCTGAGATTGATGATGGGACCCACGTCCACGGCGGCGGTCACTTGTCGCACTTTAAGTGTGCCGTCTCGCGAGACCGTCACCTCGGCAACCATGGCGACATAACCAGAGTGACTGAAGTGAAAGGCAACTCCGCGTCCTTCCCCCTTGGGCAATTTCCCGCCCCAACCGGATTTTTCCGCCGCCAGACGGACCACACCCTTCATCCGACCGACGTCATAGGGCGCGCCGCGTTGCCCGGAACTGGGGGGCACCACGCGATCCGCGCCGAGTAACTCGAGCCGGAATTCCACCGGGTCACGGCCGGCGGCGTGCGCCAGCTCGTCGATGAAGCATTGCATCACGAAGGCGAGGCCGTTGCTGCCGGGCGCCCGCATCGGGCCGGTCGGCACGATCGTGGACATGATGGTCTGGTCGAGACGGTAATTCGGGATGAAACGCGAGGGGAGCTCATCGGGACTCATGGTGGCGCCGGAGGCTGGCCGCTCGGTGTTCTTGTTGCCAAAGGTGACGAAGTGGTTGTGCCACGCGCTGATTCTGCCCGTGGGGTCCACCGCGCCCTTGAGGAAGTGATAGCCGGCCGGCCGATGGTAGCAGTCGTGCCGCATATCGTCCTCACGTGTCCAGGTGAGCTTGACGGGGGCACCGTTGGAGCGGAGGGCGATGGCCGCGGCTTCAACCATGTAGTCATTGGCGAGACGCCGGCCAAAGCCGCCGCCGGCGCGGACCAGATTCAGCTTAAGTTTATCCTTGGGTATATTGAGCGTGCTGGACACGAGATCCTGGCCGGATCCCGGGGTCTGCGAAGTGGTCCAGAACTCAATGCCGCCGTCACGCGCCCAAGCGGTGCACCCTTGCGGTTCAAGGGTGGCGTGGTTGAGGAAAGGATACGAATAAGCGCCTTCGACCACCTTCCCGGTGGCAAAGGCGGCCGTGACATCCCCGTCGTTGCGCACGGTCTTGCCCCCGGCCTTGGCGGCCTCGGCGGCCCGGGCGTCGTAGTCGGAGCTGCTGTGCCCGGCACCGGTGCTCTCATCCCAGGTGATCTGCAGCTGACGTTTCGCGGAGAAGGCCGCCCACGTAGAGTCGGCGATGATCGCCACGCCGGGCAGCAGACCGCTCAGGTTGTCCGTGCCCTCGATAATGAACGCGTCGCGCACACCGGGCAGGCGCTTGATCCGGTCGAGATTTGCGCTGATGATTTTGCCGCCATAGACGGGACATTTCTCAAAAGCGGCGTAAACCATGCCGGGCAGCTTCTGGTCGATGCCAAACAGTGCTTGCCCAGTCACGATCGCGGGGTTGTCAACGCCGCCGACCCGTCCGCCCAAGATCTTGAATTCATCCTCGTTCTTGAGCCGGATGTTCTTTTCGTCGGGTATTGGCAGCGTCGCGGCCTTGGTGGCGAGTTCGCCGTAGGTGAGGCTGCGGCCGGTGGCGGCGTGGATGACGCGGCCTTTGTCGGTCGTGAGTTCTTCGGCTCGGACACTCCAAGTCTGGGCGGCGGCCGTGATGAGCATGGCCCGGGCGGTCGCGCCGGCGCGACGCAGGAGCAGGTAGTTGTCGGGCGTCGACCGGCTGCCGCCGGCGAATTGGGCACCGACGTCGCCCCGCAGGCTGGCCTGCTCGACGACCACCTTGGAAAAATCGGCGTCGAGCTCCTCGGCCACAATCATGGGCAGCGAGGTCTTCACTCCCTGGCCCGTCTCCGGATTCTTGGCGAGAATAGTGATGATATTCTGCGGGGTGATCTTGATGAAGGGACCCGGCGTAAACACCTTGGCGGTGTCATCGAGCGCCTGCGAGGTCTGGGCCCACGCCTCTCCGGGCAGAGCCAGGCTCAGCAGGAACCCGCCGCCGGTCAGGGTGGATACGCGGATGAAATCCCGGCGGGAGAGGGTGGAGTCTGGCGCGCTCATGGACGGCCTCCTTTGTGCTGGGCCACAGCCGCATCCTTCACGGCGTTACGGATGCGCAGATACGTGCCGCAACGGCAGAGATTGTTGGCCATGGCGCCATCGATTTCCTCCTCGGTGGGAGTGGGATTGTTTTTAAGAAACGCAGCGGCGGTCATGATCTGGCCGGCCTGACAGTAACCGCACTGCGGCACGTCTTGCTCACACCATGCCTGCTGCAAGGGGTGCGAACCGTCGGCTGACAGACCCTCAATGGTGGTGATCTCCACGCCCCCGACAGTCGAGACCGGCATCTGACACGAGCGGACGGGCACGCCGTTTACGTGAACGGTGCAGGCTCCGCACAAACCCAGGCCGCACCCGTATTTGGTGCCGGTGAGGCCGAGGGTGTCGCGCAGCACCCAGAGCAGGGGGGTATCGGCCGTGACGTTCACTAAGCGCGATTGTCCGTTAATTTTCAGGGTATAGGCCGGCATGAGCAGAAGTGACTTCGACAGTGCCCGGAACCGCTGTCACGTCAATGCTCGGAAGGTCGCGTCCGAAGGCCCTCAGCCCGCCGGCTTGTGTCGCCGAAGCATTGCCGCAGGCGGAAGGGCCTGGCGAAGCCGAGGTCCGGCCAATTTTCCCGTCTGACGCCAGAGTTCAGCCACGGAGGGATTGGCTGTGGCGGCTAGTTCGGCTCTTTTTCCTCGCTGCTCAACTGGCGGCACCGTTGTTCTGTCGCAGTCGCGCGGCCCAGGCGCCGCCCGCGAGGGCCGCGACAATCTTGCCGGCATCGGAGGCCGCAAAAAGCCATTCAAATGGCGCCCGCATGGCTACAAGCAGCGCGATGTCGATGAGAGCATGAAAACATCCGAACAATGCGCCGTGAAGCAGTTGATCTTTCTCCAGCGGACGGGCTATCCAAAACGCGCCGATGAAACCAAGCAGCGCTCCGGCCAGAGGCCCAACCCACGGGCCCAGTTTCTCGGCATAAGCTTGGGCTGCTTTGGCTTCCTGCGGGCCAAAAACCGCCACCAGGCAAACCAGGATCAAGATGGCGCCGATTTCCGCCGCCCCGGCTCCGGCGATAAGATTGATCCAGCGTATGCGCATTTAACTCCTTTCTCCGGCCGGACGTCGGAGGTCAGCCACGAGGGGGTTGGGCACAAGCCGTTTTCTCGGATGACGCGGCCCGGTGGGGCGCAGTAGCGCCGTCCGAAATCGCAGGCGCAGCCCCGGAATTGTCTGGGATGCGCTGGTTTGGCTGGCTTGTCGTCGTCGCGAGTTGCCGGGTCGACCTGAACCGAAAAAGCACAACTAGAAGGTAGCAGATGATGGCGAGCCCCGCTGCATAGCTCACCTGCCGCACCACCTCACGAGTTTTAGGACTGTCGAACTGGTAGTGAACGGCTGCGCCGACTCCATAGACGATTGTGAATAGCAGTAGGCTCTTCGCCTCGCTCTTCAGAAAGTTACGAGGCATCGACTGTGGTGGAGTGCACATCGGGTCATCAACGGTCTTTGCTGCCCGACGTTGGAGATCAGCTGCAATAGTCACTCGTAGCGTGAAGACCAGGTGAGAGCATGCTTTCTTCAATGACTGCTACCGGAGCCGATGACAAGCGCGGGCCGCTGTCAGCCGTCGCGACCTGGTTCGAAAGCCGCGAGGGCCGGCGGTCCGATCTGCTCCGGTCTTCAGCCCCGAACACCACCTCCCACCAAAATCAGGCCTGGTCTGGGCGTCTGCGCCCGCTGGACCAGTGAGTCGCCCCGGATACTTGTCACGTATTAATTGACGAATAGATCAGACCGACGCTCAAGCCTGGCCCGCTCCATCAGGGCTGACCCGAGCTATTTGTAACGTATTAATTGACAAATAAATCATGCCTACGCTCAGACAAACCGTGCGCGGCGATCCGCCGTTGCTCATCGAACTGATCGGGAAGCTAATAGCCGCTGCGGCGGAGACCGCCGCTGAGGCCAGCCGGGCCCGGGCCGCCGAAGCGCGGCGCCGGCAGCGGCCACCATGGCGTGGCCTGACGCTCCGTCCCGGGCCGGCCACGCCGCTCTGGAACGCACTGGTGCGAGCCTTGCAGCCGCACTTGCGGCAGCGTGGGAGCAAGGCGCAGTTGGCGCGCCTGCTTGGGCTGCACCGACAGCGTCTGCACGAATGTCTCCGGGCCGGCTCCGCCAGTCTCGATGCCGAGCGCACGCTGCTCCTGGTCGGCTGGCTGGGTTATTTCCAGCAGGGCGGGGTGCTGACGCCGTCCGTCCGCCCCGGTCGCCGCCGGCAGAATCCCGGAGCCACGCCGGTCCCGGGTAATTTGTAACGTATTAATTGACGAATTGCCGGGGTTCGACGCGGGGGAGCCACTTGGACTTGCCGCAAATCACTTTTGCGTGGAGCGCCGCACCACCCAGTCAATGATGGCGTCGTCGTTGTCGAGGTGACGCCAGACGAGACTGAGGAATTCGGCGGGATGAATGTCGTGTTTTTTGAAAAAACGTCGATCCCCGCCGCAGCAATACATCAGCGTGTCAGGCAGCTCACCGCGGAGCTTGGCCTTGGCTTTGGGGATGATGCGGGGGAGCCACTCGATGCCTTTCACCGCGTCGGTCTTGGCCGGCATCCGGTCTTCGTCGAGTCTCCGGGTGGAGGGCCGGCCCTGCTGGGCGTTCAGGAAATAATCCCGCCGGATCGTCTCAATGGCGAGCGCGCGGTCATAACCGGGCTCGCCACCGTTGTTGTGATCCTCGGCATAGTCATACATGGCCTGGACACCGATGCCGGTGGTCGCGAGGAAGGCCTGCTCTTCGCCGGTAAAGTAGGTGGCCTTGTCACTCCGGCCGGCGGCGTAGAGCTTCACGGCCCGGTCGTAGAGGGCGCGGAAAGCATCGGCGAAATCGTAGTGCTTCATGTGGGATTTTGGCCAAAGAACGGAAAACACACGGAATAGCAACCGCACGAGCCAGCGATCTATCCGCTGGAAGATCACGGGACGGTGAAATCGATCAGCCGTTTCTGCCGGTCCACCTTGTCCACGACGACCTGGATCTTGTGGCCGAGCTCGAATTTGCGCTTGGTCTTGCGGCCGATGAAGGCCGTGCCGGCGCCATTGAGGACGTAGAAATCGTCCTTGAGCGAGGACACGGGCACCATGCCGAAGGCACCCGCGTCGGCGACCTCGATGAAGAAGCCGTGGTTGCGGACGTCGGTGATGATGGCGGTAAAGACGGTCTTGGTTTTCCTGGCCGCCTCGCGCTCGAAATATTCCATGAGCTTGAGCTTCTGCGAGTCGCGCTCGGCCTCGGTGCTGTTGATCTCGGTCAGACTCAGGTGCTCGGCGAGGTTGTCGATCTGGGCGATGCGGTAACTGGCCGTCGCTTTGCCCTGGCTTTTGCTGAGATAGGTATCGAACACGCGATGGACCACGAGGTCGGCGTAGCGGCGGATGGGCGAGGTGAAGTGGGTATAGTCGGACTTGCTGAGGCCGTAGTGGCCGTCGGGCGCGGCGCGGTAGCAGGCCTTGCGCATCGAGCGCAGCAACTGGGTGCGGAGGATGTAGCCCTGCGGGTGATCCTTGAGGACGGCGAGCAGCTTCACGACCTCGGCGCGGTTGGCGAGATCGCCGACCTTGATGCCGAAAGTGCCGAGAAACTGCCGGAGCTCGGCGAGTTTATCTTCGTCGGGGTCGTCGTGCACCCGGTAGAGCGAAGGCAGCTGGTGGCTCCGGGTGAGGCGCGCCACGGCTTCGTTGGCCAGGAGCATATATTCCTCGATGAGTTGGTGGCTCTCATCGTTGCGGATGAGTTCAATGCGGTCGGCGTAGCCGGCAGCGTCCACAAAGATCTTGGTTTCGGGCATGTCGAGGTCGAGGCTGCCTCCGGCCATGCGCTCACGACGGATCTTGCTGCCGATGGTCCAGAGCTGACGGATCCATTTCTGCAATTCGACCAGCTCGTTCTGGGGCAGCTCGCTGAGCGCGCGGCCGGTCGCCCCGGTTTGGTGCGCGGCGGGCAGAGGCAACTTGCGGATTTTGGCGAGATCATCCTCGAACATCAGCGCAAAGGCCTGCTTGTAGGTCAGGCGCTTGCGGCTGCGGATGACCGTGTTGGCGAACTCCGTCGTCTTCAACCGGCCGTTCGCGGCAAAAGTGAAGAGCGCGGCCTTGGTCACCCGATCCTGGGCCTCCACCAGTGAGCACAGGCCATTGGAGAGTTTTTCGGGCAGCATCGGCACGACCGTGCCGACGAGGTAGGTGGAGTTGCCGCGGTTTTGGGCTTCCCGGTCGAGGGCTGTGCCGGGTTTTACGTAGTGGCTGACGTCGGCGATGTGGACGCCAATGCGGATGTCACCGTGCTCTAGGTATTCGATGGAGAGCGCGTCGTCGAAATCCTTGGCGTCGTCCGGGTCAATGGTGAAGGTCGGGATGGCACGGTAATCGCGGCGTCCGGCCAGGTCGGCCGGGCCGACCACGGCGGGCAGGGTGGTGGCTTCGCGGACGACCGCCTCGGGAAACGCGGTCGTCAGGTTGTATTTGTGGTAGATGGCGGCGAGCTCGGCGCGGGGCTCAAGGGCGCGGCCGAGGCGCTCGACGATGGTGCCGTCGGGGTTGAGGTGGCGTTCCTTCCAGTCGTTGAGTTTGACGACCACCTTATCGCCGACGGCGGCGGGCGGTTTCAACGGTGCCTTGGCCGGATCCTGCACGATGATGTCGTGGCCGATGCGCGGGTCATCCGAGATGACATAAAAGTAGGTGCGGCCGCGCTGCAGCGTGCCAGTCAAAGTGGCGCTCCCGCGCTCGAGGATCTTGATCACCTTGCCGGCTTGCTCGCCCGGTTTGAGGAAGTGGGGAAAGTCGCGGTCCTTGGGCGAGCGGAGTCGCACGATGACTTTGTCGCCTTGCAAGGCCACGCCCGTATCCTCGGCGGAGATGAAAATTCCGGCCTTGCGCGGCTCGGTGACCTTGACCTCGGGAAACACCATGGCCGAGCCCTTCTGGCGGAAGTTGATCTTGCCGGTGACGAGATCGGCCTCGCGTGGCACGCACAAGCGGTCGCCCTTGATCAGAACGAGATGGCCGCTTTGCAGCAGCTCGGCAACCTGCTGGTTGAATTTGCGGCGATCCTTGGGATTGAGGTGCCACTCTTTGGCAATGGCGTCGGCGGGTGCCGGCACATAGCTGCGGCGATTAAGATGGGCCAAAAGGCGGTCGGAATAACTCATAACTCGAATGACACGGGGCGGGCCGGAGTGGCTCCGGCAGATAATGGCCCGGGATTTTCTAGTGGAACCGTGCGACGGGGGGTGTAGGGTTGCAACATGCGAATTGCCCATGCGGCCAGTGAATTGTTCCCGTATATCAAGACGGGTGGTCTGGCCGACGCCGTGGCCGCCCTGACGGGCGCACTCGCCGACCACGGGCACGAGCTGGTGGTTTTCCTGCCCGGCTATCGCTCGGTGCTCGACGGCCCTCATATGACCGGCCTTAAGCCCAGTCATAAACTCAAAGTTGAAATGGGGGACACGTTTTTAGCCGGTGATGTCTATACGCTCAATCCGCGGCCAGGGCTCACCCTCTACCTGGTCTGCCGCGAGGAATACTTTGACCGCAAGCTGCCGTATTGGACGGGGGAGCGCGACTATGACGACAACGACGCGCGCTTCATTTTCTTCCAGAAGGCCGTGGTTGAGCTGATCCGGCTGACGGACTTCAAGGCTGACATCATGCATTGCCATGACTGGCAGACCGGCCTGCTGCCCGTTTTCCTGCGCGACGCCGAGCGCCGTTATGCCGTTACTTTGGCGCTCAAGACGGTGTTCACCATTCACAACATCGCCTACCAGGGGGTTTTCCCGCGAAAATCCTACGCGCTGACCAACCTGCCCGAGGAACTGCTGACGATCGACGGTTTGGAATACTACGATCAGATGTGCATGCTCAAGGCCGGCATCGTCTATGCGGACAAAGTCACGACCGTCAGCGCCCAGTATGCGAAGGAAATCCAGACGCCGGAATTCGGCAACGGCATGGACGGCGTGATCGGCACCCGCCTCGACGACCTGCACGGCCTGCTCAATGGCATCGACACGGCGGTCTGGAATCCCGCGACGGACAAGAGCCTGCCTGCGCGCTACAGCGTCGCCGACCTGGCCGGCAAGGCGAAGTGCCGCGCCAAACTGCTCAAGGAGTTCGGTTGGAGCGCGACTTTCAAGGGGCCGGTTTTTGGCATGGTCTGCCGATTCACGGCCGCGAAAGGTCTCGATCTGGTGCTCGAGGCCAGGGACTTCTTTGCCCGGGAGGACTGCCGCTTGGTGGTGCTCGGCAGCGGTGAGAAGAAATACGAGGGGCTGTTGCATGATTTCGCCGTCGCGAATCCCGGCAAGGTCGGGCTTTGCGTCCGCCACGACGAGGCCATGAGCCATCTGGTCGAGGCCGGCTCCGACTTTTTTCTTATGCCGTCGCTGTTCGAACCCTGCGGCTTGAACCAGATGTATAGCCAGAGCTACGGCGCCGTGCCCTTGGTCAGCAATGTCGGGGGGCTCGTGGACACCGTGACCGATATTGACACGAACCCTGATGTTGGCACCGGCATCATGTTCGCGCCCACCCAGGACGAATTTGCCGCTGGTCTTGCGCGAGCACTCGGGCTGTTTGCGGACAAGGCGCGCTACGCCGCCACGCAGCGCCGGGCCATGCTGAAGGATTTTTCCTGGACGAAAGCAGTCGCCGCCTACGAACGACTCTACGCCGAGGCGCTCTGAGCTTGCATGGCCGCGACGATCATCTGGTTCAGGCAGGACCTGCGGTTGCAGGACAACCCGGCACTGGCGGCGGCGTTGCAGCGCGGCCCGGTCTTGCCGGTCTACATCCTGGACGCGGCGGGCGAGGGGGACTGGCCCGCCGGAGGCGCTTCCCGCTGGTGGCTGCACCATTCGCTGGCCAGCCTGGACGCATCGTTGCGGGAACGTGGGTCGCGACTGTTGCTGGCGAGGGGTGAGAGTGGCGCGGTCCTGCGCTCTCTGTTGCAGCAGACCGAGGCGACCGCCGTTTACTGGAACCGGCGCTACGAGCCGGCCAAGATCGCCCGCGACAGGACCCTGAAGGCGGACCTGCTGGCGGCGGACGTGGACGCGAGAAGCTTCAACGCCTCGCTGCTCTTCGAGCCTCATACGGTGCAGAACAAGTCGGGCGGACCGTTTCAGGTTTTCACGCCGTTCTGGCGGCATTGTCTGACGCTGCCGGTCGAGGCACCCGGGAAACTGCCGACGGGTGAGTTTCCCGCTCCGCCGAAATGGCCGGCGTCGCTCGCACTGGCCGAACTGGAACTGCGGCCGACCATCAAGTGGGACGCCGGCCTGGCGGCGGCGTGGGAACCCGGCGAGAGGGCCGCCCTAAAGCGATTGAAGAAGTTCAGCGCCGGTGCCATGGCGGAGTATGCCGACCGGCGGAACCTGCCGGGCATCGGCGGCACCTCCGCGCTGTCGCCGCATCTGCATTTCGGGGAGATCGGACCGCGGCAGATCTGGGCGGCAGTGCGGGCGTTGTCGAAGGACACCGGCGTGTTCCCGGCCAACCGCGGCAGCCAGGTTTTCCTCGGCGAAGTGGGCTGGCGGGAGTTCGCCTACCACCTCTTGTTTCATTTTCCCCAGACCCCGGCCGAGCCCCTGCGCCGGGAATTCGCCGCCTTCCCGTGGCGGAAGAACACCCGCCAACTGCGCGCCTGGCAGCGCGGTCTGACCGGCTATCCGATCGTGGACGCCGGTATGCGCCAGCTTTGGGCGACGGGCTGGATGCACAACCGCGTGCGGATGATCGTCGCATCGTTTCTGGTCAAGCACCTGCAGCTGTCCTGGCAGGAAGGTGCCGCCTGGTTCTGGGACACACTGGTCGACGCCGACCTCGCCAACAACACGCTCGGCTGGCAATGGACCGCCGGCTGCGGGGCGGACGCCGCACCGTATTTCCGGATTTTCAATCCGTTCCTGCAGGGCGCGAAGTTCGACCCCGAGGGCAATTATGTGCGCCGCTGGGTGCCGGAGCTGGCCAGGCTGCCCGCCCCGTTCATCCATCAACCGTGGGAGGCGCCGCTCCCTGTGCTCGCCGAAGCCGGCGTGCGGCTCGGCGACAACTATCAGCAACCGTTGGTGGATCATGGGGAAGCGCGGGCGGCGGCGCTGGCGGCCTACCAGAGCATTCGTGCCGCCCGGCCCTGAAGAAATTTGAAATCGGGGCTTTTCAAACGAGTCCTGAAAAGTATGGTGGGCCGCTTATATGCAGAGAACATTCGTTATATTTAAGCCGGACTGCATGGCCCAGCGCCATGTCGGCACCGTGCTGAGCCGCTTCGAGACCGCCGGCTTTACGGTCGTGGGTTGCAAGATGATGCGCCTGACGCCGGCCAAGTTGCGCGAGCACTACGCGCACGTGGCCGACAAGCCGTTTTACCCGGAGATCGAGGCGTTTATGAGTTCGCGTCCCGTCATCGCGATGGCGCTGGAGGGTGACAACATCGTGCAAAAAGTGCGCGACCTGCTCGGGCCCACGGATTCCCGCAAAGCGGCCAAGGGCACGATCCGGGGCGATTTCGGCACCGAGATGATGAAAAACGTCGTCCACGCCTCCGACAGCGACGAGAATGCGCAGGCCGAGCTGGCCCGCTTCTTCGAGCCCGGCGAGCTGTTCAAGGCCTGATTATTTTTGCGCACTTGACGGGTTGCCGCCGGATGCTTGTTTGTTCTTTCGGTTTTCCGCCCCTATCGTCTAGCGGCTAGGACAGCGGCTTCTCAAGCCGTTAACCGGGGTTCGATTCCCCGTGGGGGCACCAATCTCCCCGCTTTTCCTCTATGGAAGCGGGGTTTTGTTTTGCTTGGGCGTGAGTTGATTGTGGGAACATATGACCGCCACTGAGCCTGCAATAAAGCTGGCAGGCGAAAGGGATCGCTTTCCCATGCGGGTGAAGAGGGGCTTTCCCTGGGTTAGCTGGGCACACAGTCCAGGCGGTGAGCCGAGGAATGGCCACAGAGCCACGATCTACTCCTGTTGGTCGCAGGGTGCCGAGAGTGGCACGGAGGGCACTGGCTGGCAGGCAGCGACCACGGGAGGACGACCCCCACCAGCCGCACCCGCGCACTGGCCCACCTTCGCGCGAGGGGGTTTTAAAGGAACCGTCCACGCCGAAAGCCCCCTCTGCCTTTTCTGCGGCCCCCGATAAATTATTTTGAAGTAGCGCGCTCGCCAACTACTCCCGGAAACGAGCGACCCGCTGACAGCGGCGCTGCACGTTCGCGACTGGATGATCGACCGGGTGCAGGCGATCTCGGGAACAGAGAACTGTCTGGACTGGGAAAGCCAGCGGGAGGACACACCGGCAGCCGTGGGTCATTTCCGGGGCTACTGAAACGATTTAGTTTAGTTCATAATGAATTAAATTTATCTCAAGACCTGTTTTTCTCGGGGTCATATGGCACGCAAAGGGAAACAACCTGCAGGTCATGCAACCACGAACGGGCTGGTGCTGCCGGGCGATCGATTGGAGGGCTCAGTGGCCTTCGATACTCACGTCGTAGAGTTTTTCGTCGAAGCAGCTGACTTACTTGGACTCGTGCCGGAATACAGTCCGCACCTCGACTGAGGGGCGCCGTTGCTTACTGCCCGTTCGACGGGCTCAGGGTGGTGAGCAAAGTCGACCCACTCAGGGCCCCGAGCCAGTCGTGGGGCTGTAAACCCGGAGTGCCCTGCTGATGCCTCACTGTTGCCTGCTGCTACAGGGCCGGTGTCCGTTCCCGACCGGCGCCGGGCGGCACCGCCGGCTCATGGCAGATGTTTCGTCAACGGGATGAGCACGGCAAACAGGAGGAGGAGCACGGTGAGCACCAGCACATTCAGGAGGATCTGCAGACGCGCCTGCGCCGAGCGGGTGGTGGCCAGCAGATGCAGCGGGTAACCGGACAAACGGTAACCCAGATACATGTTGGCGACCTGGCCCAAAGGCAGGAGCAGCCACCAAGCGCGACTGCCGATGTTATTCAGGAAGAGAGCCCCGAAGCTCAGGGCGGCGATAAAGCCGGCCAGGATGAGGTTGAACAGTGATTCATGGGTGATCACCCGGCCGGCCGCGCGCCACATAAAGCGGCCGAAGCGACTCTGGGGTGGGGCGGTGCTTACCGCCGCTGGCGGGGCGGGTTGGGGCTCGGCGCGTTCCGACGGCGCGCCTTCACGCACGACCTCCGCCATGCGCAGTTCCGCGATGCGAAACTTGACGTAGCTGGCCCGGACGGCGGCTTTGTCTTCCTTAGGCGATACCTCCACGGCGTAGGCCCAAAGGTCGGGTCGTGGCGGCCATGCGACGAGCTCCTTGTCCACCTGGGCCTGAAATTTATCGCTGACTGCCGGCGGGATGGACATGGGCAGGGGTGAGATTGCAACCGAAACTTGCGCAGCGGCGATTGGCCGCCGTCGGGCAGGCTGCCATGCTCAACGAGGGTGACGAGTGTTTTCTCGCCGCCGCCCGGGGTGATGGCGTGATTCCAGCCTAATAGAAGACATTCCGGTCGAGCGAGCGGTATTGGATGGCTTCAAGGAGGTGGGGCGAGGCGATCGGATCGGAGCCCGCCAGGTCGGCGATGGTGCGCGCCACCTTCAGGATGCGGTCGTAGGCCCGGGCGGAGAGCGAGAGCTGTTCCATGGCCTGCTGCAGCAAGTCGCCGAGCGCCGCGTCGAGCACGCAGAATTTCTTGAGTTGCGAGGGAGGCATCCGGGAGTTGGCGGTGAGCGGGGTGCCGCGAAACCGGATCAACTGGGTCTGCCGCGCCTGTTCGACCCGCTCACGGATGGCGGCGGAGGATTCGCCGGCCCGGTCGCTCCGGAGCTCGGTGATGGACAGGGCCGGAGCCTCGATGTGCAGGTCGATGCGGTCGAGCAGCGGGCCACTGATCCGGGCGCGGTAACGCTGGATTTGCGCGGGCGCACAGCGGCATTCGTGCTTCGGGTCGCCCAGATAGCCGCAAGGACAGGGGTTCATCGCCGCGACGAGCATGAAGTGACAGGGCAGGGTGATTTTGCCGGCGCTACGCGAGATGGTCACGTGCCCGTCTTCCAAGGGTTGGCGCAAGACCTCGAGGGCGGAGCGCTTGAACTCCGGCAACTCGTCGAGGAAGAGCACACCGTGGTGGGCGAGGGATATCTCGCCCGGACCGGGGATGGTGCCACCGCCGATCAAGCCAACGTCGGAGATGGTATGGTGCGGGGCCCGGGCGGGGCGCTGGAGAAAATGCAGTCCACCCTCCATGGTTTGGCCAGCGGCCGAGTGAATGCGTAGGATGTCGAGGTATTCTTCCAGGGTGGGCGACGGCATGATGCCGGGAATGCGCTTGGCGATCATGGATTTCCCGGAACCGGGGGGTCCGATCATGATGAGGTTGTGACCGCCGGCGACGGACACCTCGACCGCGCGCCGCACCGCCTGCTGGCCCTTGATGTCCGCAAAATCGGGGGCCTGGTCGGGGCGAGCGGCCCGGGCAGTGGCGCGTGGCGCGACCAAGGGTGTGAGCGGGAGCTCGCCGGCAAGGAAACGAGCCGCTTGCTCCAGCGACGTGATTTCATAGACCCTCAAGCCCTCGACCAAGGCGGCCTCTTGCGCGGCAATCGGTGGCAGCAACACGGCTTGGCGCCGGGTCTCCCGGGCCAGCACCGCCATGGCCAAGCCGCCTTTGATCGGCCGAGTGGCCCCGGATAGGCTGAGTTCGCCCGCGATGAGGTAATCAGCCAGCTTTTCGCAGAGCAGCTGACCGGTGGCGACGAGGATGCCGAGGGCGATGGGGAGGTCGTAAATGGCGCCTTCCTTGCGCAGATCACCGGGCGCGAGATTAATGGTCGTGCGCGTGCGGGGCATGCGCAGACCGGAGTTGCTGAGCGCGGAGAATACGCGGTCTTCGGATTCCTTGACGGCGGCGTCGGGCAGGCCAACGAGGATCAGGTTGGGCACTCCGGTCTCGCCGGTGTTGACCTCGATTTGCACGGACACGGCATCAATACCCAACAGGGCGGCGGAGCCGATCGTGGCTAGCATGGGCAGGAGGCGGGCGGCTTGTTTGGCTTAGGTCGGGCCGGACTGCAGACGACGGCGGAGTTCAGCCAGGTTATCTTCCACCGCCTGGAGATAGGGGTTGGGTTGGCCCAGATAGCGATAAACGCCACCCGCCTCGAAATCGAGCAAGGGGCGCACGTAATTATTCCAAAACACCGGGCTTTTCTCCAACAGCTCGTTCAGGCTGTTGTAGGGCCGCTTCTCGCGCGGGATCTGCTCAAAATCGAACGCTTCCTGGAATTCCTGATAAAGGATCGGAAGTTTTTCCAAGTAATCCGCGGAGCTCATCTGGGCGAGATAGTCGGCCGTGACCAGAATAAAGGCCATCTGGCGGGCCTCATCGCGGCTGAAGGAAATCTGGCTGATCTTGCCGCGCGGGCCGGTGCAAATGATGGCCGCACAGATGTCCTCGATCTCCGTGGCGGTCACGCCCATGCGCGGCAGGTATTCGCGGGCGAAGTCGCAGCTGCGGCGCTCATGCACGAAAGTATACTTCGCTCCGGTGCCAGAAAGGTCATCGTTCTTCTTGAGGAAGCCACTGTCATGCAGCAGCACGGCCATGACCGCCAGTTCCCAGTCGCGAGCGAGGAGCACGGGCCGGTCAAAGCTGCGGCTGCGGCCCTGGAGGATTTGCACCAGGCAAACGGTGGCCTGCATGGTGTGCTCGTAATTGTGATAATGCATGTCGACGGCGCGGTAGCCGGCGTAGCGGCCTTCGAACATGTCGGTCACATCGGCGAACAACCGGGTGAGCAGGGGAAAACTCGCCTCGGCCCCGATGCCGGCAAATGCCGCTTTGACGACCTTGGTCACAGCGGCCGGTTGCTTGGTATCAACTGCGTGGGGCGGAACCATGCGATGCCCACAGGAGATAGGGGTTGCCCCCCATGTCCAGCAAGCCCATATAGTTTGGCCGAGAGAAATGGTTAACAACACCAACTTGATGGTCGGCCTGACGGGCGGCATGGGGTGTGGCAAATCTACGGCGGCGGCCCGCTTCGCCGAACGGGGTTACCGCCGGCTGGACGCCGATCAGGTCGTCCGGGATGAGTTGCTGCCCAGCCGGGAGGTGGCCGAGGCCATCCGCGCCAAACTCGGCAATGCCATGCTGGCGACCGATGGGAGCGTGCGGCGTGAACGGGTCGCCGAAAAGGTATTCACGGATCCGGGGGCGCTCGCCTGGCTGGAGGAACTGCTGCATCCGCGGTTGCTGGCCCGCTGGCGGCAGGTGATCGCGGCGAACCGAGGCACGGCCTTCATTGTTGAGCTTCCGCTGCTCTTCGAGAAGGGTTTGGAGAATTGGTTTGATTTCACGGTCTGCGTCACCACAGACTCCGAATCGCAATTGAGGCGGCTGGAACAGCGTGGCATCCCCCGGGATCAAGCCCGCCAGCGTATCGCCCAGCAAATGCCACTGGCCCGAAAATGCGAGTTGGCAGACCACGTTCTCCTGAATGACGGCAGCCCCGAATTTCTCTGTGAACAGGTCGACGCGCTGGCCGCCCGCCTCCTGAACACCCAACCCGACCGGCCCGCAGGCCGCCTCCATGTCAGTCCCCCCTAAATCCGACGAAACCAGTGCCGCGCAAAAAGACCCGGCTGAAACGAAGCGTCCCGTGCGGTCCCGCCTGATCCGGGGCGGCAAAAAGCCCTTGAAGGTAACCGCTAGCAAGGAGAGCGAGTATCGAGAAACACCGGGGCCGATCTCCGCGCCCGAACGGGTGCAGGAGGCGCCGCCCCCCCCAGCTGAATCTCCGGTCGCGCCCAGCTCCAACGAGGGACAACCTTTACCCCCACCCGAAAACGATGACCAACGACCCGAAGGGGGCGACGGGGGTCAACCGCAACAAGGGGGTGGCGGCAAATGGGGCCGGCGGCAGCGGGGCAACAAGTTTCGGGGCGGCGGAAAATGGGGTGGCAACCAGAACTTCCAAAGCCCCAAGCATCCCCCGCAACCCGCCCCGCCCAAGGAAGTCGTCCACTATGGCGATTTACCGGACCCGGCGCGCTTTCAGAGCCTTGAGGCCATCGAGCAACTCGCGGACGAGATTGCCAGAGGCAAGTCCGACCCGATCTGGCTGAACGAACTCTACGCGCTGAATTTGGCGGATCTCACGATCTTCGCAAAAAAACTGGAGGTGAAGTTTGAAGGGGCGCCGAACCGCCGGCAGCTCATCACGCAGGTGTTTTCGACGATTGCCGAGCAGAAGTTGCCGCTCTGTGATCGCGGCTACCTTGATCAAACAGACCGGGGGCTTTGGTTCGTGGTGCATGATGACGTCAACTACCGTCTGTATCCGGAGGACGCATTTTTGCCCGAGATTTTCGTGAAGCATTTCGGCCTCAAGCGCGGCCATGCGGTCGAGGTGCAGCTGCAGGCACCGCAGGGCAACGACCGTTGCCCCGCGGTGGTCGCCATCCGCAAAGTCATGGGCGGGAAGCCGGCGGAGATTTCCAAAGTCCCTCCGTTCGAGGAGCTGGTGCCGTATTACCCCCTCAAACGCATCCTGCTCGAGATGCCGGGACAAAAGGACGTCTCCATGCGCATGGTGGACATCGTCACTCCCGTCGGCTTTGGCCAACGCGGCCTGATCGTCGCTCCGCCGCGCACCGGGAAGACCATCCTGATGCAGAACATGGCGAACTCCATCGCCGAGAATTCACCCGACGCCAAACTTATCATCCTCCTCGTGGACGAGCGCCCCGAGGAAGTCACGGACTTCCGGCGCCATTGCAAAGGCGAAGTAGTCAGTTCGACGTTTGACGAGGCACCCGAGAGCCACGTGCATTGCGCGGAGATGGTCATTGAGAAAGCCCGGCGTCTGGTCGAGCAGGGCGAGCACGTCGTGATCCTGCTTGATTCCATTACCCGCCTGGCCCGGGCCTACAACGCCCTCGCGGGCAACAGCGGCAAGATCATGTCCGGCGGCCTGGAGGCCAACGCGCTGCAAAAACCCAAGCGATTCTTCGGCTCCGCCCGCAACATTGAAGGGGGCGGCAGCCTCACCATCATCGGCACGGCGCTCGTGGACACCGGCAGCCGCATGGATGAGATCATCTTCGAGGAATTCAAGGGCACCGGCAACATGGAGCTCCATCTCGACCGCGACCTCGTCAACAAGCGCATCTTCCCCGCGCTCAACATCGACAAGAGCGGCACGCGCAAGGAGGAGCTGATTTACCACCCCGACGAGCTCATCAAGATCTACTCGCTCCGCCGCGCCATGCAGGGCGTGCCAGCCGCCGATTCGATGGACATGCTCATCGGCCGCCTGAAGAAAACCAAAACCAACACGGAATTCCTGCTCAGCCTCAATCGCTGACCCCGGCACCCGGGGTTGGCTCACTCCCGTGACCGCCACCGACGACTATGCCGTGCAAATCGCCTTGAAGCGGGGCCTGCTGACGACGGCGCAGGTGGAGGCCGCGCAGCAAAGCGCCGCCCGACACACCGACCTCACGAGTGCGGCGCCCGGCGTGCTTGCCAGCCTGATGGCCGCCGGGGTTCTCGACCCAACCACCCTTGGTCGCGCCGTGGCGGAAGAATTTGGCATGCCCTGGGTCACCTTGGGGGAACTGCTGATTCCGCCTGGAATTCTCTCCGGGCTGCCGCGGTCGTTTGTGCTAGAGCACCAGGTCGTGCCGTTTGCCCGGGAGAACGGCGCGCTGCGGGTCGCCTTGGCGGATCCCATTGCCGTCGATGTCATCGACAGCCTCGGCTACGTGGCCGGCATGGTGGTGCAGCCCGCCTTGGCCTCGGCCGATGACATCCGGCAGGCCATCGCCCGTTATTACGATCGCGAGATGGCGGAGCAAGCAAACGCCCTGGCAGCCGGGTCGGCCCCACTGCTTGGGACCAGCAGTGGGGAAGAAGGGCAGGAGAGCGACCGCGATGCTCCCATCATCAAGCTTGTCCACGGTCTCATTGCCGAGGCCGTTCGCCGCCGGGCCTCTGATATCCATCTGGAGCCGCTGGAGCGCCGGTTCCGGGTGCGTTACCGGATCGACGGGGTGTTGCTGGAAGTTGATTCCCCTCCGAAACGACTGCAGCTCGCGATCATCTCGCGCCTGAAGATCATGGCGAACATCAGTATTGCGCAAAAACGGGTGCCGCAGGACGGGCGCCTCCAGGTCAAGCTGGGTGGCCGCTCCCTGGACCTGCGGGTGTCTTCTCTGCCCACGGCCCACGGTGAAAGCATCGTGATGCGCATCCTCGACCAGGAGAGCTTGAAACTCGGCATGCCAGAGCTGGGGTTTTTGCCGGACGACCAAAAAACATTCGAGCATCTGATCGCCTCACCCGATGGCATCCTGCTGGTCACCGGGCCTACGGGCTCAGGCAAAACCACGACGCTCTACGCCTCACTTCACCATCTCAACCAACCCGATCGGAAGATTATCACCGTCGAGGAACCGGTCGAATATCAAATCTCGGGCATCAACCAGGTGCCGGTCAACGCGGCGATCGGCATGACCTTTGCCGCCGCGTTGCGGGCCTTGCTCCGACAGGCGCCCAATATCGTCATGGTCGGAGAAATCCGGGACCGGGAGACGGCCGAGATTGCCATTAACGCCTCGCTGACCGGCCACATGGTGTTCAGCACGCTGCACACCAATGACGCTCCGTCCGCCATCACCCGCTTGATTGATATCGGAGCCAAGCCCTTCCTCGTCGCCGCCGCGCTCCGGGCGGTCATGGCCCAGCGGCTCGTGCGGCGCACCTGCCTGGCTTGCAAACGGTCCTACACTCCCTCGGTCCAAGAGCAGCATGCCCTCGGCCTGACTCCGGTGCAGCTGGCTGCCGCGACCTTCGTCCACGGTGCCGGCTGCGCGGTCTGCAACGGCACGGGCTACCTGGGCCGGATGGGTATCTTTGAAATCTTTCCCATCCACGACGGTATCCGCGCCATGATTTACGACAATGTAACCGCCGCCCGCCTGCGGGCCCAAGCCCGGCAGGATGGCATGCGCACCATGCGCGAAGATGGCATCCGTAAAGTCCTTGCCGGCCTCACCACAATCGAAGAGGTTGTGACCGTCACTGTTGGCGACCCGCTTTAACCCACCCATCGCATGAGCTACGAAATGAATGACCTCCTGGAGCTGGTCGTGGACCAGAAAAGCTCCGATCTCCATCTGCAGGTTGGCGTGCCTCCCTGCCTCCGCCTTCGTGGCAGCATGACGCCGATCGACGGCCCCGAACTGCGTCCCGAGGATACCGAGCAGCTGATGCTGTCCATCACTCCGGACAACCACATCCAAAACGTGAAGCTCAACGGCGGCACCGACTTTGGTTTCGCGTTCGGCGACAAGGCCCGTTTCCGCGTCAGCGTGCTCAAGTCCAAGGGCAACTTCGGCATGGTGCTCCGCCAGATTCCCAACCAGCTCTTCGATCTTCGGGCCATCGGCATGCCCGACAAGATCAAGGAACTCCTCTACCGTCAGCGCGGCCTGTTCCTCGTCACCGGGCCGACCGGCTCCGGCAAGTCCACCACGCTCGCCTCGATGATGAATTACATCAATGAGAACCGCGACGGCCACATCATCACCATCGAGGACCCGATCGAGTATTATCATCCGCACAAGAAGTGCGTGGTGACCCAGCGCGAGGTCGGCTCGGATGTCCCAAGTTTCGCCGAGGCCATCAAGCGCGCCTTGCGCCAGGATCCCGATGTCATTCTCGTCGGTGAGTTGCGCGACCTGGAGACCATCGAGGCTGCCATTTCGGCCGCCGAGACCGGCCACTTGGTGTTCGGCACTCTGCACACCAACAGCGCGGCCAAGACCGTCGACCGCATCGTGGACGCCTTCCCGGCCAACATGAAGGAGATGATCCGCATGCAGCTCTCCACTTCGATCATCTGCGTCATCTCCCAATCACTGTGCAAGAAAAAGAGCGGTGGCCGCATCGCGGCCTACGAGATCATGGTGAACACCTCGTCCATCGCCTCCCTCATCCGCGACAACAAGACCTTCCGGATCCCGTCGGACATCCAGACCGGCGCCGGCCTGGGCATGATCACGCTCGACACCCACCTGATGAGCCTGGTGAACCGGGAATTGATCGAGCCCGACGAGGCCTTGGAAAAATCACAGGAACCGGTCGTCATGCGCGAAAAACTCACCTCGATGGGTTTCAAGCTGCGCGAGCTCTGATCCTCCCCGCGCCCGGAGGCCGCCATGTTCGAGGGGCACGACCAGACGGTCTATGATCTCCTCGCGGAGCGCCGTCTCATCGACCCCGCTTCACTGCAAGCCGCGTTTGACGAGCACCGC
The DNA here is from genome assembly GCA_031387725.1 of Verrucomicrobiota bacterium. GTDB lineage: Bacteria > Verrucomicrobiota > Verrucomicrobiia > Opitutales > Opitutaceae > Lacunisphaera. The sequence continues at coordinate 41,352 of JANNDM010000086.1, read as the reverse complement.
GCCACCGGCAAGCCGCTGGCGACCATGCTGCTGGATCTCGGGTTGCTGGACAAACCCGCGCTGTTGCACGCTGTGTCTGCCCATATCGGTTGCGACTATGTGTCCGAGCTGCCGACCACCCTGCCCGGAGATGCACTCGCCCTCATCGAGGGCAACCTGGCCCGCACCTATGGCGTGGCGCCCATCGCCGCCGACGGTTTCTCCGTATCGGTCGCCGCGATCGATCCGTTTAATCCGAATCTGGTGAATGACCTGACTTTCGCGCTGCAACGCGATGTGCGCATCAGTGTCGCCGACCCGGTCCGAGTGCAGTCGCTCATCCGGCAGCACTACGGCGAGGAGGAGGTTTCGCTGGACGCCGCGCTCGACGACTTGCAATCACAGGTGGACGACAGGGGCGATGACGTGCTGACAGAGGCAGACATCGAGCAAATGGCGGGACAGACTCCCATCATCCGCTTCGTCAATCTCGTCCTCACCCAAGCCATCTGCGACCAGGCGTCCGACATTCACTTCGAGCCGTTTGAGCACGAATTCAAGATTCGCTACCGCCTTGACGGCTCGCTCCATGAGATGTCGCCGCCGCCCAAGAACCTCGCGCTGCCCATCATCTCCCGTCTCAAGGTGCTCGCGAATCTCAACATTGCGGAACGCCGCCTGCCGCAGGATGGCCGGATCAAACTCAATCTGGGCGGACGGGCGGTGGATCTGCGCGTGTCCACGCTGCCGACCCAGTTTGGCGAGAGCGTGGTGTTACGGGTGCTCGACCAGTCCTCGGTCCGACTCGATCTCGGGCAGCTCGGCCTGCCGGCGGCCATCCAGGCGGGATTGGAGGAAGTCATCCGCCGGCCCAATGGAATATTCATTGTCACCGGCCCGACGGGCTCGGGCAAAACCACCACGCTTTATAGTTGCCTGAAGACGCTGAACAAAATCGACAGTAAATTGCTCACGGTCGAAGACCCCGTGGAATACGAGATCGACGGAGTCATGCAGGTGCCGGTAAATCTCGCGGCTGGGCTGACGTTTACCCGGGCACTGCGCACCTTCTTGAGGCAGGATCCCGACATTGTGATGGTCGGCGAAATTCGTGACTTGGAAACCGCGCAGATCGCCATCCAAGCCTCGCTCACCGGCCACCTCGTGCTGAGCACATTGCATACGAACGATGCGCCCTCGGCCGTGACCCGCCTCAGTGACATGGGCATCGAACCCTTTCTGCTCGCGTCGACCTTGGAGGCAGTCCTGGCGCAGCGACTGGTGCGGCGGCTCTGCCCGGCCTGTCGCACCGCCTACACGCCCTCCGAAGCCTTGCTCCGGCAGCTCGGAGTGGAGCCGGGCAAACTATTCGGGCAGGAGTTCCACCGCGCGGTCGGTTGCGCCACTTGTAACCTAATAGGTTACAAAGGCCGCATCGGACTCTTTGAATATCTGCCGATGACCGACACTCTGCGTGAGTCAGTGGTGCAGGGCGTTTCGCTGGTGGAATTGCGCCAGAAAGCCATCGCGCGGGGCATGATCTCGCTGCGCGCGGCCGGCCTGGCAGCTATCCTGGCGGGCGAGACGACCCTCGAGGAAGTGGTCAAATACACCTGAGCCGCGTGCGGCGCGGCAAGTAGCAATGATGAAGTATCAAGTAGCAAAATATCGGCGGGTCTTCTTGACACTTGTTACTTGCCACTTGGAGTTTTGCCTCTGATGCCACGCTTTGCTTACACCGCATTCGACGCGCGCGGCACAGAGAAATCCGGCCTGCTCGACGCACCGGACGTCAAGCAGGTCGCACTCATCCTGCGCGGACAGGGTCTGTTTCCCACTGAGGTTGCTCAAGCTGCGGTGGCTGAACGAAAGGTGGAGCGCGACCTCCAGGCGCGCGCTAAACCCGCCCCGTCTGTCCGCCCTGGTCTGGGCGACGGCGGAAGGCCGGGTTCCACCCGTAGCAGGACCATCGGCTCCGGACTGAAAATGCAGCTGCGTCTGCCTTTTACCAGCATCGTCGGGCCCAAGGAGCTGGCCGGGTTCACGCGCCAACTGGCGACATTGCTGCGGGCGGGGATGCCATTGCTGCGCGGACTCGAAGTGCTCGCCCGCCAGGAGCGCAGCCCGGCTTTCCGACGGGTGATGGAGGGACTCATCGAGGCAATCAAATCGGGCGGCACGTTGTCGGAAGCGATGGCGCAGCACCCGCGCGTCTTTGACCGGCTCTACCTCAGCATGGTCAAGGCCGGGGAAGCCGGCGGCGTGCTCGACGTGGTGCTCGACCGGCTCGCACGGTTTCAGGAGAAGAGCCTGCAGCTCAAGGGCAAGATCACGGCGGCGATGGTTTATCCGCTCATCGTCATGACCGTGGCGGTGCTGATCCTTGCCGGCCTGCTTGTTTTCGTCGTGCCAAAGTTCAAGCAGATCTTCGCCGATCTGCTCAAGGGAGCGCCTTTGCCGCCATTGACTCAGTTCGTGCTCACGATCAGCGAGGCGGTAAAGAACCACACTCTCGTCGCCCTGGGACTTGCCGTGGCCTTTGGGTGGGCCGCGACCGCCTTCCGCAAGACACCCAAGGGATCGCATCTGCTTGACACCTGGATCGTCAAGCTGCCGCTGTTCGGGGAGCTTGTCTTAAAGGCCGTCATCGTCCGGTTTGGTCGGACCCTCGGCACCCTTTTGTCGAGCGGCGTGCCGATCCTGCCCGCCTTGCTCATTACCCGGGACACCTGTGGCAACAGCCAGATCGCCGGGGCCATCACCACAGTGCATGACCGGGTGAAGGAAGGCGCACCGGTCGCCCGGCCCCTGGATGCAACCGGGGTCTTCCCGCCGATGGTCACGAGCATGATCGACGTCGGCGAACACACGGGACAGCTGCCTGAAATGCTCGGCAAGGTGGCGGATATCTACGAAGACGAAGTGGACAATGCCGTGGCCGGTCTGAGCTCCCTGATCGAACCCATCCTGATTCTCTTCCTCGCACTGGTCGTCGGCACCATCGTCATTGCCCTCTTTCTGCCGATCATCCGGATCGTGCAGCTGCTGACCTAGCCAAAATCACTTCTGCGGTTTGGTCAGTAAAAGCTGGGCGTTCAGGCCGAGGTGCTTGTCGGAGAACTCGTCATTCTCGCCGGCTTGGCGGAGCAGGCGTTGCACCATGCCCATCTTGGCGTCGAGATCGTCGATCTTGGCGACGAACACGGCCTCGGGGGTGGCGGCGATGACAGCCGCGCCCCACTCCAGTTCGCCCTGGTGGCTGAGCACGATGTGCTCGAGGCGCTCAAGGAGATCGGCGGGGAGTTTGGCCTTGAGCCCCGCCTTGCGGGCCAGCTGATAGCCGAGCACGACATGACCCTGGAGGATGCCCCGGCGGCTGCGCGAGGTGGAGAGCGTGCCCTGATACTCGATGACCTTGCCAATGTCGTGCACCAGGATGCCAGCCAGCGCGAGATCAGCGTCCACTTCGGGATAGAGCGGAGCGAGCGCCCGACAGACCCGGGCCATGTGGCAGGTGTGCTCCAGCAACCCGTGCCGGTAGGCATGGTGCATGGCGAGGGCGGCGGGCGCCGTGCGGAACTGCTCACCAATCTCATCAAAAACCGCCTGCACGGTAGCGCGCAACTCGGCGTGGCTGAGGGCGGCGACATGGCCCTGGAACTCGGCCCACAGTGCGTCGGGATCCTCGGGCGCGGTTTCGACGAGATTGGCCATGAGCGGAGAACCGGCGAGCTGCTCGCCCGAAATCTCCTCGGCGCGGAGCAACTTCGGTGAAAATCGATTCTGATAGTAATCCACTTTGGCCTGAATGCGGACGACCGCCCCTTCCTTAAGGGCTTTGAAAAACTCAAAGGCCGGGTTGTCGCTGAAGCAATTGGCGTTGAAAGTGCCGGTCTTGTCGCCCAGTTCCACGGCCAGAAAGGGATTGCCCGTTTTGGTCGGTCGCTCGGCGAGGCGCTTGATGAGCAGCACGCTCGTGAAAGTGTCGCCGCCGTTGCGGTCGAGGGCCTTGATGTCGCGGACGGTGAGTGGAGTGATGATGTCGGCCATGGGGATAGCAGTAAGCAGTAAGCTTTAAGCTACAAGCCCGGAGCCAAAGTCAACCAAGCCGGATCAGCGCCGGTTTGGTCAGGGGTTGAAGTATCGTTCCCGGGCTTTCACCTGCACAATTTCTTTTTCGGGCAAAATGTAGGCGGTGAGGCAGCCGCCGAGGACGCAGGCCGTATCGATGCCAAGGGACCACTTGGTGCGGGCGACCTCCTCGCGCGGCGTGTGCCCATAGACCACATACGGCGGGCCTTCCCACAAGGTAGACCAGTGCGGCGCATCGGGCATCTCAGAGCGCTTGTGCGGCTCGCCATCCTTGCCGACAACCTGGATACGTGTGACAATCCGGGCCGGCTGCCGCTGCCAAGGCCGGTCGGGCAGGAAGCCGCCGTGCACGAACACCACGCCGAGTTCCCCGTCCTCGTAGGTGAGCTGCATGGACTCGAGGTAGTCCCAGTCCTTGCCACGCAGCTGCTTCATCGTCTCGTAATCGTATTTCTTCAGGTGGCTCGGGTCGTCGGTGCGGCGGAAATTGAGGTGCCGCAGCTCGTGGTTGCCGAGGAGCGAAGCCGTGGCGTGCTCGCGGGCCAGCTCGACGACCTTGCCGCTGTCGGGGCCGCGGCTGATGAGGTCGCCGAGCAGGACGAGCCGGTCGTCCTTTTTCAGGTCGAGCTTGTCGATCAGGTCGGCAAATTCCTTGTGGCAGCCGTGAATGTCGCCCACGGCAATTAATCGTCCGCTCATCAGTGGCAATTTTGCTAGCGTTCAAGCCGACCGAGGGTAAACAAGAAAACGTCCATGGAGCTGAATCTTCACCCAATCGCCACCAAGTGCTTCGTCAGCGGCCGTGACTTCCAGGAGGAGGATCGCGTTGCCAGCTACTTGGTGCGCCCTTCGACAGGCTCAGGGCCTGGCGGGGAGGCTGGATCGGGTTTGATCGAGAGGCGTGATGTGCTGGAGTCTGCGGACACGGGCTCCGCCCCGCCGGCCGCAGGCTCTGAGCTTGCCGAACGGGCTTTTGTCTATTGCCGCTGGGTCGTGGGCTTTAAGCAGCGCAAAGCCGAGGAGGACCCGGCCCGGACGCTCAAGTTGACAGCCGAGAACTTGTTTCTGAGTCTGGCGGCTCCGGAAGCCGAACCCAGTGCGATCAACACGCCCTTGCTGCAATTCCTGGCGCTGATGTTGGAACGCAAGAAGCTTATCAAATTGCGCGGCTACACCGAGGACGGCGTTCGCCAAATTTACGAGCATATGCCGTCGCACCAGCTCTACGAGGTGCCCAGCGGTGACCTGAACGTGGAGTTCTTCCAGAAGATCCAGGAACACCTCGGCGTGCTCGTCGGCACCCCGAAGCCGAAGGCGGAACCGGTGGCGGCCATCGCCCCGACCGCGCAGGTTGCGACGCAGGGTTGAACCCTGGGGTGCGAGCCGGTGACTGAGGCACCGGGCCGGGGATTGGGGCAGTCAAGCTCCGGGTCGCCGGCGGCAGCCTGACGGACGGGTGAGGCCGATACTCTACTCGGAACACCCCATTACGATCCCGGTGGCGGCGTGATAGTGTGGCGGGCGACCCATTTGCCTTTCCGCCCCATCCCTTGCACTCATGGACTTTCCTCCCGCCGTCCTGTCGGTCGATCAAGAAAAATGCGCCCATGTTTGCGCATGGTGTCAGGGCAAGGCGGAGGCCGAGACTTGGTGTCGGGAGCAAAATCTTACGGTGACGCACGGCATCTGTCCGCGCTGCCGGGAAGAGCTTATCCACCCCATAGACTTCACCCAATTGTAGCTCCGTTGATCCGGGGCGTGGCCGGTGCCCGCGCCGGGTTGCGGTGCGGAAAATGTAACATTCCCGGCATTGCCGTCCACCGCCCGCCAGGACATTGAGGTGATCAACCCCCCATGACCATGAAATCTTCCCTTCCAGTCCTTGCCGCCAAAAAGAAACTGCTCAGCCGGATGGCGGCGGCGCAACGACAGACCGACCTGGCCAAAAAGACGGCGAAGCTCGCCAAGCTTGGCTTCCGCCACGCCAAGGAAAAGTTCAAGGCGGCCAGGCGCGCCGCGAAGAAGCTCCGGAAGACCGTCAAGGCGCTCAAGGTCGAACTGGCCGGCCTCGGGACGAAGAAAGCCCCGGCCAAGCGTGCGGGGAAGAAACCGGCCGCCAAACGGCCGCGTCCGGCCCCGGTGACTGCGCCGGTGCCCGTGCCGGTCGAGGCCGCGCCGGTGGCGGCAGTCGAGACACCGCCCGAGCCGGCTCAGTAAATCTCGGGCACGACCATCTTCGGGTTGAGCGGCTCGCGCCGGTAGTCGGGGGAGTGCTCGCGCGGCGGGAGCTTGAGCTCCTTGTGCGGGATCGCGGAGTATTTCACCTCTGAGAGCAGGTGTGCGATGCAGTTGAGCCGGGCCTTCTTCTTGTCCTTGCCCTGCACGACCCACCACTGCGCCTCGGGGATGTGCGAGCGCTTGAACATGATTTCCTTGGCCTTGGTATAGCGCTCCCAGCGCTTGCGCGACTCGAGGTCCATCGCGCTGAGCTTCCACTGCTTGAACGGGTCGTTGATGCGGCAGCGGAACCGGAACTCCTGCTCCTCATCGGGGATGGAGAACCAGTATTTGATCACCTGGATGCCGGAGCGCACGAGCATCTTCTCGAACTCCGACACGGACCGGAAGAACTCCTCGTATTCCACGTCGGTGCAGAAACCCATGACCCGCTCCACGCCGGCGCGGTTATACCAGCTGCGGTCGAAGAGCACCATCTCGCCGGCGGCCGGCAGATGCTCGACGTAGCGCTGGAAATACCACTGCGTCTTCTCGCGGCTGGACGGGGCGGGCAGCGCCACGACACGGGCCACGCGGGGGTTCAGCCGCTGCGTGATGCGCTTGATGACGCCGCCCTTGCCGGCCGCGTCGCGGCCCTCGAACAGGATGACGAGCCGGTGGCCGCTGGCCACGATCCAGTCGTGCATCTTCACCAGTTCGCCCTGGAGGCGGAAGAGTTCCTTGAAATACTTGTTCCGCGCCGCGACCGAGGAATCCTTTTCGACCGGGCGGGCCGGCTGGCCGGGAGCGACGTGCTCCCAGTCCTCGCGCTCCATCTCGAGCTCCTCATCGTAGTCGTCGATGAGGTCCCGGTGGACGCGCTTGATGAGTTCGGTCTCCAGCTTGGAGCCTTGAAATGGCGGGGTGGTGGGATCTTTAGCCATGGAGGAGAGGAAGGTGAAACAAGGGATACTGCATATCCCGCGTCTAGCAAGCCGGCCTGTGGCCGACATCCGCAAAGTGCGCGGATTTAACCTGGTCGTGACATGGTGCCGGCCGCCGGGCGAATGCGGCGGCGCGGCGTCCCCGCTCGACATTGGCGGGGCAAGCGGCACCTTCAGGGCCCATGGGGAAAGCCGCGCCAAGGATGCCCAAACGGACTTACCAGTTCCGCGCCAGCCGTCTCCGCGAGCAGCTGGTGCAGTTGCAGGTCGAGTTGAAGCATGCGCCCTTCAAGGTGCTGCTCATCCTCGCCGGACCCGAAGGGGCCGGCCGGGGCAACCTGCTGAACACGCTGGCCGAGTGGCTCGACCCGCGCGGCGTCGAGACCTTTTCCTACCATGCGCCGACCGACGAGGAGCAAGCGCACCCGCACCAGTGGCGGTTCTGGCGCAGCCTGCCGGGCATCGGCCGCATCGGACTCTATGCCGGCTCCTGGTATACCGAGACCCTGCGCGAGGAGGCGCGCAGCAAGCGCGCGCTCGGCCACATTATCCACGAAGCCGGACGCATCCGGGATTTTGAGAAACTCCTCGCCGACGGCGGCACGCTTATTCTCAAGGTCTGGCTGCAAATTTCCAAGGACGCGCAAGGCCGCCGGCTCCGCACCCTGCGCGCCGACCCGGCCACCGCGTGGCGGGTTACGGACGAGGACTGGCACCACCACCGCATCTACGAGCGACTGGCGGAGACCGCGCGGCTCATCCGCCAGAAGACCGACCGTCCCGGGTCGCGCTGGACGATCATCGATTCCGAGGACGAACGGGCGCGCGACCTGGAGGTCGGCCGGTTTTTGCTCAACCAGTTCCGCGCACAGCAGAAGCGCGTGGTCCGGCTGGCCCGGGTCGTGGCGCCCCCGGTGTTGGCATCATTGCGGCCGGCGGGCCGGCGGCGGCTGTCGGCCCTGCCACTCGATCAGGACCTGACCCAGAAAGATTACGACAGCCTCCGCGAGAAATGGCTGGGCCGGCTCAACCGGGCTGTCCGGGCGGCGCTGGCGGCCGAGCGCTCCATCGTGTTCGCCTTCGAGGGCTGGGACGCGGCGGGCAAGGGCGGCGTCATCCGCCGGCTGACCAGCGCCATCGACCCGCGCGACTACCGGGTGATCTCGATCGCCAAGCCGACCGAGGAGGAAAAGCACGCGCACTACCTCTGGCGCTTCTGGCGCGATATTCCGCCGAACGGCCGCATGGCGGTGTTCGATCGCTCCTGGTATGGCCGCGTGCTGGTCGAACGCATCGAGGGATTCTGCCGGGAGGAAGAATGGAAGCGCGCCTACGCCGAGATCAATGCCTTCGAACGTGAACTCACCGCGCACGGCACCATTGTCCTAAAATACTGGCTGCACGTGTCGCACGATGAGCAATTGCGCCGCTTTCGCGAACGCGAAGCCACCTCGCACAAACGGCACAAGATGAACGCCGAGGACTGGCGCAACCGCCGCAAGCGTGCCGCCTACGAGATCGCCGCCGGCGACATGCTGGCCCAAACGGATTTGACCGATGCGCCGTGGCACCTGGTGCCGGCGGACAACAAGCGCTACGCCCGGCTCGAGGTCCTGCGCAGCGCCAGCCGCCAGATCGAGGCGGCGTTGGAAACCTGACGTCAGGGCGGGCGCCCAGCCGGGCTTCACCGTTCGCTTCAGGCCGCTCCAGAGGGTGCGACCGATGCAATTGCCTGAGTTGGCTCAGGCGCCGGCCACGGTCAAATCGGGATCGAAACTGACGGCTAAGCGGTAGACCTGGCCGGGCCGCATGATCAGCGGATGGTCGCGGACAAACATCTGGACATAGTGCAGCTTGCCGTAATTGGTGCGGTAAGCGGAGTCGGCGCTGACGATCTCGGTTTCCGCCCAGTTGGCGTGGAAGTCGTCCTTCAGCACCGTGCAGCGGTGGCCGTGGGCGCCCAGGGCGGGAGAAGTGCCAAAGCGATATTTCGAGTGGGGGGCGCCGATCACGAGGGCAAAACGGAACTTGTCGAGCTGCACCTGGTTTTTGACGGTGTAGGAGAACTCGGCGGTAATCTTGCTGCCGGTAAATGTCCACTGGACCTTCACGCTGCCGAGGCCCTTGACCATTTCTTCCTTGGTGTTGATGAGATCGGGCTGCTCATAGCGGAAGTAGAATGAATTCTTCAGGCCCAGGCCGGTAACGCATTTCTGCCCGTAGAAGGCCGGCAGGGTGACGTGCTCGCCGAAGGTAAGCTCCGGCGTCATGACCGGCAGGTAGAGGTTGTTCGGCCAGTCGAAGACGCCCGGGCAGTGCGGGAAAGGCAGGTTGTCCGCCGTGCAATCGATGCCCGAGCTGACGAGCGGCAGCTGCACCTGCAGGCCGGACTCGGCGTCGCGGTAAAGGAACAAACCCTGCTCCTTGCGGTTGCTCTTGTCGAAAATAACGAAGCGGCCGCTGGTGCGCACGGGATCGGCTTTGACGTTGTCCGGCATGTGCACGGTCTTGGCGAGGCGTGACCACTGGCAAAGGTAGCGGGCGGCGTCGAAGTTCGCCATGCGGGTCGTATGCGAGGCATAGGCGGTGCGCTCGTCGTCGCGGATGTCGAGGAAGCCGTGCTCCTGGTCCAGATAGGTGTGGAAGAAATAGTAGAACAAGCGGCGCAGGATATCGAAATACTTGTTCTTCTGGTCGTCGGGGATCCAGCCGTCGCGGAGTCCCTGCAGAATGAGCGTGATGCAATGCATCTGGCCGTAGGCGCCGGCGGCGCGGCCATAAGCCCAGCCGAGACCATCAGGGCGCACGAGGTCGGGCATCATCTTGATATATTTCTCGGCGTAGGTGCGAAGCGTGGGCAGCTTGCGCTCCCGCAGGGCAGAGTTGGCGTGCAACTGCAGCGCCGAACGGGTGAAGGCGAGGGTCATCACCCCATAGAGATTGAAGTTTCCCCCGACGCCCTTCTCGACGTCGTCAAAAAACCCATTGGAGCTGGTCTGCTCGATGCGCTCAGCGAGGCGTTCGATCAGGCGGGACGTTTCATCTTTTTTGGAGAGCCCGAGGCTGAAGCGGCAGACGGCCTTCGCGATGTTGAAGGCCTGCCAGTAGTTATCGTAGTCGCTGCGGGTGAGCAGGAGCTTGTCGAGCTTCTGGCGCGTTTCCTCGACGAGGCGCTCCCAGACTTGATTCCGCTCCTTCGAGGGTCCGAAGGAGAGCAGGCCGAGGGAGGCGTAGGCCAGGCCGTTCTCGCCGGCCGGCTCGGTGAAGGCCTGCGCCGTGATGCAGCGGGCGGTCAGGTCGATCAGGTCGTAACCCTTGAGTGTCGTCTCGCCGGTCGCGCGGTAATATTCGCCGAGCGCGAAGGCGACGTGGCCGGGCTCGTCGGAGCGCGGATTTTCCCCGGTGGTGGGGGTGATGGTGCCGTCGGCATTGATGGCGTCGAGGTTGTGGCTCAACATCGACCGGGCCATATCGAGGCATTGCTCGGAAAAGCTGTTCATTCAGGAAAATCTTCGTGTCAGAGGGTGGAGAGGAAGGGAAGTTGTCGGGGTGGTGAAAAGCCGGTGCAAGCGTGAAGTTACTTGACGATCAGCTTGATGAATTCGGCGTTGGTCTTGGTCTTGCCCAGGCGGGTGACCATGGTGTCCGTGGCCTCCTCGATCTTCTGCTGCACCAGGGCGCGGCGGAAGAAGTGGATGGCTTCGAGCGTTTTCTCGTCGAGCAACAATTCCTCCTTGCGGGTGCCGGAGGAGGCGACGTTGACCGCCGGCCAGATGCGCATCTCGGCGGCTTTGCGGTCGAGGACGAGCTCCATGTTGCCCGTGCCCTTGAACTCCTGGAAGATCACGTCGTCCATGCGGCTGCCGGTTTCCACCAGGATGGAGGCGACGATGGTGAGACTCCCGCCGTCCTCCGTGTTGCGGGCCGAGGCGAAAAGCTGGCGGGGCCGCTCCAGCGCGCGGACGTCGAGGCCGCCGGTGCCGGTGCGGCCGGAGTTCTTGGCGGTGTTGTGCGCACGGGCGAGACGGGTGAGCGAGTCGAGCAGGAGCACCACGTCCTTGCCGGCCTCGACCAGGCGCTTGGCGCGCTCGATGCAGAGATCGGCCACGCGGATATGGTTCTCGACCGGGTCGTCGTTGGACGAGGCCCACACCTCGGCGGGCACGGTGCGCTTGAAATCGGTGACTTCCTCGGGCCGCTCGTCGACGAGCAGGATCATGACGTGGCATTCGGGATGATTCTGGAGGACACCCAGAGCGATATCGCGGAGATAAGTGGTTTTACCCGTGCGGGGCGGGGCCACGATGAGGCCCCGGGTGCCCTTGCCGATCGGGCAGAAGAGATCCATGACGCGGGTGGTCATGCGGCCATCCTTCAACTCGAGCTTGAGTTGCTCGTTGGGGGTGATGGTGGTGAGATTGGCAAATTCAATCGCGCGGCGGCGCGCCTCGAGGTCCAGGCCATCCACTTTCTCGATGAAACGAACCTTGGGGTTGGGAAAACGGTCATCCGGTGTGGCTTGGGCGGTGATGATGCTGCCCTGGTTCAGATGGAAACGGCGAATGAGCTCGCGCGGCACAAAGGGATCGGTCGGCCGGCGTTTGCCATGCTTCGCGAGATCGAGCAACTGGCCGTTACGGCTGTTGTCGATGTCAAGGATGCCTTCGACGCGGACGGTGTTTTCCGGCGGAGGCGGGGCGGGGGAGGGTGTCGGCGACGCCGTAGAGGCGGCCGACGGTGTATCTTTATCCATACAGAACGAGTTTAGGCAGTTGCCTGGGCTTGACCGTGCAATCCGTCGGGTGCATTTCAGAACCAGCAAGCTTCAACCCCAACTAAGAGGAGAAACAAGTGACGGACCAAACGATTACTTCGGTGTCTCGCGAAAGCCGGATTTTCAAACCGTCGGCTGAATTCAAGAACCAAGCAAACCTTGGCAGCTACGCGACTTACCGTAGGCTCTACGCGGAGTCTGTCAACGCTCCAGACAAGTTTTGGGCCAGGCAGGCCAAAGAGCAGCTCATCTGGCGGAAACCGTTCAGGCAGGTCCTCGAATGGAAGCCGCCCCATGCCAAGTGGTTCTTGGGCGGTAAGTTAAACGTTTCAGAGAACTGCCTTGACCGCCACCTTGGAACGGCTCGGGAAAACAAGGCGGCAATTATATTCGAGGGCGAACCCGGCGACGTCCGGACGATCACCTACAAGCAGTTGCATTTCCACGTCTGCCGGATGGCGCACATTCTGGAGAATCGCAACATCAAGGCCGGGGATCGCATCGCCATCTACCTGCCCATGATACCGGAGGCTGTGATCGCCATGCTCGCCTGCGCGCGTATTGGTGCGGTGCACACGGTCATCTTCGGTGGCTTCAGCGCGGAGGCCATCAAGGACCGGATCAACGATTGCCAGGCCAAGCTCGTCATCACCGCCGATGGCGGCTGGCGCCGGGGCAAGGTCATCGAGCTCAAAGCCAACGTGGACAAGGCGGTCGAAGGGTCGCCCTGCGTGCAGTCGGTGCTGGTCGTCAAGCGCTGCGGCAATCCCGTCACCATGGTCGAGGGCCGCGACACCTGGTGGCGCGAGGCCTGGGAGGGCGCCCCGAACAAGCACGCGGCGAAGGCCTTTGATGCCGAGCATCCGCTTTTTATTCTCTACACCTCCGGCTCGACCGGCAAACCCAAGGGCGTGCTCCACACCAGCGCGGGCTACCTGCTCGGCGCCAAGCTCAGCGCCCACTACGTCTTCGACCTCAAGGAGACCGATCGCTACTTCTGCACGGCCGACATTGGCTGGGTCACCGGCCACAGCTACGTCGTCTACGGTCTGCTTTCGAACGGTTCCACCGTGTTCCTCTACGAAGGCGCCCCCAATCAGCCCGAGCCGGACCGCTTCTGGCAGATGATCGACCGCCACGGGCTCACCATCTTCTACACTGCGCCGACCGCCATTCGCGCCTTCATGCGCTGGGGTGACAACTACGTGTTGCGCCATCGCCTCGACTCGTTGCGCCTGCTCGGCTCCGTCGGCGAGCCCATCAACCCCGAGGCGTGGATGTGGTATCATAACCTGATCGGCAAAAAGAAGTGCCCGATTGTCGACACCTGGTGGCAGACCGAGACCGGCAGCATCATGATCACGCCGCTCCCCGGCGTGATCCCGACCAAGCCCGGCTCGGCCACCCTCCCGTTTTTCGGCATCGTGCCCAAGATCGTGGATGAAAAGGGTAACGAGGTCCCGCGCAACAACGGTGGTAAACTCGCCATCATGCAGCCCTGGCCCTCGATGCTGCGCTCCCTCTGGGGCGACGACGAACGTTTCAAAAAAGCCTACTACAGCGAATTCCCGGGCAAGCCCGGGGTCTACTTCACCGGCGACGGCGCCCGGCAGGACAAGGACGGCTATTTCTGGATCGTGGGCCGGATCGACGACGTGCTGAACGTCTCGGGCCACCGCATCGGGACCGCCGAGATTGAGAGCGCCCTCGTCTCGCACCCCGCGGTCGCCGAAGCCGCCGCCGTGGGCCGCCCGGATGAACTCAAGGGCCAGTCGCTCGTCGTCTTCGTCACCCTCAAGTCCACCCATTCCGCCAGTGACAAACTCAAGGAGGATCTCCGCGCTCATGTCGGCAAGGAGATCGGCTCGCTCGCCAAGCCTGACACGATCCGCTTCGCCGCCGGGCTGCCGAAGACCCGTTCGGGAAAGATCATGCGCCGTCTGCTCAAGGAGCTTGCGACCAGTGGCGAAATCAAGGGTGACACGACCACGCTCGAGGATTTCTCGATCATCACGGCACTGAAGGCGGACGAGGAATAAGGTGGAGCCCGGCCTCCGGACGGGCTTTGCTCGAAGCATGACCGCATGGGTTCAGAGTCGGATAACTCTCAACTCTCAACCAGCAACCCGTGAGCGCGCCGCGCGCGCATTCACTCTCCTCGAGTTGCTGGCCGTTATCACCCTCATCGCCATTCTGGCGGGCATCGTCATCGGCGTCGGCCGACAAGCTTCCGTAGCCGGCAAATCCGCCCGGGCCAAAGCCGAACTAGCGGCCATTGGTGCTGCATTGGAGGCCTACAAGCACACCTACGGCGACTACCCTCAAACCGACGATGAGGTCCAATTGCTTCGCGCGCTGCTCGGCCAGCGCGGCCCGCTCTCGGATGTCACCATCTCCGGCCGGGTGTTGCTGGAGACGTCCCGATTCGCCATCGCCGGAAATGTCCTCGTTGACCCATGGGAGCGGCCTTACGCCTATGTCTATAAGGTGCCACCCGGCGGTTGGACCAATTCCACCTACGTGCTTTATTCGATCGGACCCGATGGCCAGGATTCGCCGGCGCTGGTGGCGGGAGGCTTTCCTGATGTTGCGCCGGTCGTCAACACCGACAATATCCACGCCAATCGCTGACGATGACTCCAAGTTCGTCACTTGCCCCTTGTCACTTGACACCTCCGCGCCTCCGGGCGGGCGAGCCCGTGCCGCGCCGTGGCCTTGGCGGAGGCGGGTTCACCCTCTTGGAATTGCTGTCCGTGATCGCGGTGATTGGCATTCTCGCGGCGATGCTATTCCCGGCGGTGCGATCGGCCCGGGTATCGGCCAACATGGCCCGGACGAAGGTCCAATTCAGCCAATGGGCCGCGTCCCTGGAGGGCTTTCGCAGCGAATACGGTTATTATCCCGCCTTTGACCCGACCGCTTTTGTGAACGGCGGGGCGACCAGCACCATCACAGGTGACCACCTCTTCCACGACATCCTCGCCGGCCGCAAACGTGATGGCAGCGCGTTGCTGCCCAGCGGACCCGCGGCCACGCAGAATCGAAAACTCATCGGGTTTTACTCCTTCAGTGACGCCGATTTCACCAATGCCAGTTCACCCACGCCCAACCTCCTGCGCGACGCCTTTGACAACACCGAGATCGCCGTGCTCGTGGATAAAAATCTTGATGGCGTGATCAAGGTCGGCAGCGACTACCCCACCTTGCCCGCCGTCAACGGCCTCGTGCCGGGTGCCCTTGACTTTCCGGTCACGGGCGTCCGGGCGGGAGTGATCTTCTACGCGCCGGCCCCCGGTGCCGACGCGGCGAACCCCGAGTTCATCTTCAGTTGGAAATGAGCGACATGCAGCAGCGTGGATCGTGTGGGTGCGAGCTGGCTCGCGATTCGGCTTCACTATCGCGAGCTAGCTCGCTCCCACAGCGGGGGAATGCCAAGGCCTTCACCTTGCTCGAACTCCTCGTCGTCATCGGGATCATCGCGGCGATGTCATTCTTCCTCGTGAGCGGGTTGACCGGCGGAGGGGTAACCGCCGGCCTCCAGTCGGGTCAGGCCGCCGTCGGGAATCTTGTCACCGCCGCCCGCACCAAAGCTCCAGCCACCGGTCGCAAGACGCGCCTGCTGGTCAACCTTGATCCCGCCGTGCCGGAGCGGTTTCTCCGCTACCTCGTGCTCCAGGTGGCGCGGCAAGGCGGCGCCAGCCCCTCTGACTGGGACACCCTGGCCACGGTCACACTCCCGGAAGGGATCTATGTCGTGCCGGCTACACTCTCGTTGGCCGGTGGCCTCGTCGCGAATCCGGCGGACTGGAAGCGAGTCTCCGATCCCGGTGCCGATCTGGTGTCCGATCTCTTCACCGGTCAAACTCTGTCCGCCACTTTGGCGGGCGATGCCGCGCCGCAAATTTGGACCGGGGTCGCCTTCACGACCAACGGAACGTTGGCCACGCTGGCGGGCGGCCCGCCGCCCAAAGGTTACCTGGTGTTGGTGCCGGGGGCGCGGCGTCCGCCGGGCAGCTATCAGCCGGGCGAGGCACCCGTCCAGCTAGGCTCGCCCCAGGCGGTGCGTGGGTTGCTGCTGAGTGCCTACGGTGTGCCGGCGCTGTTGAATGACCGGGCTTCGTTTTGATGAATGCGCGCCGCCAGTTGTCGGGGTTCTCGCTCCTGGAAGTGCTCATCGCGGTCGGGTTGTTCGCCACTTCCGTTGCCGTAGTCCTGGGATTGATCGCCGCCTTGTCCCGCCAGGGAACCGACGCCACCGCGAGTCTGGCCGCCCAACGATTGCCCGATGCGCTCAAAGTGGAACTGACGCGATTGGCGGGCGCGAATCTGGACAGCCTGGCCGGGCAGATTCCCCCGATGTCGGCCCCGCTGACCGGCGGTATTGACTTTGTGGCGTCCCGCGATGCCAGCCGAATCGATTCGGTGGGTTATCCACCCGTAACCGGCCCGCTGCCGGCCGCGGAGCAATACTACTATGTCGAATGCTGGAGATTTCCCGGTGACCCGTTGCGATTCGATTCGCAGCAGGGATTTCTCGCCCTGCAGGTCCGGGTATCTTGGCCTTACCACCTGCCCGGTGTCGTTCTGGCCACGAATCTCGCGGACCGCAGCCAGCTCACCTTCACGCTGGCGCTTAACCGATGAAACGGCCGATCACCAGCCGAGCGCCTTCGCCGCGCCGTAGCCTTGGCGTAGGCGGGTTCACCCTGCTGGAGCTGCTGGTGGCTGTGACCATCACCTTGATTCTTGCCGGCCTCATGCTGCGGGTGACCGGCAGCCTGTTGAATTTCTGGCGGCGCAGCCAGGCCGACCATACGCAGGCCATCACCGCCAAGCAGGTGTTCGATTATCTCGAGCAGGATTTCCAGTCGGCTTGTTTTCGCCGCGATAACAGCCGGTGGCTTGCGGCCGACATCATAGACTCGCCGGCCGGATTGGCCAATCATGGTTGGTTGATCAGTCCCGGGGTCATGAAGCCGGCCAACGGGGGCAGCTTGTCGCCATTGCCGCCGCAGGATGCCAATGGCAGCCGGTCTCCGGCCAGTGCGCGATTCGGCCTGTCGGGTGTCTGGCTGCGCTTTGTTGCCACCAATGTTGAATCGGGGGGAAGCCTGCCGGCGATTGTCGCCTACCAGCTGGCACGGCGCCCTGTCACTGGAGATCCCGGGCCGACCAACCCGGCCCCGGTCCGCTATTCGCTTTATCGCTCGGCCATCAGCAACTCGGAGACTTTCGGCAATGGCTACGATGTCACGGCGGCGAACTATGCCAGCACCAGCAACAGTCCATCCAGTGCCGGGTCCTCGCTTTACCGGACCGCCCGCAACGTGATGAATCCGAGCCACGCCAACCTGCTGGCCTCGAACGTCGTGGATTTCGGCTGCTGGCTCTACGTGCGCAACCCGGACAGCACGTTGCAACGCATCTATCCTTCCGCCGCTGGCGACATTTCGCATCAGGCGGTCGGCAGCAGCCTGGCCCTGGACTCACGCTATCCGGCGGTGGTTGATGTGATGCTCCGCATCCTCACGGAGGAGGGCGCGAGTTTGCTGGATGCCATCGAGAGCAGCCGCGTCCCGAGCCGGCCGCCGGATTATTCCACCGATGCGGCGTGGTGGTGGGCCGTGGTTGAGGCGAACTCCCGGGTCTTTGTCCGGCGCATCGAAATCAAGGGGACTGCGCTGTGAAGCATCGCCCGCCCTCGGGTTTCGCCCTCGTCATCACTCTGGTGCTGCTGGCGCTGCTCGTGCTGGCGGTCTTCGCCCTCAGTGCCCTCACCAAGGTGAGCAGCGAGACTTCACTCACCGGCGTCTATCAGGCCCAGGCCCGGCAGAACGCCCTGCTGGCACTCAACGTCGGGCTGGGGGAGTTGCAGCGGCACGCCGGCGACGACACGCGCATCACCGGCATGGCGGGCATCACGGGTATCGCCCCTCTTGCTTCCAACAGCACGCGGCATTGGTGCGGCGTCTGGCGCAGTGATGGTAGTTTTGTCGCCTGGCTCGCCTCGGGTGCGCAGCCGGTTGCCGCCGCTCTGCAATCCGGGGTGCCCGCCTTCGAGTTGGTCAGCAGCGGCAGCGTGGGCGCCGCCTCCAGCAACTCGGAGCATGTCATTGCCGGAAAAATCCCGTTACCCATCGCGGAGACACCCGGCGCACCTGGCCGCGTCGCCACCGTCGGAAACTACGCCTACGTGGTCTGCGACGAGGGGATCAAGACTCCGGCCCATTCACCGCCGCCGGTGCCCGTGGTGCCACCGGTCATCTATTCCGCCTCGACCGGAAATGCCCAGGGGCGGCTCCGGGATGCGCTGGTCACCTATGCCGCCAGCACCCCCCGGGTGTTGTCTTACGAGCAGCTCGCCCTGCTGCCGACCCCCGCCGCCGCTCTTACGCCGTCAACCCTGCAGGACAACTTCCACCACACCACACTCACCAGCCGCTTCGTGTCCGGCGGCCAATTGACGGCCGGCATGTTCAACGTCAACACCACCTCGGCAATCGGCTTGCGCAATCTCCTGCAAACCTACAACACCGCTCCCGGGGCCGGCACCCCGATTACATCGGCCGTCGTATCCGCCCGGGGCACGACCATGCAGAACGGCCTCGCGGCTTACACCGCGGCGGGCAAGCGCGCCAATGGTCCCTTCATCTCGACCGCCCCGTTTGCCACCTACCTGGCCACTTTGTTCCCCATCGCAGGCTCGCCGAACTTCACCCAGATCATGACCGTAATCGGGCCGATGCTGACGGTGCGATCCGACACCTTTCGCATCCGGGCTTATGGCGACGCCTTGAATCCGACCGATTCAGCGAAAGTGGAGTCGGCCGTCTACTGCGAGGCCATCGTGCAGCGGACCCCGGAGCCTATGCCCGACTTCGGCCGGCGGTTTGTGATCACCTATTTCCGCTGGCTTGGGCCGGACGACATCTAGCTCGCTTTTGCCAGCACCGACAGGGCGAGATAAATCTAAATGAGCCGTTCGACTTGTCATCGCAGAGCTATAGGTCAGGGCTCTGGTAAACACAGCAAAGTCGGACTTTTATTTGCTGTTTGAGGCAGTTCGATCTTTACCCGATTGCCGAATGCGCACTTGCGCTCTAATCTTACAGCACTTAGAAAAATCGCTGATCGGTCACGATCAGCCCGTCATCTAAACTGGCCTCATAAATGAATAATATTCCAAGCGCTATGGCACCGGCCACGCATAAGTTGAAAAGAATTCTATCAGCGGTCCTGCTAATTGGTTCTCTTGGCCTCGCGCTTGCCCCGTCAGCCCGGGCCCAAATCACGATTAATTTCGTCTATGATGGAACCGACACCGCTTTGAATTACACTGTGGCCGCAAACTCGCTGGCTTCACTCACCTCCAGCGGAACAGCTACGCCGTCTGCGGAGCACAATGTAGGAAATGGAGGACTCGTTAACGTCACTGGCGTCAATATGGATGTATATGCAAACCCGGGATTTATCAATACAAGCTGGGGAAGTCCAATCGTCGCAGCCACTTTCTTTTCCGGTGATGAAATAAGGTTTTTTCAGGGTAGCTCAGGCGTGCGCGTACCGATCGGATATGACAGAGTAAACAGCACGCTGGCCGGGACTATGATATGGAGCAGTATTTCACTGATGGATCTGGGATTCACTACCAACAACACAACCTCGGGTTCATTTGCAGCCTTGGGCACCACGGTAAACTGGAGCGCGACTAATAGCGCGATACCCGAGCCCGGCACCTACGCTGCTCTCTTCGGGTTGGCCGCCTTGTGTTTTGGCGCGGTGCGGCGCCGAGCCAAGCGGGCCTAAGGGTCGCTGCTGAAATTTCGAGAGAGATCTACGACGCACCTGTCGTGCTGAAGCCCTTCTGATGGCAAGGCCAGTCAACTCGCTTTATGATATTTTGGATTTACTGCGAGAGTGTGGACTTCCCAGAGATACGGACGTCTAATTATTCATTCAGGCAAGTTTACTTTCTGATGGAGAGCCCCCTCCTGCACTACATCCCGGCAAGCAGACAAGGCAACTAGGCTTACTTACTCTTCAGTGGTAACAGGGATTCTCTCCTATTCCCGGCATATCTCGGATGCGTGAACACCGGGTATGCCGAAAAAAACACGTCCGAATGCAGTCAGGTAACTGTTGGGATATGGCGATGCTCTCAATCCAGTGCCTGAGCCCAGGCAGACGGCGGGGAAAGTTGAAGCTCCCGCCTAATGTGAGGCCATTGTCCAACGCACACCACAGACTCTGCCCGGTTTCGGCCGGAGGTTCGTTATCACCTATTTCCGCTGGCTGGGCCCGGATGACATCTAGAAATATCTTGTGGATTTACCGGGAAAAATGTGACTTCTTCCGCATCCCTTTCGCCAGGGTAGCTCAGTGGTAGAGCAGAGGACTCATAAGCCTTTGGTCGCGAGTTCAATCCTCGCCCCTGGCACCATCTTCCCCAACGGGTTATGAAGATGATGCGTTTTGATATCTTTTTGTCTGTCCGATTACTGTCCGGCTTTCCCAATGCTGAGAAGCGGTGCACCGTGACCTCTGAATTCGCCCAGCGCCTAGCGCTTGATCTTGTGCCCCGACTTCCCTCGCTGACGCTTCGCTTCAGGGAATCTGCCGGGCTGCAATAACTGCCAGACCTGCACGCGAAGGGCCTTGGCCAAACGCTCAATTGTAGCCAGCCGAATGCCGGGCCGCCGTCCGCCCTCAATGTCCTGAAGGTGTCGGGTCGATACCCCTGCCCTTTCAGCCGTCGATTCCTGGCTCCATCCATGCCCAAGGCGGGCACGTCGAATGTTTGCGCATAGGGTGGCGGCTGTTTTCACCCCACGATATTAGGGTGTTGCTGCGCTCACGAACACGCTGTGCAATTGGCGTGTTAGCCCGGAAGTATGAACCCAATCATCCTATGAAATATCCACCGAATCTAATCAGCCTAATTCAGACGGTCCTACTCGCAGCCATCTTAATTATGGCTGTTCGTATTTCAGGTCAATTACCGGCGCAACCAGCACCTACTCGCAAGGACTATGCTGCTGCACGAATCGACTACAAGGCACGCATGGCGCTGGATTCTAGAGTCCCGGTGGTTGATGTTCAAAACTGGCCTAGCGAACTCCTAGATATTTCTTCTCGGAAAGTTGAGGTTCAGAATTGGCCAGTTTCACTTGAAGGTGGAAGGCTTTCTGTGGAAGTTCAAAATACAGTCGATGTTGAAGTTCAGAACACAGTTGGTGTTCAGGTCGTGCGATAACTCCAGCCGGCTTGTCATATCGCGAGCCCCGGTTCGTTGATTTGCTGGCAACTCCTAATATGAAAAAGCCTATATACATTGTCATTGTAGTTTTTGCTTCGGCAACAATCTGGAATAGTAGGGCCTGCGCGGAGAGCTCGAACAACAGCCTCAATAGTATGCGTGACGAGAATAATGCGTTTGTGGCAAGACAGCAAATCCAACAGCAGATTGTGGATTTAGAACGAAAAATACAGAGTCAAGCAGCACAGGGTCGGGCGTCCGACGCCAAGGATTACGAATACCGATACCCGACATCACGGGAGATTGCGGCGAAGGAGGAGGCGTGGAAAGCGGCCAACCCGTTTATCTCAAGTATGCGAATGCCTGACTTTTCAACGCAGCGGATTCGGGTGCCGAAAAGTGATGCGCTTAGACACCAAATTGCCCAATTGGAAATGCGTTTGGAGCAATTGGAGGATGACCGCTATCAACCGCCGACTCAGAAAGCCAAGCCGCCAAAAAAGCCCCCGGCAACACGCAATACCCCTGCACTCCAGACGGAAGCCCAAAGAGCTAAGAAAGCTGCGGCATACGAGGCCGCATTCTCCGTCTCAGATGCCAAAGCGGTAGAACTATATGATTTTGCTAGTGACCCGAACAGCGAAGGAAGCAAAAGAATGCTCGAAATCGACGATGCATTGAAAGCCAATGGCGACCCTCTATACAATGATCCAAACAAGCCATTGATCATCGCACAGATGGTGGCGAAGGAAATGCGGATTCCTCCGAAATCGATAAAATCATCCACCGCGAAGCCGTAGACCGGCAGAAAGAGACTGCCAGCAAATCTATTCCTCTTCCCCACAGCTAAGCGGATATCGGGCAACTTTCCTGCCGCCCAAGGCACCCGCAGCACAGCCAGAGGCGACACAAGAAAACCTGCGGAGATCGCTGGTGGTGGCCTTGCTGCGCCCAGAGTCTCCGGTGAAGAGAAAGTTAGAGCCAAGCAAGTCATAGGTCCAGATGGAAAATACAAAAACGGCTACCCTACGCATGGACAATGGCGCGGGTCTTGGCTAAGGCCCGTTCCATCGCCTCAACCAAGGCCGGCGAACCCCGCAACGCCTCTTCAAGCGCTGGCCCTTTCTCAAGCGTCACCGGCATCTCGCTCACGGGTTGTAGCAGCCCCAGCAAGCGAGATTGGGCCTCAACTGCCCTAACGACTATTGCGGCGGCTCTCGTGGCTTCTGGATGCGTAGGATCGCGGGATACCGGCAGCCAGGTGGCGACCACATCGTCAAGGCGGTGGAGCTGTAACAAACGCCAACTTTCGGCGCTTTCCGTGGAGCAATTTCTTAACTCCTCCAGTGTGGTTCGAAGGTATTCGTGGGCAGTCGAGACTGAGCAACGCAGACGTTCGGCTATTTGCCTTACCGTATTTCCATCAATGCGCATTTTCCATGCCTCCGCGCGCCGCGTTTCGCGCTCGTCATATCGAACGGCGTTCAGGTGGACCAGCTGACCGGGCTGGCGCGGATTACCCACGTTTTTTGAGCATTTCGAGACCTACCCGCAGCGCCGCCATCTGCCGCTCAAAATCTGGGACAGTGAGCACGCCGGCCGGAGAGGTGAATGTCTTCGTTGCTACCGCTTCGGTTTCAAGGAGGGTAATCGCCTCAACGGCTTTGCCCTCGGCCTCAAGTTGACGCACTTGGCGTCTTAGTGATCTAGTTTTCATAGTTGATTGGTTTTGTTCACACGAAAAGCAGCACACCGTATCGTCGAATCCACGGGCCGGCAGGATCGGCGCGGAACAGGTCTAGCTGGGCGGCCAGCCCCTCCACCAGCGTCAGGGGGTCATTGCCGGGATCTAAATCGGCGACACGGTGCCGCAGAAGGCGCTCTTGCCCGTCGGGTGCCACAGATAGCGAAACAGTGTGCATCGGTTCCTATTGGGCTTCGCGTAAAGTAAACCCCTCAGTCAGTCGGCAGGGTGGTGCTTCGCCTGAGTCAAACAGGCGGGCGAAGTCGGCCAGGTCTTTACATGGCGTCTCCCCGTCTGGCAGAAAAAGCCCGTCGAATGCGAACCCGTCCACCATTGCCCCGGCTTGGCGTAGTTGCTTGGCCCATTTTCTGCCGGCTCCGTCCCCCGCTTCGTCATCATGGACACACACGCGAACACGTTTGCCAGCGAACAGGGGCAGTGAGTCAGGGTGGATTGAATTGCCAGCCCCGGTCATGCTGACGGCGGCGATTGAATCCATGTCGGGGTCGAGCCCTTCCCAGCCGGCGACGTAGAGGCTGGCAAGAAAGTCCGGCCCGCCCTCGGTGAACAGGACAAGCGGACGCGTGCCAATGTCAGCCGCGCCAATCGGCCATGAAGGGTCACAGTCCGGCAACGTCTTGGCCTTGGCCTCTATTCCTTCCCAATGCTTGCCGTCGAGGCGGCGGGCTTGCGCGTTGCGACGAGCGGAGTCGGTAATGATCCACGCCGGCCAGTCCGCCCCGTCATCCCAGACCATGCCAAACCACAACAGGCCGCGCCGGGTCAGGTGTTGCAGGGCGGTGGATTCAAGCCAGCCGCGCCGGTAGCAAATCGCCCCCATTTCCTGCCACTTCAGAGGGCGCAAGTCAGGCAGGCGGGGCAAAGCCTTTTCGCGAGACACTGGCCGCGCCACGGGCAAAGGGCGGGCGTGCTGGGCACTCTGTCCGACAAGTTCAAAGACGCGCTTGCGGTGGGCTTCGCCGGCCGGGCCGGGAAACACGATGCAGGCAAACGGGCCGATTCCACCGTCCGCAATCATCAGGTGGTTGCCGGTCTTGTCGCCTCCGTTCTCCGCACAGGCCGGGCAGCGGGCTTCAACCTTGCTGCCACGGTGGCGGACATTCTCTAGGCGGGTAAGGTCGAGACTCATAGCGCACCCCCTGAAACTAAATCGAACAAATCGACTTTATCGGTCTTCATGGTGAATTAAGTAGATTTAGAGGATTTAGTGACGGCCTTTAGAAGTTCAGCGGGGCGGCCTGCCCCTTGTTGCGGTATGCGCCGAATCTCTAGGTGGGCGGGGAAAACGGCTATGAGTGATTCCACCTCCGGCCGCTTCATTCCGTGTTTGCGGTCGAGCACCCCTAGATTCACCTCGCCGCCGTGCTCGCGAAGAATCTCTAGCGCCCGGTCAAGTCTCTCTCGTAGGCGTTCACGCCGGCCGGACTGCAACAGTGACAGGTAATTGTATCCGACCCATCGGACCACGGACACGGCCCGCGCCGCTAAATCTACTGAAATAGACGTAGTATTCTCCGCGACGGCAAACAGGCCGGCAACTTTTATCGCGTTCTCGCGCCAGCGTGACAATTCGCCGGCCAAGTCAGCGAACGGCCCCCGGCCAAGGTCCACAGTCTCGTCGTCAAACTTGGCGAACACCTCCCGCGCCTCCGGTGAACATCTTATTTCAATGGGCGTGTCGCCTGCAAGGCGGCGCGTCAGAATCAGGGAAAGAAATGATTGCCAGTTTTCGGCCTCGGTAAACGCGAGATTTCTCCGGTCGTCTTTCTCACGGACTGCGGCGGTGTCGAATATCAGTGGGCGCGCCGTCAGTCCACGCGCAAACGCCTCCGGATCGCCTACTAATTGGCAAATGACGATTGGCTGAATCAACCATAGCAGGGCCAGGCACGGATTTTCCAGTTGAACGGATTTGCGGCCGATCCGCAGGGTGCGGACGGAGTCGCCGGAATAACCAGACAACAGCAAATCGAAATCCCCTTGGTCCGAGTATTTGCCCAGCGCCACTTTGACGGCTGCCCCGGCCTCGGATGAAAAGGCAAACAGGGTTTCCCCATTGTCTGCCAGCGCACGGCCCAGCGCCTCGCTTGTCGTGTCCCCGATAATCAAAGAGACTTCGCGGGCCGATTCGGCATCAAGCTCCGCAAGTCGGGCGTGCCGATTCTCCAAAGTGGAAACGAGGTTGGCGCGTTCGTGTCCATCTGCCCCGGCCGCCTGTTGCTCCAGCCGTTGCACTTCCTTTTTCAACACGCCGAGTTCCCCGCGCTTGCCGGCCATGACCAGCGCGTGACGCTTCGCCAGCTCCCGCGACTCTTGGTTAATCGGGGCACAGAGCGTTTCGCCAATCACACCTTTACCGCTGCCACGCTCGGCCACGGCAATGACGTAGAGATTAAGACGGGTTGCCTTGTCCTTGTAACCAGCGCACACAACAGCGGACTTGCCCACGGCCCCCGATAGGACAGCCAGGGCGGACATTGCAGGCAGGGAAATCGGCGTTTGATAGACTGCCGCCATGTTCTCGGCCACGGCGCGAAGCAGTAGCGGGAAAGACTGAATGGGGAAGTTCTCCGCAGCACCGGCAGACAGGTCGGAAGGCGCGGGCAATTCATTATCATTCGGGAACGGAAAGACGCCAGCCTTGGCAAGCATGGTCGCGGAGATGCCGGGGCGGGTCATTCTCACAGCGTTTGTTCCTCCCCCTGTAGTCGCCCCCGAAAGTGGGATAGGAGTGGGGTCGATTTTCAAAACAGTCGGACCTGCACTCATCGCCGCACCCTCCGTTGCAAACGGGCGAAGAGCTTGGCGGACTTCGCGGCACTGTGACGAGCGATGCCCTTGAACTGGGGCCAGCGGTGGCGCTTCACGATGCCCCCCTAGCTTTTTGCGTTTGGACTGGAGTCGAGCCAGTTGGAGCGCTCACGCGGGCCGACTCGAAGAGTGCCGCGACTTCATCTTCGGCAAATACAACGACACGAGCGTTGAGCTTAAATCGGCTTATTAGATTTCTGTCGGCAAAGCGAAACAGAGTGCGAGAGCAAATCCCGTAGCGAGCGGCAAGGGCACGCGCCTTGCTAAATTTACGTGTAGCGGTTGGGGCAACAGGATTGGGCGGTATTTGTAACGAGGATTTGGTTTTCATGCGAATTAGAAAGTTCGCATGAAGAAAAATGCATACACCAAGCCCAGTCCACCTGACCACGCCCCCAAAAGTTAACTGGTCTTTTTTGGGGACGCTTTCAGCCGCCCCTTTAGGCGGCTTGTAATTGCCTCTGTGAAATCTGCCCGTATTTCGGCGGGGGTCTGCTTGACTGCCGCCCGCATCTGTTCGGCAACTATCTGCTTGGTTCGGGCGACCGAAGGGTCGGAACCGCTCTGGTCAAATCTCACCAGCGCTTCTCTGTTACGTTTTATTCCCTTCTTGAAATTGCGGCCCAAAGTGGAAAATGCCTGATCCCCAGAAGCTAATATCTCGAATCCCGGATCAGTCGTCTCCCAGCTTTGAACGATGCGTTTGGCCAGCTCGCTGGCATTCATCTCCGTCAATTCCGGGAGGTTTTTAAGTTCATTTGGACATGACGGGCTCGTTGTCTTATTCGCCCAAATACTAACTGACATGAAGAACAAATCAATCACCGCATCAACTACGTCACTTTGGGTTTTTTCATTCCGGTCAGTTCTTTGCGGTCCTGCTGAACCAATGGCCAAATCTGCAACCATTTTTCTCCACCCTTGATTGTCATTTTTCTGCGAGTGCCAGGATATGGGAAATCTACTTTCATGGGCTGCCAGTTCACGGAGAACTTCTCTCTGGTTCGTAGTCGTTGGTCCGGCCCAAAGAATGAAAAGCGAGCTGGCGATATAGTTTCCCGCATCGATAAGCATCTTGGCCGCATCCTCTTTGCCGTTGGCTGCGTCAGAATAGAGCCCTGCAATAAGTCGCTCCATAAGCTCGGGTGTAGGTGCGTTTTTCATATCATCGTGTCGTTTTTCAAACCGCTTGATCGAATCCAGCGCCGCCCACAGGTAACGACACTTCAATGCGGCGCTTCTTGTCCACATAGTGCGATGACGTGGTGCGAATGTCCCGGTGGCCGAGATGCTGGCGGGCGGCCTCGATGCCGTGGCTAGAGGCGATGAGTGAACCGCTTTCCTTCCGCAGCATGTGGACTGCGTTCCTCTGGCGCACTCCTTTGCCTTTCAGCCATGCCACAAGGTCACGCCACATGCAGTCACAGCGATAGTGCGCATACGTCGCCTTGGGGTCAGGGGCGGAACCCTCCAGCACAAATTCCGACGTGCTGCCTTTTTTGAAGGTGCGAAGCACATCAACGGCTGCGGCCGGCAGGTCGATCATGCGTTCACTCTCTTCCGTCTTGGGCTCAAAGTAGGCCGTCCTGCGCACGTAGATTTGACCCTGCTCAAGGTCCACTTGCTCCCACATGAGCAAATCTGCCTCTTTTCTCCGCAGGCCCGCCCAAAGACAAAGGAACAGGCCAAGGTATTGATGGGGGTGCGCTGCCCTCAATTCACGTTCTGCACTGACCAGAAGCAATTCAGGGTTAAGCTCCGAATGATACCGCTGCGGACCGGGGTCGCGAAACTTAACACCGGCAAACGGACTGGCCGGCAGTTTTACTTTGAGCACATCCACTACATCAGGTGCGAACAGTGCACGGCCCGCCCGTAAAATAGAAGCGGCAGAACGTTCCGCTGACTTGCGCTTTACCGGGTCGGAACCGGACTTTGCCACATAGATGTTGCGCCAAGCAGTGACTGATTCAGGCGTGAGAATGTCGAGCCGCTGGCTATTGACCAATGCGAGCCAGTTTTTGCGCCCGCCATGGTGATAATCATATTTGGCTCGCTTGGCCTTTTTTCGCAGGCCGGTCTCTAGTTTCGCCACATCAGAGACGAGTTTGCGAAGCTTCGTGGCGTAGATGCGGGTCGTCCTGGGCCGTAGGTGGCTACGGGCTTCAATATCGCCGATGAACTCGCCCAGTGTGCAGACCGCGGCCTTAATGATGGGATCGGGCTTATACGCTGCATTGGTGGCATCCCAGCCTTTGGATATAAGTGAGAGGTAAATATTCCTCGCCTTGATGACTGCCGCTGCCTGATTCGCCGTGTCCAGATTGAACCAAGCTTCACGGCCGAGATGGAACATGCGAACCTGCCACTCTGGAATCTCCATCCGCATTCCTGATCTGTCCGCATAGCTGCGTCGTTTCAGCTTCGTTTTCCAGTAGTCTTGATGGGTCTTGGCCAGCCGCGACGCTTTGCCAATCGTGTTTGTCTGTCCGGTTACTGTCCGGTTTTGCGTGTCCTCAATTGTATTCATAAATTTGCATGTGATCTTAACTATCACTCCGGTTTCTCCTCTGATACCGAGAGAAATAAGCGAACACAAACGGACAGATGAATCTTTATGAATACAAGGCAAGCTAAGAACTCATAAGCCTTTGGTCGCGAGTTCAATCCTCGCCCCTGGCACCATTTCTCCCGCTGGGCACCGCTGCGGCTCGCCAATGGGCTTGCGGTGGGTGGCGGGAGGCGGAATGATGCCGGAGTGCAATATACCCCACCTGCGGATTTCTTGCCGGTGGGCAGCAGTCCCCCGATGATGAGGGGGAAAACCCACAAGGTTGCTTTGATGCTGGGCGGCGGCGGCGCGCGGGCCGCTTATCACGCCGGCTTTCTCCGGCGGCTGGGGGAACTGCACCCGGAACTTTATTTTCCCATTCTCACCGGGGTGTCGGCCGGGGCCATCAACATCGCCTGCCTGGGCTCCGGCACCGGATCTTTCCAGGAGAACACGGTCCGTCTGGCGGACTTCTGGTCCAATATCACGGTGCCCCAGGTTTTTCGCTCGGACTGGGCGGCCACGCTGGCCAACATGCTGCGGTGGGTCGGCCGCCTCGCCACGGGCGGCTCGGGCCTGACGCCCAGCGCCCGCAGCCTGGTCAACACCGAACCGCTGCGGAAATTCCTGGCGGAAGCCCTTAAGCCCGGCGCAGACGGCCGGTTGCAGGGCGTGGCCGAAAACGTGCAGCGGGGACACCTGGATGCGGTGGCCATCACGACGACCAATTATCTCTCCGGCATCTCCACCACCTGGGTCGAAAGCCGCGACGTCGTCTCTTGGTCCCGCCCGGGTCGCACGGGCCTGCCGGCCGATCTCGGCTTGGACCATGTCATGGCCTCCTGCGCCTTGCCGCTTTTTTTCCCCGCGGTGCGGCTGGAAAATGCCTGGCATGGCGACGGGGGTATCCGTCTGGTGTCACCCCTGTCCCCGGCCATTCATCTTGGCGCCACCAAGATCCTGGCGATATCCACGCGGCCGGCGCGCCCCTTTCCGACGGCCGACCCGATCCGGCCCGTGCCGTATCCGGCTCCGGCGGGAATCATCGGCCAGATGTTAGACGCGGTTTTTCTGGACGTGCTGGATCAGGATGCGTTGCACCTGCAACGGCTCAATCACCTGCTGGCCGGTCATCCCCGCCAAAATCAAGACGGCCTGAGCCAAGTAGAACTCATCTTGGTGCGTCCTTCGGTGGACATCGGTGCCCTGGCGGCCGCCCATGAACGGGAACTCCCCCGGGGCTTCCGGTTTGCGATCCGCGGCCTGGGCACCCGGGACGCGACCCAGTCTGACCTGCTGGCGACCGTGATGTTCAGCCACAGCTACGTGGGGCAGCTGATGGAGATCGGGGCGCGCGATGCCGAGGCCCGCAGCGATGAGATTGCCGCGTTTGTGCGGGGCTGAACCTGCGGACTCAGTGCCACCGGCCGGCAGCTTCCGAGCTTGCCCTGCGAAGCCTGGGCGAAGCAGGGTGTTTCGTGTCCACCGTGGCCCCGCCTTCCTACGACCTCCTCATTCTCGCCGCGGGCATCGGCAGCCGGTTTGGTGGACTTAAGCAAGTGCAGCCGGTCGGCCCGGCCGGCGAACTCATCATCGAGTATTCGGCCTATGACGCGCTGCAGGCCGGCTTTGGTCGCCTGGTCTTGGTCATCCGCCGGGACATGGAGGCGGACTTCCGCGCCGCGATCGGGAAGCGCTTGGAGGCGAGGATGGAGGTGCAGTATGTGTTCCAAGAAACCGCGCCGGGGCGGACGAAGCCCTGGGGCACGGGCCACGCCGTCCTCGCGGCGCGTGGTGCAGTGCGTGGTCCGTTTGCGGTCATCAATGCCGACGATTTCTACGGGGCCGCCGGTTACCGGACGCTCGCCACGCATTTTGCGGGGGCGTCGGACTACGCCATGGTCGGTTATCCTTTGCAGCAGACCTTGTCGGAGTTCGGCCCGGTCAGTCGCGGCCTCTGTGCCACGGATGCCACCGGCCGGCTGAAGAGCATCACCGAGGCCACCAAGATCGAGAAGACCGCCACCGGTGCGCGCTACACCGATGCGGGTGGCGTGGAGCGGGTTCTGACCGGCCACGAGATTGTCTCGATGAATTTCTGGGGCTTTACCCCG
Source organism: Verrucomicrobiota bacterium (assembly GCA_031387725.1). Taxonomy (GTDB): domain Bacteria; phylum Verrucomicrobiota; class Verrucomicrobiia; order Opitutales; family Opitutaceae; genus Lacunisphaera. The sequence continues at coordinate 10,849 of JANNDM010000086.1, read as the reverse complement.
GATGTTTTTCCCCAGCTCGAAAAATCATTCACGGCATTCCAGGCCAGGAACACAGCCGAACCCAAGGCTGAGTTCTATCTGCCCACGGCGATCAGCACGTTGAATGAGAAGGGCGAGGCCCGGGTGGCTCTGCTGCAGAGTCGCGATGCTTGGTTCGGTATTACCTACCGCGAGGATCTGCCGGCGGCGCAGGGGGCGATGCGCGCCTTGACCGCGGCCGGCAAGTATCCGTCGCCACTCTGGGGCTGAGAGTCCTTGTGGGAGCGAGCTTGCTCGCGATGCGGGCAATATCCGTCGCCGCGGTGGGGCCGGGAATCCTTGTGGGAGCGAGCTTGCTCGCGATGCGTTTAACTCAAGGCTAGCTTCGTGCCGAAGCCAGAAAGAGGTTCCCGTTACCTTCGCACCGGTCGAATCTCTCTGCCGGGCGCAGACTATCTGATCACCCTGTGCACTCAGGATAGACGCCCCGGACTGGCGCAGCCGAATTTGATGACCGCCTTGCAAGCGGAACTCACCACCATGCGGGCCGACCGAGTGTTGGAAGCGCGAGCGTTCACTTTAATGCCCGATCATCTCCATCTCGTGATTACGCTGGGGGTTAAACTTGAACTTTCACGAGCAATAGCGCGGCTAAAATCCAAGCTGACTACTTGTCTAAATCAATTAAATCTCGTTTGGCAGCCAAGTTTCCATGATCATCGCTTGCGCGCCACCGAGTCGCTTGAGCCGTATTTTCGTTACATTCACCTTAATCCCTATCAGGCCCGGTTGATTGCGACGGAAGCAATCTGGCCATTTACCTGGTTCAGGCCGGAAGATTGGCAGTGGTTCGTATCCTTGACGGATGATGGCAAGGTGCTTCCTGAGTGGTTGTCGGAGCTTCCGTGAAATGTATCGCGAGCAAGCTCGCTCCCACAATTCATCAAAACTCCGCCAGCAACAGCTTCAATTCGCGGGCCGGATCGTCGTGGTCTTGCGCGAGGGCGAGCTGGAGGGCCTGTTCCAGCCAGGGCTTGGCCTCGGCCGGCCGGCCCAATCCAAGCAGAGTCTTGCCGAGCAGGATGCGCGGCATCATCCACTCGGCTTTCTGTTCGACACAGCACTGCAAGTGCGCAAGGGCCTCGGTGGGCCGGTTTTCCGCGAGCAACGCCTGTGCGAGGCTGAAGCGAAATAGACCGTTGGCGGGCTGGGACTCGACGAGCGCGGCGAATTGCTGCGATCGCATGTCAGTCGAAAAAGAGCACCACGGCGGTGGAATTATCCAGGCCGCCCCGCTCATTGGCGCGCTGGACGAGCAAATGCGCAACCGCCTCCGGCTCAGCGGCGGTAGCAAGGATTTCGGCAATCTCCACCACGTTGACGAAGCGGGAGATCCCGTCACTGCAGAGCAGATAACGGTCGTGGGGCAGGAGGGTGTGGCTGGTGCATTCCGCCTCCAGTGGCGGGGGCTGCCCGATGCAGCGGGTGAGGGCGTTGCGGTTTTCCATCAGCAGCGCCATCGGCTCGCCGCGGGCGGCCCGGTCCTTCATTTCGCTCTCGATGGTATGGTCGCGGGTGAGTTGTTCGAGGTGCTTGGAGCGCAAGCGCCAGGCGCTGGAATCCCCCACATGACCAATATTCATTTTCACCCCGATCACGTGGGCGAAAGTAAGGGTCGAACCGATGCCAAACTGGGGGCTGAGCACACGCCCGAGTCGGAAGACCTGGTCATTCACCTCGGCAAGAATACGCGGATAATTGAGTTTGTGGCCGGCTCCATGGCTCGTGAAAATCTTCTCCAAAGTCGCCACCGCCAGCTGGCTGGCCTGGCCGCCCGAGGGCAGACCGCCGATTCCGTCCGCCACCGCATAAAGCTGGTGGATGTCGTTGCAAAGAAAGCTGTCCTCATTTTCCGGTCGGACCAGTCCGACGTCGGTATGGGCAAAGGCTCGCAACTTCATCATTCGGCCAACACTAGAGGCAGCAGCGGCTCAAGGGAAAGGTCTAAAAACACTGACGCGGTCAGCGCGGTCCATGCGCTCGTAGCCCTCAGCGGGCAGTGAGGCCAGAAACTCACGCCCGTAAGCCTTGGCCAGCACCCGGGAGTCCAGGATGGTGATGACCCCCCGGTCCGTCTTGTTGCGAATGAGCCGACCGATGCCCTGGCGGAATTTGATCAGCGCGTCCGGCAAGGTCAGTTCGTTGAAGGGATTGCCGCCCGCGTTGGTGATATGCTCGCATTGGGCCTCGGTGATGGGATGGGTCGGTGGGTCGAAGGGCAATCGGGTCACGATGACCTGGGAGAGCGCCGCGCCCGGCACGTCCACGCCGGTCCAGAAACTGTCGGTGCCAAAGAGCACGGCGTTGCCGAGCGTGCGCATCTGGTGCGCCAGCTCGGTGCGCGACAGATCGGCCCCCTGCATGAGGAAAGGCCGGCCCGCCTCACGCCAGGTGGGTGCCAAGGCCTGGGCAACCGCCCGCATGTCGGTATAGCTGGTAAACAAGACCAATGAGCCACCGCGCACCCGCTCCGTGCAGAAGCCGATATAGTCGGCCAGGATGTCCAGCGCGAGTTTCGCCTCCTTCGGCGTGGGCAGGGGCACGTCGGCCGCCACGTAGATGCGCATGTTGCGCTCGAAATCAAACGGCGACTTCACCGCCACGGCCCGCGCGCCGTCGGCGCCAAGGCGGGCGGCGAGCGGGTCGATGCTGCCGCCCATGGCGAGGGTGGCGCTGGTGCAGACGACACTCGTGTGGCAGTCGAAGAGGTGTTGGCGCAGTTCGGGGGCGACGTCGATGGGTGCACTGCGCAGCATCACGATGGTCTGCTTCCGGCCGCTGCGTTCCGCCCAGTAGACATGGCCTTTGTCACCGAGCGTGAGCCACTCCGTTAACCCGGCCTGCAGTCCCTTGATCCGCTGCTGCTGCTCGAGCATCTCGTCATGCTCCCGGCCGTCCTCCAGTTTATCGGCCAGTTTGCCCAGCAGCCGGTGCAGCGCGCCCAGCGGCCCGTCCAAGGTCGGCTCGACGACACCCGGTTCCCGGATTCGCACGATGGGCCGCGGCGTGAGGATCCGGTCGGCGATGAAGTCGAAGAACTGTTGGGAAGCCTCGAGGGCATCGAGCACGAGCTGCTGCGCCGGCGCACCGCCGAGCTTGCGGAGGACGCCGCGCTTGGTGCGCGGGTTGAAGAGATACTTCAGGGCCCGGTCCATCCCGTAACTGCTGAGCGAAAGCCCGAAGTTGTTCGTGGCCACTTCCGGCACGGTGTGCGCCTCGTCGAGCACGAGGAAGTCGTCGGGGAACAGCACGCCGCGGGCGTCCGTCGCGGCGCCCTGCGCCCGCGCGCCGCCGGCGTTGATCAGGGCGAAGAGCAGGGCGTGGTTCACGATCACAACCTGCGCCGTGCGCAGCCGGGCGCGGGCGCGCTGGTAATGGCACTTTTGCTCGTCGCAATGCTTGCGCGAGCAGGAGGCAGAGTCGGCGTTGACGGCGTCCCAGACCTCGGACCGGGGGGGTGGCCGCAGGTCGTGGCGCAAACCCGTCGTCGTGGTCCCGGCCCATTGCGCGATGCGCTGGAGTTCGTCGTAGTCGGCATCGGCGAAGAGGGTGCTGCGGTCGGCGAGCGCGTGGCCCAGCCGGGTCGGGCACAGGTAGTTGGATTTGCCGACCAGCACGGTGGAGCGGAAATCGGCGTAGCGGGCCAGCGCCGGCGTGGCCTTGAAGACTTTCCGGCAGATGGGCAGATCCTTTTGCTCGATCTGCTCTTGGAGCGAGATGGTGTGGGTCGAGACGATGAGCTGCCGGCCCTGATCGGTGGCATGAATGATGCCCGGGATAAGGTAGGCGAGCGACTTGCCCACCCCCGTGCCGGCCTCGAAGAGCAGGGTTTTGTCGTCGCGCATGGCCGTGGCGACGGTCCGGGCCATCTGCGCCTGCTCCGGCCGGTGCTCCAGTCCGAGTGCCGAGCAGAGCTGTCCGGCCTCGGAGAATATCTCCGTGGCGAGCTCGCGCACGCGGGTTGGCTTGGGGCCGGTGTCAGCCGGCGGGCTGGCGTCGTCGTGCAGGCCAATCATGGCCGCTGAGAGAGCGGGTTAATCCATGCGCCGCAAATCAATTTGCTGGTGCCGAAAATCCAGCCAACCTGGGTGGCATGACAGCACAGCTAGCCGACAACTGGACCGAGGAGCTGGTGCGATTCCTGCGCGAGCAGCCGGACGTGCGGGCGGTGCGCCTCGACCCGACCACGCGCAAGGTGTCTGTCGCCACCATCAACGACATCGACCTGTCCTCGCTGGAGGCAAAGCTTGCCGCCACGATCAGCGCCGTTGCGGCGCAACTGGCGGCCAGCCCCGGTGTGCCTGTCCCGGGCGGTTATTCGTTAAAGCATGACGGCAGTGCCGTCGTGCTCGGCCGGGACACCTGTGTGACTGCCGAGAAGCTTTGGCTCTGGCGCGAAATGGAGTGGCCCGAGATCCAGGCCGAACCCTCACTCGCGGATCAAGAGTGGCGAAAACTGGCCCTCTTGGCGCTGATCTGTGGCACGGCCGGCGTGGCCGGAACACTCGCCGCGCACTACCTGCCCGGAATGCCTTGGTTGGCCCGCGGGCTGTTTGTCGCGGGCTTGCTGACCGGCGGCTGGGACGCGGCGGCGGATTCATGGGCCAATCTCAAAAAAGGCGACATCGACATCCATTTTCTGATGCTGGCCGTGGCCTTGGGCGCCGTTATCATCGGTGCCTGGGGTGAAGCGGTGCTGCTGCTTTTTCTTTTTTCCGCGTCGGGTGCGATGGAGGAATACGCGCTCGACCGCACGCAGCGCGAAGTGAGCGCGTTGCTGAAATCGTCGCCGAAGCGCGCGACCATCGTCCTGCCCGACGGCACCGAAAAGGAAGTCGCGGTCGAGGATTTACAGGTGCGGCAGCGCGTGCGGGCGAAGCCGGGCGAGGCGTTTGCGGCGGACGGCGTGGTGGTCAGCGGGAAAAGTGCGAGCGACGAATCGGCGCTGACCGGCGAAGCCGTGCCGGTGGAAAAGCGCATCGGCGACCAGGTCTTCAGCGGGACGATCAACCTCTGGGGCGCGGTGGACTTCGACGTCGTGCGCCTGCCGGCGGAGAGCACGCTGCAAAAAATCATCCGGCTCATCCAGACCGCGCAAAAATTGAAGGCGCCGAGCGAACGCTTCACCGATAAATTTGGCACCGGCTACACCTACGCCGTCATCGGGGGATCGCTGGCGATGTTTCTTGTGTGGTGGCTGGGGTTTCAGCTGCCGGCTTTCACGAACACGCCCGAGACGCGCTCGGCCTTTTATCGGGCGATGACGCTTATGGTGGTCGCGAGTCCTTGCGCGCTGGTGCTGTCGATCCCTTCGGCGATTCTGGCGGCGATTGCGTGGGGCGCGCGGCACGGCGTGCTTTTCCGTGGCGGCGCGGCGATCGAGAAACTCGCCGACATCACGGCCGTCGCGCTCGACAAGACCGGCACGTTGACGACGGGTGAGCTCGCGGTCGTGGGCTGCGAAAGTTACCCGCGGGGCCGCGAACGCGAAGTGTTGCAACTGGCTTTTACGCTTGAAGCGAAGTCCCAGCACCCCATCGCGCGCGCGATTGTGCGGCACGCGAAGGCCGAAGGAGTCGCGGAGCTGGCCCTCGATGATTTTCAATCAATCACGGGGCAGGGGCTGCGGGGCAAAGTCGGCGGTGCCACGCTGCTGCTTGGGCGGCGCGAACTCTTGGAGAGCGGACCGCTCGCCGCGTGGGCGAAGGAGTTGCCCGCCGCCGCCGCGGAACTTAGCGAAGTATGGGTCATCGGCAAAGACCTCGTCGGTCGCGTGCTCCTCCAAGACCAGATCCGCGCGGAGTCGCGCGAGGTGTTGGCGCAACTCAAGAAACTGGGGATCAAGACGGTGATGCTCACCGGCGACCGGCGTCATACCGCTGAAGCCGTGGCGAAGGAACTCGGCCTCGACGAGGTTCGGGCGGGACTTTCCCCGGAAGACAAAGTGGCGGCGATCCAGGCGTTACGGGCCGAGGGGCGTAAAGTCGCGATGGTGGGGGATGGTGTAAACGACGCGCCATGTCTGGCCGCCGCGGATGTGAGTGTGGCGATGGGCGCGCGCGGCAGCGATGCCGCGCTCGAGCAGGCTGAGGTGATTCTGATGCATGATCGCATTGAGAATTTCCTCGCGGCGCATCGCTTGAGTCGGCGGGCGCGCGCGGTGATCCGCCAGAACCTCACGATCTCGCTCGGTGTGGTCGTGATTATGGTGGTCGCGACGGCGGTGGGAGCGGTGCCGCTCGCGGTGGGCGTCGCCGCGCATGAAGGCAGCACCCTGGTGGTTTGCCTGAATTCGCTTCGGCTGTTCTTCGGGCGCAATGGCTGAAAAATTGCGGGGCGCGCCGAGTGGAACGCGGAGCGTCCTCAACCTGGATTGGGGTAACTTTCGGGTCGCAATCGGAGTCGGAGTCCACAGTTTACGAAACATGAAATCGAAGGCCCCCTTCTTCGCGATCGTTGCCGGTGTCGTCGCACTTGTCGCCGGATGCAAGTTTCCCTCCAGCACGTCGATCTATGATCGCTCCAACGCCGGGCGCTCGATGTCCGTGGAGACGGGCGATGTCGTTTCGGTGCGTGATGTGCAGGTGAGTGGGCGCACGACGGTGGTGGGCGTCGGTGGCGGCGGGATCGTGGGGTCGGCCGCGGCGTCGGGCGGCAGCGGCGTCGGTGGTGCGGTCATGCAGGCCGCCGGTGCGGTCGGCGGCGCTATTCTCGGCGAAGCCGTCGAAGAGGCGGCGACGCGCCAGAACGCGCAGGAAGTCACCATCAAGATGAAGAACGGTGAATTGATGGTCGTGGTGCAGGAGGTGCGGCACGAAGGCCGCTTTCGCGCTGGCCAGCACGTGCAAATTTTGAACGGCGGTGGTGGCACGACGGTGCGCCGGCTCGACTGAGCGATGCGATCCGCTTCGGCTCAAATCGGAGGGGTGCTCGCACTCGCAGTGGGGGCGCTTTGCAGCGGTTGCAGCGTAAAACTAGCGCAGTCCGCGCCGCCGCCCCGCCGCCCCGTCACGGACATCGCCCGCGAAGAGCGTGGCGAGATCGTCACGGTGCGGGACACGCAGATTGATCTTTCCACGGGGCGGGGACGCGCGATTGGGGCGCATTTGCCGGCCGTGCCCGTCGGCCCGATCGGAGTGCGTCTTCCGGTCATGATCGGGGGCGAGAAGCGCGTCGATGTGCCCGCCGAGGAAATCACCATCCGTCTCGCCACCGGCAAACTGATTTCGATTGTGCAGGAGCTGAGCAGCCCGCCGCTCGCCCCGGGCGAGCGAGTGCGCGTCCTTTATGAGCGCACCGAGGACCGCACGGAACAAGCCCGCATCCAAGTCGTGCGCGAGTGAGCAGCGGACCGCGCCGGGCTTACGTGGGACTCAATCGGCGATCCACACCAGATCACCGGCGCGCACCTCTTCGTAGAGCGCGACGATCTCAAGGTTGCGCATCAGCACGCAACCGGCGCTGAGCGGCTCACCAATACGCTCCTCGTGATTCGTGCCGTGGATGTAAACGTAGCGCTCGTAGGTATCGACGTCACCGCCGCGGTTCACCCCGGGTTCCAGTCCGCGCAGCCAGAGGATGCGGCCGGTGATTAGGTCTTCGTTGGCCCCACCGTCGGGCAGTTCGTGATAGTGGCGGCCCGTGGAAACGCGGGATTTGAAAACCATCCCGGGCGGCTGACCTGCCCCGATTCGCTCGGCGATCTCGTGTAAACCACGCGGAGTGCCGAGCGAGTTCTTCACGTTGCAGGGCGGGCGCTTGGAGGTCGAGATGACGTAGCTGCGCACCAGCGCACCACCCCGGAAAAATTGCATCGTGGCTGTGCTGATGCGCACGGCGAGGATTCGCTCTCCGGGCTTGATGCCGAGGCGGGCGCAGGTTTTGTTGATCTGCTCTATTGGAGACACACTCGTGAATAACGCATCCATCAATGTCGGTATCGTCGGCGCGACGGGCGCCGTCGGTCAAGAGCTGCTGCAGCTTTTGCACGCGCGCAAATTCCCTATGGCTTCGCTGCGGCTTTTCGCCTCGGCGCGGTCCGCGGGCAAGACCATCGAGCATGGCGGCAAACGCTACACCGTTGAGGAAGCGAAGCCCGGCGTGTTCGCGGGCGTGGATGTGGCCTTCTTCGCCGCCGGTGGCGCCGCCACCCGTGCGCTCGCGCCTGATGCCGTGAAGTCCGGCTGCCTCGTGATCGACAAGAGCTCGCACTACCGCATGGACCCGGAGGTGCCGCTCGTCATCCCCGAGATCAATCCCGAGGGACTGCGGACGCATAAGGGCATCATCGCGAACCCGAATTGCTCCACGGCCGTCACCCTCATGGCGCTCTGGCCGTTGCACCAGGCTTTTGGGTTGAAACGTTATTTCGCCGCGACCTATCAGTCGGTCTCTGGCACCGGCGCGGAAGCCGTGCAAGAGCTGGAGTCGCAGGTGCAGGCCCACGCCAAGGGTGGCACGATGGTTAAGAAAGTTTATCCGTATCAGATCGCGTTCAACGTGATCCCGCAGGTCGATTCCTTCGGGCCCAACGGCTACACCGGCGAGGAAACCAAGATGATGCTGGAGAGCCGCAAGATCATGGGGCTGCCCAATCTCAAGGTCTCGGCCACCACGGTCCGCGTGCCGGTCGTGCGCGCGCACTCGGTCGCGGTCAACGCCGAGTTTGATCGTCCGGTTTCGGTCGAGGCCGCACGCGCCGCCATCGCGGCGTTTGCGGGCGCTGAACTCGTCGATGATCCGGCAAACAAGATTTATCCCACGCCGCTCGATTTCACGCGCAAGGTGAAATGCGGCGTCGGCCGCATCCGCCTCGACACGGCGCTCGACAACGGCCTCGCGCTCTGGGTGAGCGGCGACAACCTCTGGAAAGGCGCCGCGCTCAACGCGCTCCAGAATGCCGAGCTGATGGTGCGCGATGGCTTGCTGCGGCGGAAGGCGTAGGGCCGACCGCGCGTTTGCTTGGGAGTAGGGCGGCGTCTGTGACCCGCCCTCGGTGCGAACACTCAGAGTTCAGCCCGCGAAAGGGCGGGTCAAAGACCGCGCCCTACTTTTTCGGCAGTGGGTGCGCCGCGCGCCAAGCCTGCGCGCGAGCGTGGGCCTCGGTCATGCCGAGCGTGGCGAGGAATTTCACGAAGCGCGGGTCGCTGCGGAGCGGGTCGAGATACGGCTCGAAGAGCACGTCCTGCAGCGCAATGACCCGAAGCGTGGCCGGATCCAGTGCGGCGAGCGCCTCCTCATGGCGGCCGAGATGCGCCAAGGCGATGAAACGGAAGTCCGCCGGAACGCGAGGAAGCCTTTGTTCCGCTTCCGTGCGCAGGCCGGCTTTGACGAACACGTCCAAGCTTATTGCCGCATACACCGTGTCGTTCACCGGCAGCCGTCGCAGCAAGGCGACGGCGTCGTCGTAGCGCCCGAGTGCGGACAGGTCGTGCGCTTTCATCACGTTGGGCTGCAGGGCGTCGGGCTGCAGGGCGAGCGCGCGTTCTTCGAAAGCCAGAGACTCGGCAAACCGCCCCGCTAGGCGCAGCGGTTGCGCGCGATTATCCAGAATGATGTAGGAAAACGGATCGAGCTCGGCCGCGCGCTGCATCGCGGTGTCCGCTTCCTCCATCCGGCCGACGCTGAGCAGCACGCGCCCGAGCATTTGGTGTGCGGTCGCGTCGTTCGGATTGAGCGCGATGGCGAGGCGCAGCTCGCGTGCGGCCTCGTCGAATTTCCAGCGCTGCCAATCCAGGCTGCCTTGCACGGTATGGGCTTCGGCGAGGTTCGGCTCCAGGGAGAGAGCGCGATCGATCTGGGACTGAATGGGCGTGAGAACCGGAGAGGTGCGGTGACCAAATCTGCCGATGCTGCCGACGGCTAAAACCACATCACGCAAGATCCAAGTCTGGGCCAGCAGTGCGTAGGCTTGGGCGAAGTTGGGCTCGAGGGCGATGGCGCGGTTGAGCGCTTCGTCCGCTTGGGCGAATCCTTGGGGCGTCCGAAGATTCCACGCATGCCGGGCGCGCAAATAGAGTTCGAACGCCTCGGGCTTCACCGCCGCCTTCGCGGCGCCGGAGCTCGCGCCGAGTTTCAGCGAGAGCTGCTTCGCGATGAGCCCCGCGATCTCGTCCTGCACGGCGAAAATATCTTTCAGGTCGCGGTCGAAATTTTCCGACCACACGTGGAAACCGTCGTCCGCCTTGATGAGTTGGGCCGTGATGCGGACCTTGTCGCCGGCCCGGCGCACGCTGCCCTCGACCACGTAGGCGACGCCGAGCTCCGACGCGACCTGCTTGATCGAGACCTGCTTGCCCTTGAAGAAAAACGCCGAGGTGCGCGCCGCCACGCGCAGGCCGGGCACCTTCGCGAGCACGTTCAGCAACTCCTCGCTAATACCGTCGGCGAAATACTCGCTGCCCTTGTCCGCGCTCATGTCGGCAAAAGCGAGCACGGCGACGGATTTTTGGTCGGCCGCGAGCAGCGCGGCGGGTGCAGGTTTCGGCTCGCTGGTGCTCGCCGCGACCGGAGCGGACGGAGGCGGCGGGGTTTTCGATTTCCACGGCTGCCAGACGGCGAGTGCGACGACGACGACGGCGGCGAGGGCGATGATTGCGGGAGTAAGCCAGCGGCGAGGGCGTTTTTGTAGGGGCGTGGCGCGGACACGCCCGTCGTACTGGGCGCGGGCGAGGCCCGCCCCGACGGCGGGAACCACCGGCGTCAGGAGCGTGTTGACGCGCGGGTCAAACAGCGGCGGATTGCTCGCCATGGCGAGATTCGGGTCGTCGGGTGTGAACGCTTGCGGCGCTCGTGATGGTGACCGTGGCGG
>JANNDM010000085.1:0-2431 GCA_031387725.1 Verrucomicrobiota bacterium | reverse complement strand
GGTTGGGCGAAAATCCATGAACGTCGCACCGCGACCGGCTGCAAAGCCCAATTTATGGCATGAAACCGGCAAGAGGAGACGGAGATAGTGGGCAGCTGGTTCGGTTGGTGGGAGCGAGCTTGCTCGCGAGCATCCACTTTCGCTAGCAAGCTCGCTCCCACAGGTTCAAGCCAAGCGACAAAAAAAGCGAACCTCTCGGTTCGCTTTTGCAATTGGCACTCGGCGCAGGCTCAGGCCTTGGCGGCCTTGGCCGCCGCGGCGTCGTAACGCTTCTCCTTGACGGCCATGGCGGCCTTGCCGGAACGGTCGCGGAGATAATAAAGGCGGGCCCGGCCCGGCTTGGATTCCTTCTCCACCTCAATCTTCTCGAGATTCGGCGAGTTGACCGGGAACACGCGTTCGACCCCCTCGCCGTAGCTGATACGGCGGACGGTGAAGGTCTCGTGGATGCCGCTGCCTTTGTGGGCGATGACCACACCGGCGAAAACCTGCACGCGCTCCTTGTCACCCTCGCGAACCTTGGTGTGCACGCGGACGCCGTCGCCGACTTTGAACGGCGCAACTTTATGTTTCACCTGATTGGCAGTGATTTCTTGGATGATCGGATTCATGGCTGGTTATTTGAGTAAATCGGGTCGAACTTGCTGGGTTTTCTCCAATTGCCGCGCGTGCCGCCACTTCTCGATTTCGCCGTGGTTGCCCGAAAGGAGCACTTCCGGCACGGACATGCCGCGGTAAACGGCGGGACGCGTGTATTGAGGAAAGTCGAGCAACTTGCTGGTGAAACTTTCTGTCGTCAACGACTTTTCTTCACCGAGCACCCCGGGAATGAAACGGGCCAGCGCATCGATCAAAACTGCCGCCGCAAGTGTGCCGTTGGTAAGCACATAATCCCCGATGCTGACCTCCTGATCGATGACATTGTCGCGGATTCGCTGATCAATGCCCTCGTAATGCCCGCTGAGCAGCACCAAATGCTGCTGCTGCGACAGCTCGAGCGCCAGGGCGGGCGAAAGCGGCGTCCCATCGGGAGTCAGGTAAATGCGACGGCAGCCAGGCGTCTGGAGCTGTTCAATGGCGTCGAAAACCGGTTCACATTTCAAGACCATGCCCGCACCGCCGCCGAAGGGCCGGTCATCGGTCGTATGGTGTTTGTCCCTGGCCCAATCGCGGAGGTTGTGGACTTTGATCTCCAGCAGTTTTGCCTCCTGTGCACGGCCCAGCATGCTCTCGGACAGGAAGCCGTCGAGCATGGCGGGAAAGAGCGTCAGGACGTCGATGCGCATGGGGATGGTTTACACGATGATCGCCAAGGTCGCCAAGTTTCTAAATGAAAAGGCCCCGGAAAAGTCCGAGGCCGGGGGTCTGGAATGTGGGAGCGACCTTGGTCGCGACAGTCGCGTGCAAGCACGCTCCCACAAGAGGCGCTCAGGCCGGGGCCGTGGCGGCGCGTTTGGCGCGCTTGATCATCGAGTGCATGGTCGCGGTCGGTTTGGCGCCCTTCGAGACCCAGTAATCGACGCGATCGAGCTTGATGGTCATGGTGTTGCCCTTGGCGCGCGGATTGTAGGAGCCGATCTGCTCGACGGCATCGCCATCGCGGCGGGAGCGTTCCTCGGCGACGACGACGCGATAGTGCGGTTCGTTCTTGGTGCCGACGCGGGAAAGACGGATTTTGAGGGCCATTTGATGTGTCTGTTAACTTTGCAGGAAGCGGGAGTTGGTCTGGAAAAGGGGCAGAATGGACGGAACAACTTTGCCCTTGTCAAGCCCCCAGTGCCACCGCTGCATTCGACCCTTACACCAGCCAATTTTATGCTCAAAGCCGGCATCGTCGGACTGCCCAATGTGGGTAAATCCACTCTCTTTAACGCCCTCACCCGCAGCCGCAAGGCCGAGGCGGCCAACTATCCGTTCTGCACCATCGACCCCAATATCGGCGTGGTCATCGTGCCGGACGAGCGCGCCTACGTCCTGCAAAAGATCGCCAAGACCAACGTCGTCGTGCCGGCCGCCATCGAATTCGTTGACATCGCCGGCCTTGTCGCCGGCGCCAGCAAGGGCGAGGGCCTCGGCAACCAGTTCCTGGCGACCATCCGTGAGGTCGATGCCATCGTGCAGGTGGTCCGCTGCTTCGTCGACGACGACGTCGTTCACACGATGGGCGGCGTGGATCCGGTGCGCGACATCGAGGTGATCACCACCGAACTCGTGCTGGCCGACCTCGACGCGGTCGCCAAGCGCATGACCAAGACCCAGAAGAATGCGAAGGCCGGCGACAAGGAAGCCGTGATCGAGCTGGCGCTCCTCCATAAACTCGAGCCCCACCTCAATGCCGGCAAGACCGCCAACACCCTGCCCGCCACGCCGGAGGAAGTGGCGATGATGAAACTCTTCCAGTTGCTCACGGCCAAGCCCGTGCTCTTCGCGT
>JANNDM010000053.1:0-25029 GCA_031387725.1 Verrucomicrobiota bacterium | reverse complement strand
ACACGGAAGCACGCAACGCCCAGCGATCCGCCGGCCAGTGCCGGCTGGCCTGAGCCGCCCCGAGCTGCGGCAGATTATGCACGAGCATCAGCAGGGTGCCGGTGACATATTGGGCGATCGGCACCCCGTGGAGCCCGCTGGCAGTCGTGACCGGAATATCGGTCTCCGCCAGCGGATGGTTGGTGATCTGGTTGGCGCCCGCCGACACAAGCTGCACCCACTGCAGATTGGGACATTGCTTGAGATCCGCCGGAACCTGCTGGTCAGTGATGATTATGTTCACGTCCCGTAAATCCGCTTCCTTCTTGCCGCTCCCGGCGACGCCGGCCTGCACGATCTCGGCCCCGGGGCAGGCGGCGTGGATCCCCGCGACCTCCCCGGCGGTCAAGCGATAGGGCACATCCGTATGGAAGAGGATGCGCGTGCGGTTCCGGGATGATACTTTGGGTGGCATCGGCTTGGGTTTGGGAAATGAGCAGGTCCTGGCCCGCGGGCTTACAGGGTCACGAAGCGGCTTTCTGCGCTTGATGTCAGCAGGGCCAGGCAGGCGGCGAGGCCGGCGCGGCCATCCGCCCCGGTGGCGACCTCAGACGGCTTGCCGTTCACCCGGTCGATGAACGACTGGATCTGGTTATTGAACGCCAGCATGCGCCCAATCTTGTAGGCCGACTCCGGATCATCGGCCATCACCGGCGGCTGCGTCGAGATGCGCCGCCAGCCTTTTTCCCGGTCGGTCATGTGCAGATCGCCGAAGCCGTCCATGTTCAGGCTGCCCTTGCTGCCGTTGATGATCAGCTTCGCCATTTCTCCCTCGAAGAAACCGTGCGAGGCCTGGGTGGTGTGGACCGAGCAGACGGCGCCGTTGTCAAACTCCATGATGCCGACCGTGGTGTCCTCGATCGGCCGACCCGGGGTGTAGGTGCGGCAGAAACCGGCCACACGCTTGACGTTGGCGCCGGTGGTCCAGCGCATGGCGTCGACGCCGTGCGGCAGGCCGTCAATGACAAAGCCGATGGCCTCGGGCTGGTTGACCCAGCCGGTCTTGTTGCCCCCGAAGTTTCCGACATTCGCCAGCTGCCGGATCATGGAGAAGTGCATGCTCTGGATGCTCCCGATCTCGCCGGCGCGGATCAGATCGCGCACCTTGGGCAGGTTGATCCGGAAGCGCAGGTTATGGGCCACACCGGTGGTTAGGCCGTGCTTGGCCGCAGCTGTGAGCATCTGGTCGCAATCCTCGACCTTGGTCGCCATCGGCTTCTCAATCAGCACATGTTTGCCGCCTTCCAAAGCCAGCATCACCTCCTTGATGTGACAATGGTGCGGCGTGGTGATGACAACGGCATCGATATCTTTGCGTTTCATCAATCCCTCCAGGGTCGGCTCGCAGACGGCGCCGCAGCTCTTGGCCAGGCCGGCGGCGCGGGTGCCACCCCAGATGGCGACCAGCTCCGCCGTGACGCTCAGGTGTTTGATGGCCTCGGCGTGGGTGCGCCCCATGTAACCGGAACCAGTGATGCCAAATCGTATTTTTTTCATGTTTTTGTATTGGTTTAAAGAGAACGAAATGAAAGGCGAAGGCCGGGTGCAGACCAGAAGCTGGGCGGGGTCATTTCCAGAGGATAGAACGGTCGATAGAGGCAATGGTGGGGCAACCGAGAAGCGACATGGCCATCAGCAGCTCCTGCCGGAGTATCTTGAGCACGTGCTCGACGCCGGCCGCACCACTACTCGCCAGTCCATAAACATAGGGTCGGCCGATCTGCACGGCCGCAGCGCCCAAGGCAATCGCCTTGACCACGTCGGTGCCGCGCCGGATGCCTCCGTCAACGATCACCGGCACCCGTCCCGCCACGGTCTCCACGACGCGCGGCAAAGCCTCGATGGTGGCGGGCTGCGTGTCGAGGCAGCGCCCGCCATGATTGGACACTATGATCCCGTCGGCGCCGGTTTTGATGCCGGTCTCGGCATCGGCCGGGTTCATCACGCCCTTGAGCAACAGCGGCACTTTGGCGAAAGATCGCAGCCATTCGATGTCGCGCCACAGCAGGTTGGCGGGCCGCACCGTGTCGAGCGTCTGGATCGTGTAAGCGTCACGCAGGCCCGCATAGTGCGGGAAACCGACGCCGGGCGGGAGTTCATAGGGGGTCCGCATCTGGTGGTTGCGCGCCCCGTCGAGCGGGGCGTCCACGGTCACGCAAAGCGCCTGCGCGCCGGCGGCCTGCACCCGCTCGACGAGCGCCCGAGAGAGGCCGCGATCCTTGAACACATAGAGCTGGAACCACACCGGATGCGAGGCGACCGCCATCACTTCCTCGATGCTCTTGTTCGACCCGGAGCTGAGGACCATGGTCGCGCCAAAAGCGCCCGCGCCGCGCGCCGTGGCGAGTTCGGCCTCGGGATGCGACAGCGCTTGCACACCTGTCGGCGCGAGCAGGATGGGCGTGTTCATTTTCTGGCCAAAGAGCGTGGTGGAACAGTCCAACCCGGAAAGATCCCGGAGCGCCTGCGGCTGCAGGCGGATGTCGCGGTATTTCTCCCGGTTCCAGCGCAGGGTGATCTCGTCCGCCGCGCCCCCGGCGACGTAGGCATAAACCGCCGGCAACATCACCGTCCGGGCGAGGGCCTCGACGTCATCGAGATTCAACAGGCCGCCGAGTTCCGCCAGACCCGACGAAACCGAAGCGGATGGCGTTGGTTCGGTGGTGGCGGCACCCTTGAGCGTGCCCAGGGCTACGCTGCTGGCACCCAAAGCGGTGAGGAATTCCTTGCGGTTCATTGGCGGGTTCATTTGAGGGTTTTAAGGTAGGCAATCAGATCTCGACGCTGGGTTTCTTCGACAATCCCCGGAAAGGGCATGGTATTGCCCGGCACCGCCGCCTGTGGATCGGTGAGGTAGGCGTCGAGCGTGGCGTCCGTCCAGCTGCGCCGCGCATTGCGGAGCGCACGGCTGTAGCGAAAGCCGGGCACGACGCCGGCCGGCCGGCCGATAACCCCGCGCAGGTCAGGGCCGGGGTTTGGCACATCCCCGGCACGCTCACTGTGGCATACCACGCACTGGTTGAAGACCAACAGGCCACCCGCTATGTCCCCCGGTTTCTCCCCCGGATCTGCGCCGGCGGCGCAGCATACAAGCATCATGAAGGCCGTTGGTCTCATGCGAGTCGGCCGGGTTTGTCCAGATAACGCGCCAGATCGTCGCCGAGCCGCAGGGCCAGCGCGGCGACGGGACCGGTGGGATTGTGTCCGGCGTTGTGCGCGAACACCGAGGCCCCGGCCACAAACAGGTTCTCGGCGTCCCAATGCTGCAACCGCGGTGAGACCACGCTCGTCGCCGGATCCGCGCCCATCGGGGTGCCGCCGGTGATATGCGAGCCCTGATAGAGCCGGACATCGAAAGGCGCCGAACGCGGCACCGCCGGGCCGACCACAGTCGCGCCCATGGCCCGCGCGATGCGCCCGGCCTGCGCCGTGCAGTAGGCCGAAAGCCGCTGCTCATTAGCGCGAAAATCAAAATTCATCCGGAGCAGCGGCTGGCCGAATGCATCGGTGTAGTCCGGGTCGAGATCCAGGTAGTTCTCGCGGTGCGGGTAGCAGCTGCCCTGCACGCCGACGGCAAAGGTGTGGGCATACCAGTCGGCGTTCGCGCGCTTCCAGGCCGACCCCCAGCGCGGCGTGCCGGGCGGCAGCCGGCGCGTGCCGATGGGACGACCCGAGCTGACGTTGACCCCGATGTAGCCTCCGCCGAGGAAGCCCAGCCCGCTGTGGTCGAAATTATCGTCGTTGAACTCGTCGATGATCGTGCCGGTGCAGCCCGCGGCCAGAAAGGGATTGATCCACCGGTCGCGCATGAAGACCGCGAGGCCGGTGTTGGCCTGGTAGCAAAAATTGCGGCCGACGACGCCGCTGCCAGTCTCCGGATCATAAGACCGCCCGATGCCGCCGGCCAGCAGCAGACGGGTGTTGGTCATCGTAAAGCCCGCCAGCACGACGGCGTCCGCCGGTTGGAAAAACTCCGCCCCGGTCATCAGGTCGAGGTAGCGCACGCCGCGCACCCGGCCGGCCGCGGGATCATGTTCGACGGCCAGCACCTGGCTGTGCTTCCGCAGTTCGAAACGCGGCTGCCGGGCCAGCCACGGAAACAGCAGCAGGTCCGGCGTGCCCTTGGCGTTGGCTTCGCACACGAAGCGCTCGCAGTGGCCGCAATACTGGCAGGCGCCGAGCCGCATGCCGTCGGGGTTCACATACGTGCCGCTTGAGTTGGCGGCGGGAGAGGGAAACGGGCGATAACCGAATTCGCGCACCACCGTGTCCTCGAAGATCAGGCCGGCCTCCGTGCTTTCCAACGGGGCCTGCGGATAGGGATTCTGTCGCGGGGCCTCGAACGGGTTTCCGCCCGGCTGGATCACCCCGCGCAGGTTGCCCGCCCGGCCGGAGATGCCAAAAAGTTTCTCGAACAGGTCGTGGTAGGGCTCGAGTTCATCGTAGCTGACGCCCCAGTCCTGTAACGGCATATCGGCGGGGATTGCACCGGCGCCGTAACGCTGCACAAACCGCGAGCGCAGCGCCATGTTGTAGCCCGCCCAGCGCCAGACCTGGCCGTTCCAGTGGGTGCCGGCGCCACCGACTCCCGTGCCGGGCAAAAACGACGTGAGGCGCCGCATCGGTCGCGCGGCCTCGTCGCGCGACCGGCGGAAGGTGTAGGTCTCCGTCGCGGCGTCCTGCATCAGCCCCGTGCGGACATCCCAGCGCAACTCGTCGCGTTGCGTCGGCAGGCGCCCCTCCGCCCCACCCTGATGATCGCCCCCACGTTCGAGCACGACGGTGTCGACCTGCCGCAACGCGAGCTGCCGGGAGACCAAGCCGCCCGCGACTCCGGCCCCCACCACCACGACGGAACGGTGCGGCAACCGTTTCATGTCAGCTGAAATCCTCCATGGAACGGGCCGTCGCCGCACCCGGGAACGGCTTGCCGCGGTATTTGATCATGTTCAGGCCGTTGACCGCCGGCAGACCGGGATAACCGATCATTTTCCAAAAAACCTTGTCGCGATTGCCGCCATAGACCGGGTCCGAAAAACACGCCTGCGTGAAGAGCGGATAGACCATCTCGTTGAACCAGGCATCGAGCTGCACCTTCGCCGAGCTGACATTGCCAGCGGCCAGAGTCTGCAAGAATGAATCGGCCTCCTCCGCGGACAGGGTGGCGAAAGCGTGGCCCTGCAGTTTCTGGCAGGCCTGATTGGCGGCAGCCAGACCCAGCTTGAAATAGTGCCCGGGGTTCAGCGGTAATTGATACCCGTCTTCCGGCCGGCCGGGCCGCCACGGTCCCTGCAGATACAGCCTTTCGCCCCGACCGAATGCGCCAGCCAGCTGGCGGTCGATGAAAATAGCCAGGCCACACTCCACACCTCCCGGAGACATCTCATCGGCCGGGCACATGACTTCAACCATATGCTCGACGAACGCGGCCTCGGCCGGGTCGAGCGCCAGATAAACAAAGGGTGGAGCGTCGGCGGATGCCGGCGTCTGCGGCGGCGCGGCCGTGCTGCCTTCCGCCGCCCGGACCGCGCCCGGCAGGACGGCCAGACCGGTTAGCGCCGTCGCGGTGCGCAGAAACTCGCGGCGCCCAGATCCGGTAGGCTGGTTGGAATCGGATGGGGGGGGCATCGTTGGGTGCATGTGGCGGATGACCGGGTAGGATCACGCTCCCGCCAGCTGGCATCGGACCAGCTTGGTGATTCGCTCGGGCCGGTTGGTATACTTCTGCACCGCCTTGGCCCCTATAAGGTCATATTTCTCCGCCTCCGGCCACTTGCTTCCTTCAATCCGTTTCCCGCATTGCAGGCATGGTTTGAACGTCGTAGTCACAAGAAATGATCAACCGGTGCGCATGAACCGCCCTGCGCACCGGAAGACTCTGCGAAAATCACAGATCACTACGGGCCTGTTGTCTAGAATCTGTAGCTCGCGTGGAACGTGAAACTGCGGCCGATGTTGGTTTCCAGCAGCGTTGCCGAGTTGATGGCCAGGGGACTGAGCCCGTCGAAGGCATTTTCCAACTCGAGCTTGAAGGACCATTGCTGGTTCAGATCGTAATTGGCGAACATCTTGATGATGGGATCCGATTGGTTGGTGATGAAGGCCGGTTTGCCGGCGTAGGTCAGCGCGCCTGTGGCCGTGACACGTCCGGTGGTGCGATAACCGCCGGCCCCGAGGGAAAGCCCCTTGGCGGCGCCATCGCGGAAGGAGTATTTTCCGACCACGCCGATCGTGGATTTGTAGGAGTCATCCACGGGGTTGTTGTTCTGGTCTTTGACCGTGCCAGAGTAGAAATTCGTGACCAGTTCGAATTGTTTGGAAAGACTGATCGCGATTTCACCGTCAACACCCTTGGACGTCGTCTTGCCGAGCAGGACGTTAA
This sequence comes from Verrucomicrobiota bacterium, assembly GCA_031387725.1. Taxonomy (GTDB): domain Bacteria; phylum Verrucomicrobiota; class Verrucomicrobiia; order Opitutales; family Opitutaceae; genus Lacunisphaera. Next base: position 18,608 of record JANNDM010000053.1, on the reverse strand, counting down.
AGCTGCGGCCATCGGGGAGAACGCCGCCGAAGACGGCCAGGCCGGTGGTTTCGAGGTTAAAGGCGGACAGGGTCGTGCTGAGCCTGCCGTCAAACAGACTCAACTTGACTCCGAACTCCTTGCCGTCTCCGGTGGCGCCCGGCGGCGTGCTGCCATCCTGCAAGATCAACGTGGGGCTGCGCGGCAACTGGGTGTTGCCCTGCATGGCGTAAACGGCCACCTTCTTGTTAAGGAACTGGGCAACCACGCCAAATCGGTGGAGGTTGGCGCTGTTTGCGATCGACGAGGCGGTGGGGGAGGTGATGTTCGTGATGTTGGTGGTCTCTTCCTTGAATTTGGATACCCCGCCGACGAGGATCAGGCGATCCTTGATGACTTCGACATTCTGCTGGAAATAGAAATTCGAGTATTCGCTGCGGATGCGGGCGCCAGGATTGGCCGGAGTCACATAGGAATTGAAGGGCAGGACCGGCAGGGAGTTCACATCGGGGTTGTCGATGGGACGCACGTTGAAGCGATTCCCGACTCCGCCGAAATCATTGTTCGTATAAAGTTTATTGACCGCTTTCTGCACTGCGATCGTAAACCCGAGAGTGCTCTGGTGCTTCATGCCACCGAGCTCATAGTTCCCGTTGGTGTCGAAGGAAACCGAGGCGTTTTCCAAGTTCAGGTCATTCTTGCGATTGAAGAAGCTGATCGTGCGGGTGTCCCAGTTGACGCCACCGGTGGGCAGAACCACACTACCGGTGCGGTGCATGTTGTTCCAATCCAGGCCCAGCCTGCTCTCCCAGTTGCGGGAATACTGGTGAACCACATTGCCGCGGACGCCGCGATGCTCATGGGTCTCGGCCGCGCCCGGAGGCAGGAAGAGACTGTTCTCACGACCGCCCCCGGTGAAAATCTTGCCATTGGGCTGCAGCACGGCGGTGGGATTCGAGGGCCGGGTAATTTTCTGCCAGTCGTAAGCCAGCATCACGCTGGTCCTTTCATAATCCCACTGAAAGGAGGGGTGGAACATCGTCCGATCTTCAACCGTGTTGGTGAAATAGGCATCCCCCCGGGAGAGCCCGCCGAGCAAGCGGTAGTTGAGCTGGCCTTTGCCGATTTTTCCGATCGGGCCCGTGGCGTCACCCACCACCCGGTATAGGCCGTAATCCGTAATGCTGGTCTTGATCGAGGCCATCGACTTCGCCTGGGGACGCCGGGTGGTCTTGTTGATGACGCCCTGAAGCTGGGAGTTCGGATAGAGCAAGGCGGCCGGCCCGCGGATGATCTCGATCGAATCGACGAACAGATTGTCCATGTAGACCGTGCGGCTGATCTGGCCATCCACGATCGGGTAGGTGGAAGTGGCGTTGCTGCCGCGCAATTGGTAAAGCTCGCCACCAAATTTCGGCACCCCGCCCACGTAGACCAGCACCTTGGCCAGATCGAATTCACCGATGTCATCAATCAGGTCACGCGTGACCACCGTGATGGACTGCGGGATATCTACCACCTGCTGTCTCGTCTTGAATGGCGTGGCCGACTTGGCACCGTAGCCGGCTTCCTGAGTCGAAGTGACTTTGTAGACCGACAGCTTGAGTATGTCTTCCTCGGTTCGAGCGTCGGTAGGCGGCGGGACAGTCTGGCCAAGAAGAGAAGCACTGGCGAATGCACCGATGGCACCCGCCGCAAACAAGCTCCGGAAGGAGCACGTAAACTGTCTATAGGAATTCATAACTCGAGTTTCCTTTGGAGTAGGGTTAAACTTACAATGCTGTATACAAAACAATACTGACGTGTATAATGTCAACCTATTTTGATTGGTGCTTTCTCAGACAGCATTTCGCAGCTCCCGAACGACGTGTGTCGCTCGCAAGACAATGAGTCGAACCATCAACGAATTGACCGAACCCCAGACGAAGGAGCAGCGAATCGGTCGAGCAAATCTTGACAGCATAAACGGTCAAATCTCATGGCGCCCCCACCAGCGGGGGGCAAACTAGCAGCAGTGCGTGCCGGCGGCGGACGCTCGCGGGTTTGGAAACGAATAGCCCAATTCCGCTGCGCCGGAGCCGATCAGGAATTATAGGCCAATTCTTCCGAAGTGAGATCCCGGGCCAGAACTCCGGTTTCGGTCCGGGTAATGAGAAGCAGGTTGTGGTCGATCAATTCCTGCAGATGAAACTCCATCTCCCGCTTCGCCGTCACTGGATCTGAAGCCGCGATCGCGGTGTAGATGTCATTGTGCTTGACCAATACCAGACGCCGGCGGGCATCGGACTCGGCCTTTTGCACGCTGGATTTTTTCCCCCCCATCGTCCCGGAAACAACGCGGTTGACCAAATGCAGGCGGAGAATTTCCTTTTTCATCAGGTCGTTTTTTGCCGCTGTCATGACCGCGATGTGAAACCGGACGTCCTCCCTCACCAGTTCGCTGAGCAGAGGCTGCTCCTGGCTGGCGGCGATGATCTGATCCGTCAAGCGGCGCATCGCCTCCAACGCATATCGTATCTCACTCAGGTCCCCCTCCGTGTGGTTCACCGCCGCCAGTCCCGCGGCATGACTCTCCAGTGCGAGGCGCAGGTCGCACATCTCGCGAAATTCCCTCAACTCCATTCTTTTCACACTCGCACCGAGATGCGCCCGGATGGTCACCAGGCCATCCGTCTCAAGTTTTCTCAAGGCATCGCGCACCGGCGTTCGGCTCACTTTGATCTCGGTAGCCAGCAGCTCCGTCATCAACGCGCGGCCCGGCGGATACTCGCCGCTTAAAATTTTCTTCCGGATATGCTCATAGGCAACATCTGTATTGACACTTTTCATTGAAAAACAAACATACTGTTGTATACATGTAAGGCAACAGCGAATATTGAAATTTCCCGCTGACTATACCGGCGCGCAAGTCCCGTCCTATTTACTTTCCAAGTATCAAGCCTTTTGGTCTTACCCACTTTTGCATTCATGCACTCCATCCTGATTATCGGTTGCGGAAGCATTGGCGAGCGTCATCTCCGCTGTTTCCATAAAACCGGCCGGGCCACGGTCACCGGGTGTGACGCCAACCCGCAGCTCTTGGCCACTATTGCGCAGCAGTACGGAGTGCCCACCGCCGCCGATTGGCAGCAGGCTGTCGCGCAGACCCGCTTCGATGCTGCGGTCATCTGCACTCCGGCGCACTTGCATGTGGCGATCGCCACCGACCTGTTGAAGCTGGGTCTGCACGTCCTGATTGAAAAACCCCTGTCCCAGTCACTCACCGGCCTCCCCGAACTCATGGCGGTCCACCAAAAATCGGGCCGCAAGGCTGCCGTTGCCTATGTCCTGCATGTCTACCCGCTCCTGAGTGCGGCTCGTGAATTCCTTCAGGAAGAATCACTCGGGCCGGTGCTGCATGCCACGTTCACGGGCGGCCAGCATTTCCCCAGCGGGCGGCCGGCCCATGCGGTCCACTACTCGAAGACCTATTACCGTGATCGGAAAATGGGCGGCGGCGCCATTCAGGACGCCCTCACCCACACCGCCAACTGGCTCGAAAGCGTCTTGGGCCCGACTGACAGCGTCATGTGCGATTGCTCCCACCAAGCCCTGCCTGAAGTCACCGTCGAAGACACGGTCAACATCAGTGCCCGCAATGGCGCCACGCTCGTCAACTACACGTTGAACCAGTTCCAAGCCCCGAACGAATCCACCTATCAACTCAACACCGCAAACGGCAGCGTGAAGATCGAGCTGCACCATCGCCGCTGGGGATTCTTGCGGCTCGGGGACAAGGATTGGACCTGGCACGAGGTCCCGCCGGGGGATCGCGACACGCCGTTCATTGCGCAGGCCGGCCGCTTCCTTGACCTGATCGAGGGCAAGCCGGCCGAAGTTTGCTCGCTCGAAGCCGCCGCGCAAACGCTGCGCTTCAATCTGGCGGCGCTGGCCTCCGCGGATTCGGGCGTCCGGGTGCACTGCGCCTCGCTCAAGGAATAAACCCTGCTTCCGTCCCCCCTCACCCCGCCATGAAAGCCCGCCCCAAGTCCGCCGCCCCGGCCCCGCGCCTGGCCGCCTCGCGCAAGGCTGTCCGGTCGCGCCGGCCGGCCGGCTCGCACGCCCTTGACATTGACGCCAACCGCCGGCTGCTGAACCGCTACCGTTTCGTCGAGCACGAGAACATGCGGATCCTGGCCGGCTGGCTGCCCAAGGTCGCGACCTTTGAGCTGAAATGTGAGCTGGCGCGCACCCTCTGGGAAAACGCACAGCATGTGAACGCGTTCTACCTGCGCCTGCGCGAGATCCAGTCGCCCGCGTTCCAGAAACCCGGGGACAACGCGCTGGTCACGCTGATGGACGAGCTGCTGCACGCGCCCGACGAGTTCGCGCTGGGCCTGGCGCTTTACCGCGTCGTAACCCCCGGTCTCATCCACGCCCTGGAAAACCACGAGACTGCTACCTTCCCGAACAGCGACCAGCCCAGCGTGCATGTGATCCGGCATGCGCTGCTTGATCTCCGCGACCAGCTCGGGCGCGCCGAACCGCTGCTCAAGCAGGCCGAACGGGCCGGCAAGATCACCCCGGCGGCCCGCACGTGGGAAAAATATGTCCGCCAGCTCCTCGCTGCGGCCGGGGGCGTCGGCGGCATGGCGTCGCCGATCCCGGCCCGGCCCGCCGCACCGGCCTGCCGGACGAAATTCCAGGTTCCGCGTGACGCCGAACGCGACGAGCGCTTCACCAACCGGGTGGCCGACCGCGAGCCAATGCCGGACGAGCAGGATCATCAGAAGCACACCATCGAGGAATTCGAACGCTATTCGACCGAGATGCTCGCGGCCGAGACCGTCGCCCTCGTGATGTATTCGGTGCCCGGGATGCCGTGGGAATTCCAGCTCGACACCGCGCGGCATCTCTACGACGAGGTGCGGCATTGCCTGATGGGCTACGAGTGGATGCATCGCCACGACATGGATCCCTTCCAATCGCCGCAGTATCTCCACATCTTCAAATGGCGCAGCCAGTTTCCGCCGGTAATGCAGTATGCCATGCTGACGATGGGCAACGAGGTGCACGCCTTCCCCTACCGCCACCGCCGCGTCGAGGCGCACCGGAAATCCGGCGACGCGCTCAGCGAGCAGTTCGTGCGCTACGACATCGCGGATGAAACCCAGCACGTGCGCTTTGGCAACCGCTGGCTCCCGGAGCTGCTGAAACACGTCGGGGAAAAACGTCCCCTGAAACAGTATGTCGCCGACATCCTCAAGGTCTGGGAGGAGCAATACCGGACCGGCAAGCTCACCATCAATGTCGAATGATGCTTCCTCCCTTCACCTCCGCAAAAACATCCGCCGTATGAGCCTGGTCAAGAAACCTGACGAAATCCGACTGGGCATGCTGGGCAGCACGCCGGGCAACGGCCACCCCTACTCGTGGAGCGCGATGTTCAATGGTTACAACCGGGAGGCGATGACCAAGGAGTGTCCCTTTTCCGGCATCCCGGTTTATCTCAACAAGCAGCCCGCCGAGGGCTTCACCATCCCCGGGGCGAAAGTCACACACATTCATTGCGAAGGCGGCGGCGGCTTCACCGCCGAGCACGTCGCCAAGTGCTCGCTCATCCCCCACGTGGTCGCCCAGGCCACCGACGTCATCGGCCAGGTCGACGCCGTGATTATCGCGACCGACATCGGCAGCGAACACGTCGCCCGCGCCCGGCCCTTTGTCGAGGCCGGTATCCCGGTCTTCATCGACAAGCCACTCGCGGACAATGCACCTGATCTGCAGGTGTTCCGCGACTGGGTGGCGCGGGGTAAGGCCATCATGTCGTCGAGCAGCATGCGCTACACAAAGGAATACATGCCTTACCGCATCTCGACCCGCGAGCTGGGCGACCTCCGCTATGTGAGCATCACCACGCCCAAGAGCTGGGAGACCTACGGCATCCACGCCCTCGAGGGCATGTATCCGATCCTTGGCCCCGGCTTCATCAGCGCGCGGAACACCGGCACCAAGGAACGCAATCTCGTGCACCTGAAGCACCGCAACGGCGCCGACGTGATCGTCGTGGCCAACTACGACATGTTTGGCGGCTTTGGCTGCCTCCAGCTCATTGGCACCGCCGGTCATGTGAATGTGACGACCAGCGACACGTTCTTCTCCTTCAAATCGCAGCTTGAGGCCTTCATCAACTACCTGCGCACCGGGGTGCGCCCGTTTCCCTTCGCGGAGACGGTCGAGCTGATGGAGCTTGTCATCGCCGGCATCCGCAGCCGCGACGAAGGCGGCCGCGAAGTTCTTCTCTCCGAAATCTAACCCCTCCACTATGAGTGCTCGCCCCAGTCGTATCCTGAAGCTCCTTCGCGAGAACCAGCTTCCCACCGTCCTCAAGGTCAACCTCTCCGAACCACGCGTCATCGAGATCGCCGGCCTGTGTGGGGTCGATGCCGTCTGGCTGTGCAACGAGCACGTGCCGAATGACTGGATCGGTCTTGAAAACCAGATCCGCGCCGCCCGCATCCACAATGTCGACGCGCTCGTGCGCGTCGGCCGCGGCAGCTATAGTGATTACATCCGCCCCTTCGAGGCCGGGGCCACCGGCATCATCGTGCCGCACGTTGCCAGCCGCGCCGAGGCCCGCCAGATCGTCGAATGGGTGCGCTTCCACCCGATCGGCAAGCGCGCGCTCGACGGCGGCAACATCGACGGCGAATTCTGTCTCATTCCGATGGCCGATTACATCCAGCACTCCAATACCGAGCGCATCGTCATTCTGCAGATCGAGTCCCCCGAGGCACTGGAGAACGTCGAGGAAATCTGCGCCGTCCCCGGCTTTGACGGCATCCTTTTCGGGCCGGGCGACTTCAGCCACCGCATTGGCAAGGCCGGGCAGATCGACGCCCCCGAGGTCGTCGCGGCGCGCAAGCGCGTGGCGGCCGCCTGCCGCCAACACGGCAAGTTTGCCATGACCGCCGGTCTCATCGCCCCGCTGGCCCAGTTGGTCGAGGAAGGTTACCGCGTGATCAACATCGGCGCCGATGTGGTCGCCCTCACCGGCTACGTGAAACAGCGCCTCGACCTCGTGCGCGGCCTCGTCGCCGAACTGCCGGCCGCCGTGCGCCCGCCGGCGCGTTCGCCCTACGCCTGAGCCGTTCCCCTCCTCCATGCGCCTGGCCCAACAAGTCGCCATAGTAACCGGCGGAGCCTCGGGCTTCGGCGAGGAAATCTGCCGCGCATACGTCACCCAAGGCGCCAAGGTGGTGGTGGCTGACATCAATGCGGACTTGGGCGAGAAAACCGCCGCCGCTCTCCGTGCGGCCGGCCATGAGGCCGTTTTCCAAAGAACCGACGTCACGCAGAACGCCGACGTGGCGACGCTGGTGGCCGTGACCCTCGCCCGCTTCGGCCAATTGGACATCATGGTCAACAACGCCGGCATCAGCCACGCGAACCAGCCGATGCTGAATGTCGGTGAGGCCGAGTTTGATCGCATCTTTCAGGTGAATGTGAAGAGCCTCTATCTCTCAGCCGTTCACTGCGTCCCGTTGTTCCGGAAGCAAAAGCGCGGGTGCTTTATCAACATCGGCTCGACGGCCGCCGTGCGTCCGCGCCCCGGCCTCACCTGGTATAACGGCTCCAAAGGTGCCGTTGTCCTGATCACCAAATCAATGGCCGTGGAACTCGCGCCCGATGGAATCCGCGCCAACGCGATCAACCCGGCCATCGCCGAGACACCCCTCCTGGCGACCTTCATGGGCGCCGCGGACACGCCGGCCAACCGCGCCCGCTTCACCGCCTCGATCCCCCTGGGCCGCCTCGGTCGCGCCACCGATGTGGCCAATGCCGCGGTGTTTCTCGCCGAACCCTCCTCCGAATTCATCACCGGTGTCTGCCTCGAAGTCGACGGCGGACGCTGCATCTGAACGTCCCCTCCCATGTCCACCACCGCGATCTCCCTCACCGGCAAAGTCATCATCCAGTTCGGCGGCACCGGCCTCCTCGGCCGCGCCCTCGTCAAGTCGCTGGCTTCCGCCGGCGCCACCCTCGTCGTCGCCTCGCGCAACCGCCCCGCCCTCCAGTCGCTCGCCGACGCCGAAAGCGCCGCCGGCCGCAAAGTCTTCATCGAGGAGACCGACATCGGCTCCGAGACCTCGCTCGTGGCGCTGCGCGACCGCGTGCTGGCCCAACATGGGCGGGTCGACGGCATCGTGTTCAACGCTGTCAGCCGCCCGATGCGCACCATGAACGACGATCTCAAGATCTGGCGCGAATCAATGGAGACCAACGCCACCGGCTTCTTCGCCACCTCCCGGGTCTTCGGCGACGCCATGGCGAAGCAGGGCGGTGGCAGCATCGTCAACATCGCCTCCATCTACGGCATGGTCGGCAGCAATCTCTCGCTCTACGAGGGCACCACGATGACGGTCGCCCCGGATTATTTCTTCCACAAGGGCGGCATGATCAACCTCACCCGCTTTCTCGCCTCCCACTACGGCGCGCAGAAGGTGCGGGTAAACGTCGTCTCCCCCGGCGGCATCTACAACCCGGAGACGCCGCAGGCGGCGGAATTCATCACCCGCTACAACAAGATCACCATGCTCGGCCGCATGTGTGATGCGGCGGAAGTCGGCGGCGCCGTCATCTTCCTCCTGAGCGACGCCGCCACCTACATCACAGGCGCCAACCTGCCGGTCGACGGCGGCCACACCGCCAAATGAGCCGCTGGTATTCGCTTGAGGGCAAGAAATTCTGGGTCACTGGCGGAGCCGGCTACCTCGGCTCCGCCATCACGGCCGAACTCGACCAGGTCGGCGCCGACGTTGTCTGCTTCGACCTGCCCGGCAAGGCCGAGGCGTTCGTGCGCGAGCAAAAGCTCAAGCGCACGGTGCCGCTCAGCGCCGACATCAACGACACCGCCCGGCTTCCCGCGCTGCTCGATTCGCTGCTGGCCGAGCACGGCGTGCCCGACGGCGTCGTGCATCTGGTCACCGCTTCTTCCTCCGGCAAGTCGCTCGAGTCACTGACGCCGGATGAATTCCAGCGCACGTTTGACCTCGCCCTCACGCCCTCGTTTATCCTCTGCCGCACGCTCGCCGAGCGGATGAAGACCCGCGGCTCGGGCAGCATCATCCTGTTCTCGAGCATGTATGGCGTCGTGGCGCCCGACAAAAGCATCTACCACGCCCCGATGGCCGCGAACCCGATCGACTATGGTGCGAGCAAAGCCGCCACGCTCCAGCTCTCGCGCTATTTCGCCATGCACTACGGTCCCGCCGGCGTGCGCTTCAATTGCATCACGCCGGGCCCCTTCCCCAACCCCACTATCCAGCGCGACCACCCGTCGTTTATCGCCGACTTGAACAAAAAAACGGTGCTGAACCGCGTCGGGCAGAACCGAGAAATCGTGGGTCCCACTTTGTTTCTCCTGACGGACAGCGCCTCCTTCGTCACCGGCCACAGCCTCGTGGTGGATGGCGGCTGGACGATCTGGTGAATTTCCGGCCTCCGCTGTTCGCCCCGGTTTGGGCGGCACTCCCACTCGCAAGCTCAACCGCATCGGACCCGGCAGCGTCACCGGCGAACCTCGGCCCCGACTGGCACGAACTCGGCCAGGCTTGGCGAAAGGAACCCGAAGCCGGCCTGAATCTCGGTTGGGCCCGCATCCGGTGGAATGACGCCGGCCTCCTTTTTGAATCTGTGTTTCTGCAACACCTACCCGGCAATCGCGCGCGAACCCTGAACGAACCCACTTGGGAAATGGGCGATATCGCCGAGTATTTTCTCCAGGATACCACCACGGGACGTTACCTGGAGCTGCACGTGACGCCCGAGAACCAGCGGCTCCAACTGGCCTGGCCTCTTGGTGGACTGGACCGATTCCGGGCCGGCAAGGCTGCACTCGAAGATTTCCTGGTGACCGATCCCCAGTGGGTGGAAAGCGCGGCGACGATTGCTGCGGGTCATTGGACGGCTCGGGCCTTTGTGCCTTTCACCTGCCTCGGTCTGTCCAACGGGGGAAACCTGCCCGGCTTGCGCACGGCCGTCTGCCGTTACGACCGCAGCCTGGGCCCCGAGCTGCTTTCCTCCACGGCGCGATTGGCGGAACCCAACTATCACCGCCAGGCCGAGTGGGCCGAGCTCAAGCTTGTGCCGTGAACTCAGGAGACCGGTTCCGAGCGGACCCAATCCGACCAGCGCATTTTCATGCCGTCCTCTCCGGTGACGCCGATCAGCCGGCCACCGCACAGCGTGAACCGCGCAACCGGCGCGCGGTATCGGCATATTACCCCCAATGTTCCAGCGGGAATAATTCAGAGGCGGGCCTCAGCGCCAGAGCACGTCCCGGGTGATTGATGGGATGGTCGGGCAACCGAGAAGGGACATGGCCATCAGGAGCTCCTGACGCAGCAGCTTCAGCACGTGTTCAACCCCGGCGGCCCCGCCGACGGCCAGGCCGTAAACGCAAGGCCGGCCGATGTGCACGGCCGCGGCGCCGAGCGCCAGCGCCTTGACGATATCGGTGCCACGCCGGATGCCGCCGTCGATCATCACCGGCACGCGGCCGTTCACCGCCGCAACTATTTCCGGCAGCACCTCGATCGTAGCGGGCAGGGTATCGAGGCAACGGCCGCCGTGATTGGAAACGATGATGCCGTCGGCACCAGCCGCGATGCCATCCCGGGCATCAACCCCGCTCATGATGCCTTTAAGCAACAACGGCACACGGGTCATGGAACGGAGCCACTCGATATCCTTCCAGGTCAGGTTGGCTGGGCTGACCTTGTCCAAGGTTTGCATCGAGGAGGGTTCGCGCACGCCGGCGAGATGCGGATAGGTGACGCCGGGCGGGATCTCCAATTTCAGGCGCTGCTGGCGGTATCGGGCGCCATCGAGCGGACTGTCAACCGTGACGCAGAGAGCCGTGGCCCCCGCCAACTGCACGCGTTCGACGAGGGCGGCGGTAATGGCGCGATCCTTCATGACATACAGCTGATACCAGACCGGTGCCCGGGCGACGGCGATGACGTCCTCGATGCTCGTGTGGGTTCCGGAACTCAGCACCATGGTGGCGCCCACCGCACCCGCCCCGCGCGCCGTGGCGATCTCGCCCTCGGGATGCGTGTAGCGGTGACCGGCCGTGGGCGCGAGGAGGATGGGCATCGGCATGCGCTGGCCGAAAAGTGTCACCGAGGCGTCGAGCCCGCTGAGATCCTTCAACACCCGCTGGCGCAACTTGAGCTCGGAGTATCGCTCGCGGTTCCACCGGATGGTGAGTTCATCGGCCGCACCGCCCGCCACGAAATTGTAGACCGCTTCGGGCATCAGCGCGTGCGCCCGGGCCTCGACATCGTCCAGGCTCAGGAGCTGTTCCAGTCCGCTCCGGGAGCCGTCGGGGGAAAAGTGGGGCGCGGGCATGGCGGGCCGGAGCTTACAATGAGATCCAGCGGCGCTCCGCCGAGGATTGCAGCATGGCCCGGCAGGCGGCCACTGCGGCCCGCCCCTCCTCGCCCGAGCCAACCTCGCTCGGCCGGCCGTGAATCAGGTCGATGAAAGCGGCCATCTGATCCCGGTAGGCCTGCATCCGCACATCGGCGAATGCCGTGTCGGCGCCCTCGTGCTTCACCGGCGGTTGCTGCGAGACCACCCGCCAGCCCTTGGCGTCGGACAAGCGCAGCTCGCTGTAGGCGTCGAGGTCGAGCAGCGCCTCGCTGCCGACAATGCGGAAGCGGAAATCCTCGCCGGGAAACGATGGCGCAGGCAGCGCCCGGCTGGAAAAGAGCGTGCCGATGGCGCCGTTCGAGAATTCCATCAGCGCCACCGTGGTGTCCTCGACCTTGAGATCAGGCAGCAGCGTGCGGGAAAAGGCGGAGATGGTCTTCACTTCGGCCCGCATCATCCAACGCAGGAGATCGATCGCGTGCGGCGAACTGTTGAGCAGGTGGCCGATGTTGAGGGGATCATTCCACCACGACCAGTCGCCTCCAAAGCCGCCGCTCTTGATGGCGCCGGCATACAGGGGCATGGAGATCTGGAAGGCCTGCACCCGGCCGATGGCACCCGCCCGGATCAGTTCGCAGGCCTTCTGGTTGTTGATGCGGAAGCGCTGCTGGTATCCAACCGCCAGCGCCACGCCCCGTTTCGCGGCGGCGGCGATCATCCGTTCACAGTCCTCCGCACTCGTCGCCAGGGGCTTCTCCACCAGGACGTGCTTGCCATGGGCGATGGCTTCCAGCGCCTCGTCGACATGCAGGTGGTGCGGGGTCGTGATCACAATCGCATCCACATCCGGGCGGCGGAGCAGCTGCTCCTTGGCCTCCACGAAGTCGATGACATAGCGCTCCGCGAGGCCGGGCGCACGCTTGCCGCCGGCCACGGCGACCACCGCAACGTCGGGCAGACGCATCAGCGCCTCGATGTGGGTGCGGCCCATGAATCCGGAGCCGATGATGCCGAAGCGAAGGATCTTCATACGGGTAATTTGCGGCCAAAAGCGAAGGCCGAAGGAGCGGTTTGAAATTGCCGTGGCATCCGACGCGCCACAAGCAAATCCCTCTCCGGCGCTCGACTTCGACACCGTATCCTGCATTTTTTTTGCCAGCCCGTGACCACCCCCACCGCCCTGCCCGCTCGCGCCTGGATCATCGTGGCCCTGCTTTGGGTGAGCGCCGCGCTCAACTACGTCGACCGGCTGATCCTGACGACCATGCGCAGCTCGCTGAAGGAGGCGATCCCGATGTCGGACGCGCAATTCGGCCTCCTCACGACCGTGTTCCTCGTGGTCTACGCCTTCGCGAGTCCCTTCGCCGGTTTTCTGGCCGACCGGATGAGCCGCAGCCGCGTGATCATGATCAGCTTGATCGCCTGGTCGTTGGTTACACTCGCCACGGCCTGGGTCACGAACTACGAGCAACTGCTCGCGAGCCGCGTCATCCTCGCCCTCGCGCAAGCGGCCTGCATGCCCGCCTCCGTGGCCCTGATCGTGGATTATCATCGCGGTTCCACCCGCTCGATCGCATCGGGTCTGCTGCTCAGCGGTGCCATGACCGGCGGGGCGCTTGCCGGCTTCGGCGGCTGGTTCGCCGACCGCCACGACTGGACCTACGCCTACCAGGTGTTTGGCTGGATCGGCCTCGGCCATGGGGTGATCCTGATGTTTTTTCTCAAGGATCTATCCTCTCCGGCCGCGACCGGCCCCGGGGCGCCGACTGCGCCGGTCAGCATCGGCGAAGCGTTCGCCCACCTCTTCACCAACCGCGCCTATCTGCTGGTGCTCGGCTATGCTTGCACGCTAGGCATCGTCGGCTGGTCCGTCGTGGGTTGGATGCCGACGTTCATGAAGGAGCGTTTCGCCATGAGCCAGGGCGAGGCGGGTTTCACCACGACCATCGCGCTCAACGCCGCCGCGCTGGTGGGCATGCTGGTGGGTGGGGCCTGGGCGGGCCGCTGGAGCCGCACCAACCCCAAGGCACCCGTTCTTGTCTCGGTCATCGGCCTCGTGATCGCCGCGCCGGCGGTGTTGCTGCTCGCCCACACTTCCGTCCTCCCGGTCGCTCTCGCCTGCCTGGCGGTCTACGGCTGCGCCAGATTCTTTTCCGATGCGAACGCCATGCCGGTGCTCTGCCTCTACGTGGATCCGCGTTACCGGGCGACCAGCTGGGGAGTCTCCACCCTTTTCAGCAGCTCGATCGGCGGCCTGGGCATTTACGCCGCCGGCTTGGTGCGTGATGCCCAGATCGACGTGAGCCGGATGTTTCTCTTCGCCTTCGTCAGCATGGTGCTTTGCGCCGGCCTGCTGGCTTTGCTCTCGCGGCTGCCGCGGCTGCACCAGGACTAACCCGGCGGGCGGGCCTCGAGCTCGCGCGCCAGCCCCGCGCAATACCAGAGCATCCGCGGCAGGTGAAAGGGTCCTTTCCACGTGTTGCCCTTGAGCCGGGTCGAAATGCGACCGTCGCGATGCGCGTAGCCGAACCATTCACCATGACGTGGGTCCGCAAAGACCCGGCGCGACCACGCATGCACGTGTCCGTGCCATTCGGCGTAGCGCTTGTCCCCCGTGAGCTGATAGGCCAGCAGGGTGGCGATCTCGGCCTCGTTGTGCGGCCACCAGAACTTCATCTCCGCCCAATATTCCTGCACGGGTTTCCCGTGGACATCGGTGAAATACAGGAGCCCGCCGAACTCCGGATCCCAGCCGCGCCGCCACATGAGGTCGAGAATCGCGAGCCCGAGGCGCTGCATGCGCGGGTCGCGGCGCAGCTTGGCCTCATGCAGGATGAACCACGCGCACTCGATGGCATGGCCGGGGTTGAGCGTGCGACCGTCGTAATGGTCGATCACTTCGCCGTTCGGTCCGACCACCTCCATCAAGGCGCCGAGGTCGGGCTTGAAGAAGTCCCGTTCGATCTCCCCCACCGCGCGATCAATCCATTGCGAGCAGGTGGCGCCGTGCACCGCCACATCTCCCAGCAGCAGGCGGATCTCCTGCGCCGTGACGATGGCGATCATGAGGGGCGCGACCCCCTTCATCGGCCGCGTGCCGGGATCCGTCTTCGCGGGCATCACCCCGGGGCTGAAGCTGTGGTGCAGGTAGATTGAAAAATATTCCAGCGCCTCGGCGCGGGCCTGCTCGTCGCCGGCGGCCACCGCATAGGCCGCGCTGCCGATCGCCGCGAAGCACTCGCTGTAGACGTAACGACGCATGCGCAGCGGCCGCCCGTCCCGGGTGACCGTGAAGTAGAGTTTGCCGCCCGGACCACGGCCATGCCGGCGGATGAAGTCGAGGCAGCTGCTTGCCAGGGCGAGCCACCCGTCATTCTTCTTCATCGAGTGATGGACCGTGGCGAAGGTCCACGCCGCGCGGCCTTGCAGCCAGATGGCCTTGTCGGTGTCGATCAGCGCGCCGTCCTCGGCGAGACCCGTCAGCAATCCCCCCTGCTCGCGATCCACCCCGTGCCGGATCCAAAACGGCAGGACGTCCTCGAGCAGGTCGTGCTCGTAGCTGCGGCGGAGGTCGGAAAACTGCGCGGGCGAATAGCTCATGCCGGCGGAAATCCTCAGCGCACGGCCGTCCAGTCAAAAAAACCGATGGCCTTGAGCTGCGAATGCATGCGCTCGCGTTGCTCCGGCGTGCAGGTCCGGGTCGGCAGGCGGTTGTAGCCACAGTCGGCGCCGACGAGCGCCATCGCGGCCTTGAGACCGCCGCGCCCGCCATTGCCCAGGATGATGCGGATCATCTCCGCGGCGAGCGATTGCAGCCGGCGCGCCTCGGTCATTTCGCCCCGGTCAAAGGCCGCGATCACCTTTTGGTAGAGCGGGGCGGCGAAATTGTAGGTGGAGCCGACGGCCCCGCGGGCGCCAAAGGCGAGTCCGCCGAGCAGCATCTCGTCCACCCCGAAGAGGATCTCGTAGCGCCCGCCGCCGTATTCGATGCAAGCGAGCATCTCATGAAGGTTTGGGTCGGAAAATTTCACCCCCCGCAGGCTCGGCAGCCGCTTTTCCGCCGCACCCAGGAATTCGAGCATGTCGAACTTCACCCCGGAGATCACCGGGATGTGATAGAGGTAGAAAGGCAGTTTCGGTGCACCGGCCGTGACATGGACGAGGCAATCGACGAAATTGTCCACCGTGTCGGGTTTGAAGTAGCCGGGCGGGGTCGCAGAAATCGCATCCGCTCTGATCTGTTGGGCATGGGCGGCCAGCTGGCGGGCGTCCGCCAGGCTGTTATGCCCGACCTGGATGACGACCGGGACGCGGCCTTTCGCCGCCTTCACCGTCGCCGCGGCCACGACCTCGCGCTCGGCGGTTGTGAGCAGCGGACCCTCGCCTGTGCTGCCGCACACATACAGGCCGGAGGCACCCTGCCCGATCACGTGGTCGATGACTTGAGGGATGCGGTCAACATCGAGGGAACCATCGGCCCGGAACGGGGTGAACGTGGCCGCGACCAGACCACTCAACAATGGCACAGAAGAGGAATCCGGGGGCATCGGAAGACTCTTGGTTCAAGCTCATGGCCGTGCAAGGCTAGTTCCAACCGCTGCGGATTTTTTGTCTTTGCACCAGGTTGACCTGCTGGTGTTCGATGGTCCCATGCAAACAGCGCCCGCCTCAGCGCCTGGACCGACCCCGTGCGGTCTTGGTCTCGGCACCGCGACTTTTGGCCGCGAGATCGACTCATCCGCTTCCCACCGGATGCTCGACCATGCCTTCAGCCGCGGTATCCGCCATATCGACACGGCTGCGGCCTACTCCGCCGGCACCGCCGAGCGGATCCTGGGCGAATGGCTGCGCGCCAATCCCGGGGTGCGCCGGGAACTCACCCTTGCCACAAAAATCGTGCCGCCCTACTCTGCGGCGACGATCGAAACTTCGGTCGCGGCCAGCCTCGGGCGCCTTGGTCTTGAGCAAGTGGACCTCTTCTACCTCCATCGCTGGGATCCGGCCGCGGAGAACAAGGAAGTCCGCGCCGCGCTCGATGGACTGGTGCGGCGGGGAATCGTCAATGCTCTCGGCACCAGCAACACCACTCTCGGCCAGCTCAAATCCGCGCTCAGTGCGCAGCAGCAGGAAGGCCTCACTCCGTTCACGTGGGTGCAGAACAACCAGAACTTCGCCGTGCGGGAAGCCCCATTCACCTTCCGGGCGTTCTGCCGGGAACACGGCATCAGCGTTGTCACCTTCAGCCCGCTCGGCGCCGGTTTTCTGACGGGCAAACATACCCAGGGCGTCGTGCCGGGGTCGCGCTTCGCCGTGGTTCCGGCTCATGGCGATATCTACTTCAACGCCACTTGTCAGCGCCGTCTCGATATCCTGACCACCACGGCCCGGGAACACGGACTGCCTCAGGCCACACTTGCGCTGGCGTGGGCGCTGCACCGCCCGCTCACCCACTGCGTTCTCATTGGCGGACGGGACCCCACGCAAATCGACCAAGCCTTCGCCGCCCGCGGTGCCGCCGTTGAGCCGGCGCTGGCGAAGCTCGACGCGCTCGAGCCGGACAGCGCCTGAAGCAAATGAATCAAAACAAGTTGCCCCAAAACACCCGCGTTGCCGTTTGATTTGCTTCAAAACTTTGACCCAAAACCCGGTTTCCCTCTGAGAAAACCCTGCCCGCGAATCAAATGGTTATAAGTTCGTCTCCCTACCGGGCAGCCAATCTTTCCCCTCCGCCCACAACGGGTAGTCAGCCTGGCTCAGTGCACCCATTGATCGCTGTTCTTACCCCAAAGAGGTAGGCTCAGTTACTCGCCGGACCGGGCTGCGACCTTCCTGAAGATGCGCTGATTGTCTTTTGTGCACAGGTTCGCCCCGTCGATATTGCCGACATCGGGTTAATCCAACGTCAGAGGAAGTGTGATGATTGAGGCAAGCGGCTTGGGCTGGCGCAGTAACCGGACGCATGCATGTCGCCAGCAAGTGGCTCCGGCCGCACCTTTGCCAAGCGTTCAACGGCCTCGGGAGAGATTTTCGTTGACTACCATAATAATGGCTATTCTTAGCTATAACGAAATTGCCTGCCGCCGCCAAAATATTTGACTTCTCTGTGCTGCGCACCCTGCGTGACCAGCGGGATCTGACCTTGGCCGGTCTCTTCAAGGCCTCCGGCGTTTCCGTCGGCGTCATCTCCAAACTTGAGCGCAACCAGCAGACCGCCGAGCTCGATACGCTTTACCGCCTCGCCCGCGCCTTTGGCTTGAGCACCACCGACCTGCTCGCCCTGTGCGAGTCCGATCTCGTGCACCGCACGGCGGAGAAGAGCTACCGCTCCGGTGATTTCAAGTTCCGCCAGATAAAATACGCCAATGTCGTCGCCCACCTCGGCTCCGCCCGGAAAGGCGCCAAGGTCAGCCGTCCCGAGATCCACCATGACGACACCGAGGTGTGCTGGGTCACCAGCGGCCGCATCCGCATCGCGCTCCCGCACGAGACGGTCGAGCTCGGCGCGGGCGAGAGCATCCAGTTCGACGCGATCCAACAGCACGCCTACGAGTCCCTCGCCGACTCCGAATTCGTCATTCTCCATCTCCGCAAAGACAAACGCTACTGAGCGACAAACCACAGAACGCACCGAAAGGAGCCAAGCCGTGCAGAATCTGCCAACCACAGATAGACCCAAATTAGCCCCGATTGAAGGCAGTCCGGCTTCCTCCATCGGGGTGTATCTGTGCCCATCTGTGGTTACCTCCCCTTCCGTGTTTTCTGTTTATTTCGTGGTTAACCCTTGATCTTCCTCCGATGCAAATCGACCAAACGCTCTCCGCTTCCGCTCTCGCCCCCGCGCTCCAGAATTTCTGGCCGCTCTCCGGCCAGAAGATCGACCTGATCTTCAAGGATTACGATTCCGCCAAGGGCTCGCCTGTCTTCACCGCCGCCGGCCAATACACCACGCGCGGCTGGACCGAGTGGACGGAGGGTTTCAACTACGGCTCCGCCTTCCTCCAGTTCGACGCCACCGGCGAGCAGCGCTTCGCCGACTCCGCGTCGAAGCTGACCGTCGCCCGCATGGCCTCGCACGTCTCGCACCTCGGCGTGCATGACCACGGCTTCAACAACCTCAGCACCTACGGCAACTGGCTGCGCCTCCAGCGCGAGGGCCGGCTCCCCGCCGACCAGGTCGAGTTCTGTGAACTCGCGCTCAAAGTTTCCGGCGC
>JANNDM010000039.1:0-14926 GCA_031387725.1 Verrucomicrobiota bacterium | reverse complement strand
GGCGGTGGAAAATTTTGGTTTACTCAGGCCGGAGCCTCCCTCAATTAAGCCGTTCCACTTTCGGGGCAGTAGCTCAGTTGATAGAGCGCGTCGTTCGCAACGACGAGGTCGTCGGTTTGATCCCGATCTGCTCCACCACTTTCGCGTCGAACGCGATGGCCGAAAAGACTTACGGCCAGATGCATAACAATTCGTGGTCGTTAAGTATGGAGCCGCTTCACACGCTCTGGGGTGCGGCTGCTAAACGTTTCAGAGAATCATTACCACTCTCGGGATTCTCCGGGAGCGTTTCCATTTCGTCAGGACTCGGTCTTTGAAGTAAATACGGGGCCGGTCAGTGCCCGAAGCGAGGACAGGAAGCATATTGCGATCAAAACTATCCTGAACGAGTCCCAAATGAACCACCTTCGCACGAGCGCGATTTGTTCAATCTCAGTCAGGGAAATCCGAGCTTTGTGGACAGACCACAGTTGATTGATCATCGGCCAAAAAACCGTCGGCGTAAGGATCCAGATGACGGCAAAGGCTGCGACCGACAACAACAACCAGAATCGCAATGAGCATTTCCATCCGCAGATCAAGGCGCCGAGGATGCCGACCAGGATGAGCGCGCTAAGCGGTTGAAAGAATGCACCGGGATCGACAGGAAACTCCTTGCCGTAGGGAAGGTGGGCAAAGGAAGCTGGCGGCGACGCCCCCCACGCGTTTGCCACCACGAGCAAGTCAAAGAGCTTCCCGCCCAAGGCGATTGCTAGTGTTACAACTGAAAACAGAAGAAAAAGACGCATGGTGCGCCGCCGACCGAAACTAAGAGTGTGCTCGCTGGGCAAGGACTTGGACATGGGCGAATATCATTATCAGGTGTTTCCTCGAACACCAGAGACTTTTGTCACCCGATTTCTGCTGGAGTTTAGCAGTCTAAACTTCTGTTCGCAGAAATAATTTAGCACCCCTTTGTTCGTGCTAAATCACGTAGTGCTCCACCACTTCAGAATCGAACCGAGAAGGGACTGCGCTTTGGTAAACGCAATAAGGCCAGGGGAAGGGTGCGCCTGCTATTTAGCAGCGCCGAATAGCGTGGCGTAGAACTGGGACAGAGCGGTGCCGCTTGGGACGGTGATCGCGTTCCCTTCCCGTGTCACCGCGCCGCTCAGCGCCAACAGCCGTCCATTGACGGTTTAGTCGGTGCCCGAGGTAATCGAAGTCGATGCTCGAACGATTAGGCACCAAGCATTTTCTCGATTTTTCCGACCTTCTTCTGGATCTGGCCCTTGATTTTCTCTGCTCGGCCGTCGGCTTGCAGACGGGGATTTCCGACCGCCTTGCCCGTAACTTCCTTGATGCGGCCTGCGAAGGTCTTGGCGGTGCCTTCTACTTTGTCTTGAGTGCTTGTTTTCATCTATCTAATTCAGTTTTTGAAGAGGATAAACTTTATCAGAGAGGAGATGTCGGTGCAAAAACGCGCGTGACCTAACGAGAGTGATTCGTGCCTGGAGGGGTCGTTTCAATCGGCGCGGGCCTTGTAATACGAGGCTTGGAGGCGGTCCCACGCCGAGATGACGTTTTGCTTCGCGCTATCCCACGTATCGGCAGTGGCCGTGCCGAGGGCCTCCAGTTTTTCCTTATAGGCGGCTTCGGAATCCTTGAACTCGGCCATCGCCGCCTTGCGGCTGGCGCTGGCCTTGGCATCGGAATAGTTCGCGTGCAGTTCGCTCATCTGGGCGTCCATTTTCGAAGTCAGGGCCTTGGCGTTGGCCCGAAAGTCGTCGCGTTTTTCAAACGTGAACGACTTCGCGTTGTCCCACCCGTGGGCGAGCTCCTTCTTTGTATCGGCCACCATCTTGTCCGCTTTGGCTCCGGCCTCCGCGCGATCGCTTTTATTGCAGCCGGTGAAGCCGAAGGTGAATAGGCCAGCGGTGATGGCGGCAGCCGAGAGGGTGCGAACAATTGTATTTTTCATTGGATTCAGTGAGGGTATTGTTTTTCGCCGCCCGGGTCGGACAGCGATTAGTCTGGGATGAATATGACACACAGCGCCGGACCCTTCCATTGGGTGTTCACCTCCCAGGATGATCTGTCAGACAAACGCAGGGCAGGAAGATGCCACCGTTGGGCGTTCCCTCGCCGACCGCTCAATCCGGGCAAGTTCATGAGCGATCTCCTCGGGTGAGAGCACAAAATCAACGCACCCCTTTTCGATTGCGCGCGCCGGCATGTCCGGTTGTCCGGAGGTGAGGAATAATCGCGACACCCTTCACGAAGATTGAACCCACCTGGATCAGTTCAGCTCGTCGACCAGCTTGAGGCGAACAAGCCGCATCACCTGCTGCCCGCGGTCTGCGTTTGTCCGATTCAACGCCCGATCCGGCAGCCATGGGCGCTGAAACCGGCACCGAAGCTGACCAGCCACCAATCGCCCTGGTCATCGGGTGACCCGTCACGCAAGGCCCGCTCAAGGGCGAACAGCACCGAGGGGCTGCTCATGTTGCCGCATTCGCGCAGCACCTGCCGACTGGCCGTCAGGTCGCAGCCGCCGCAGGTCTTTTCGATCTCATCCAAGACATCGCGCCCGCCGACATGGGAGATGAGGCGTGAGATCGGCCGGGCCCCGGAACGGTTGCGTTCGCCGGCCAATAACTGGGCCACGGCGGCGGCCGCGAGCGTGGGCACGGAGGCGTCGAGCAGGTTGCGCAGCTTGCCCTCGCGCATTTCAAATCGGATGCGGTCGCGATTGGCGGGTTGGTGTATCGTAGAGAAATCGCCGCACCGCAGGGCGCGCGGACCCGGCGCGCCGCGCCAAATTGTTGCCGCGGCACCGTCGCCAAACAGGCAGGCGCTGACGAGAACACCGGGATCGTCGTCCACGTAAAACGCGGCCGAGCAGATCTCCACAGCCACGCAGGCCACCACCGCCGTGGGTCGGGCGGCGACGATCGACTCGGCGGCCCGCAAACAGGGAATCGCCGACCCGCATCCCAATCCCACCAGGTCCTGCAAAAACACATCCGGGCGCAGGCCGAGCTGTTCGGCAACGTAGCTCGTCACTCCGGGACAGAGGTAACCGGTGCAGGTGCAGATGAGGAGCGCGTCTACCTCGCCGGCCGCAACCCCGGCCTGCGCCAGCGCCGAGGTCAATGCGCGTCCGGCGAGCCGGGGCGCTTCACTGCGGAAGGCCTCGTTGAGTTCATCCGCATTCATGGAGAAGACCCGCGCGATGTCGGGTAGCGCAAAATGCCGGGTGGAGATACCGCTGTCGTGCCGCAGGATGGCCTGGAGGGTCAGGATCGATCGCCGACTGAGGCGATGGCGCAGCTCGGAACGTTGCAGGATATCCCAGCACTCGGCTTGTGTGAATGCGGTGGGTGGGAGGGCGGTGGCGAGGGCGTGTAGATACATCGAAGAAATCAGTGCAGGAGTTTATACATGGCGCCGACGGGCAGCAGGCCAGCGCGGTCGGCGATTCCTAGACAACATTGCCAGGCGGGATTCAGCAGAAACGGATGGAGGCCCGCGGCGCAGGCAAGCCGCCGCTTGAATTCGTGCTGCAATGAGCGGTGGATCGTGCCGGTGGTTTCACGCCACGAAGGTCCGCCCTTGGCCCAGGCCACAAGTGGATCGAGCGCGAGGGCAGCGCCGACGAAGGCCATTGCCATCCCGTTGCCGGTGAAGGGAGGGATCATCACGCTCGCATCGCCGAGTTGCACGCCTTCGGTTTTTGGCAGGCAGCGATCAAACCCGAATCCTGCCACCGCGCTCCGAGAGCCCGGCCGAATCTCGGCCGACTCGAGCCGCTTGGACAGTTCGCTCAGGCCACTGGCGCACAGGCAGGAAGACATGGCATCCGTCCGGTCGAACCGCAGCCCGGGGCGACGCTGAAACAGGCCGCAGACATTGATCCAGCCGCCCTCGACGGCGGACAGGCCGACGTAGGCACCGTCACCCAGATGCAACTCCAACTCGTCGGAGGTGGCAAGGTTTCGGGCGTGGAGTTTCAGTCCCATCCACGGAGAGGCATCGGTGCGTTTGCGGCCGGTCGTCTGCACCCAGCCTGGTTCAAGGGTTGACGGCGCCAGGCTTTGATCGGTCGAAAGCCGGCCGCTCGCCGCCGTGAACAATCCCGCGAGCCGGGCATCCAAGGTGTAGCGGCTGATGGTGCGGGCCGGCGAGGGCAGGGCGTGCTGACCGATTGCACGCCCGCGGAGGAAGAACGTCACGCTGCTTGGCGAACCGGCTCCGGCGAATGCGGGGCCGATCCCGAGCAGCTCAATCGTGGCGTTGTCGAGCCCGGTGATGAACTCACCACAGACGCGATGCCGCGGGTAGTGGCCTGCCTCGATGATCTGGGTCTCTACATCGGCCCGACGCAAAGCTATGCCCAGCGAGAGCCCGGCCAGTCCGCCGCCAATAATCGTGATCGGGCGCGGGAAAATCATGTGCGCCTCACTGCGACGAGGCGAGCCGAGCCCAGCCACGTCGCCTCCACACACCAGCTCCAAACAGCCGGATCCAGTTGCAGCAGCCGGGGGAGTTCCTCGTGACGAAATCCGGCGGCGATGCTGACGCGGCCATCGTGGCGCGTCACCTGATGGGCTCTGATCAGCGGGCAAAGCAGGGAGAAAAGCACCTGCGATCGACGGCTCCGGACTGGATCGTTGGCGATGATCAGGCGAGTGTGCGCATTAAGCTGGGCGCCCAGCCTCGCCAGATCCGCCCGGCCGAAATGATGGAAAAAGAGGTTCGCGACGACGACTGGGTAGGTTTTCCAGCCAGTGAATTGGAGAACGTCGGTTTCAAACCACGGCGAATCCCGGGGCCAGTCAGCGGGACGGCGACCCAGATCGAGGCCGGCCAGGCCTGGTGCGATGCGATTTAGGGCGCGGCCGAGCTCGCCGGTGCCGGATCCGATTTCTAGGACCGCTTCGCCGGCCCGGTGCCGACGGCGCAACGCGTCCGCAAACCAAGCGCGGCAGCCCAGAAAACCGTTGATGATGCGTAGATCGCGACGGGAGGCCCGCGCAGCGGTAGAAGACTGGGGTAGTCGGTCAAGGATCTCGGGCTGGACCGAGCGCACCGCGAGGTTTTTGCCGGCGGACGAGAAGGGTGGGCCGGACCGGGTGATAGACGCCTGCTTGGAGACGGCGGTCCGGCAGTTTTCGGTCTGCCCGATCTTATGATCGCTGGCGGGACTTCCTTGTTTCGATAATTCTTGGGCGTTTTCAGGCATGGCCGTCCCTGCAGATTGGATGGTCGAATCCTACCTTGACGCAAGAAACTGGGCATGGGGTGTTACCCGATACCCGAAAACCAGTGGCGCCCGTTTCATCAAAGACTTGACGGATTCGGTTTCGTCGCGAGCGGGCCGCTGCCGACCCATTCTTGGGGTGGCCCGACGAGGAAAGGGCGAAACGAAAGCCGTGGTGCTGAATTGTAAAACGCTTCAAGTTTAGCACCCGGCCCAAGGCTCGGTTTAGCAGTCCGAAAGATTGTTCGCAGAAAAAATTAGCACCCTTTCGTTCGTGCTAAACGCACTTGTGCTCCACCAGCCCTCGCTCTTCGAGCTACGGCTCGGCAGGCCAGCCAGGAAAACCGCATTCCAACCGCTCAGACGGCGATGCACTGGCGAAGGCTGCCGCGCCGGAGCCCGCAGGGCGGCGGCGGGCAAATACCCGTCTGACGCCGCCTAAGCCCAAGGACAGGGTGGCGTCCCCGGCGTGACTCGAACACGCGACGACCGGTTTAGAAAACCGGTGCTCTATCCAGCTGAGCTACGGGGACAAATGACCGTCAGCTAATTGGAGGTTCCGGGCGCGGATTGCAGCCTTTTTTCTAGGCAACCAGACCAAGGCGTTTTGCCACGGATGGCACCGATGGGCGCGGAGATAAATCGCCTGGGCTGATTTTCACAGGAGAGAACCGAGGCAAGGCAGGAGGTATGAAGGCAAAGTTCTTTTCACTCCGTTGGCTCCTGTAAACCATCCGTGCTATCCGAGTAATCCGTGGCCAATTCCGATTGTTTCTTTTCGACCAAGGATAGGGCTTGCCTAGCGCCGGGCCATCAGGCTTCTTCGCCCTTCCGATGAGTCATCGGGCTGTAGCGTAGTCTGGTAGCGCGCTTGCATGGGGTGCAAGAGGTCGTGAGTTCGAATCTCACCAGCCCGACCATTTTCCAGCGGTCACTCGCAGAGCGATGTGGGGGTTCGTTCAAGCATGCAGGGCTCTTGACAGGCGCTTCCCGAGAAAAGCCTGCACTTTTGGGAGATTGGCGCAGTTGAGCTCGGCGAAAAGACCGTTGGGGCTGATTTTAAGGTCCGCGAACGCCTTCCTGCCTTTGGGGGAGGTAAGGACGGACAGCAAACGTTCCAGGAATTCAATGAACTTTCGTTCAGTCATGCGCCCCTCGCTGGTAGCCCGGCGCAAGTCTTCGAGATAGGCGGGCAGGAGTCGCGCGAGGATCAGCACGTGCCGGCCGTCCTGGCGGCCGGTCTGGCGGAGATCAGTGAGGTTGGCGATCTTGGCCTGCAGCATGGCGATGGGCCCCGGCACCTGCACGCGCACCTGGCTCCCGCCGATGGCGAGAGTGTAGGCCGGTTCGCGCAGTTCCTTGTTGCTCGCGCCATGAACCGAGCGGAGCACTTCAATGAGCATGGGCGAACCGTGTGCATCCCTGGCGATGACCACGCCGATCTCGTTGCCCGGTGGTTTCAGCGGGAAGAATTGCGGCTTGGTGCCGGCCAGCTTGCCCAATGCTACCAAGGTCTCCCGGTCGCCCAGAATGTCGGCATCGCGGGAGACGAACGGGGCCAGGTCGGCCGTGCGGTCCTTGTAGTAGAGCGCCCAAAGGTTGACGGCTTGTCCGCCGACGAGCAGCAGGGGCTCCTGGGTGGCCAGCAGCGGGGCGAAATCCGCCGGTGGCCGCGGTTCGGCGTCAGACGGACGCGGGGGCATGGGCGCGGTCGAAGTCGATCAGCCGGACGGCCTGATGGGCGGGGACCAGTGAATTCCGGTTCTGGATGACAGCGGGGGGTTCGAGATTCAGGTCGAGGACCACCCGGTCAAACTCGCGCTGGGCGCGCTTGAACCGTGAGAGTTGCGCCGGAGTCTTGAACCGCGCGGGCATACGCGGCGCCATCCGCCAGACCACGGTGCGCATGGCGGCAGATTGCGCCGGCAGCGCCACTCGTTTCCTGACCACCTCGCGGGCTGCTTCCCGCAACAGGGCCATGACAGTGGTCTTCTCACGGCGGGCAATGTCCGCAAGCGCGGCCAGCACGGCCGTGTGCTCGGCGAGGCTCTGCCGGCGCTTGGTCTGGGAGAGCTGGTTGGGCATAGGAAAAGGTTGAATCAACCCATGTCTATGCAGCAGTGAAAAGCAAGGCCAACTGCGATCGCCTGTTTTACCGGAAAAACAGGGCATCCGGAAATCCTGTGCGCGTTTTTGAGTGTTGGGCGCGGGGCGACTTTCGCATCACGTTGACGGTTCTGACGAACGGTCTCAGGCCGGCTGATTTCGAATCTCACCAGTCCGACCATCCGTCGCCTAAGTAGGTGGGGATTGAGGTAACCAGCTGATGCTTCGAAGCAGGGCCGTATCAGATGTTCGGTGGCGATCGTGGCTATGGATGGCAGGCCATTTCGCCTGAGTAGGCGGGGGTCGACAGGTCAACAGGATCATGTGTGGCCGCGTATTTGAGCCGCTGGCGTTCAGGGCTATGGATGGCAGGCCATCTTCTCCGCTAGCAATTGGGGCTTCCTCCTTCGCCCCATTCGACAGGACTAAGGGCTATGGCGGACAGGCCTACGGGCGGGCCATTTTAGCAGCGACGAATCGGAGAGTTTTACTCATGCTTGGGCCTGAAAATGACCCCTGCTGAGGCCAAGAAACGAATCGCCGAGTTGCGCGCCGAAGTGGCGCGCCATGCCGAGCTATACTACCGGCAGGCCAAGCCGGAGATTCCCGATCGCGACTACGACAAGCTCGAGCGCGTGCTGGCCGATCTCGAGAAGCAGTTCCCGCAATTCGCCCGGAAGGAATCACCGACCGCACAGGTGGGCGACGACCGGCTGGAGGGTTTTTCCACCTACCGACACCGGCAGCCGATGCAGAGCCTCGATAACACCTACTCCGAGGAGGAATACCGTGCGTTCCACCAGCGCCTGGTGAAACAGCTCGAGCGCGAGGCGCTGAGCTACGTGGTGGAGCCGAAGATCGACGGCCTCGCCGTCAGCGTAACCTACGAGAAGGGCAAACTCACCCGAGCCGTGACCCGCGGCAATGGTGAGGAGGGCGACGACATCACGGTCAACGCGAAGACCATCCACTCCCTGCCGCACGAGCTGAAGGCCGGCAAGAAACACCCGGTGCCGGACGTCATCGAGATCCGGGGCGAGATCTACCTGACCACCGAGGAATTCCAGCGCATCAACCAAGAGCGTGAGGAAGCGGGTGAGCCCGTCTACGCCAACCCGCGCAACCTGGCGGCGGGCACCATCAAGCAGCTCGACTCGCGCGAAGTGGCCCGCCGCAAGCTGGAGATCGTGCTTTATGGCATCGGCTACTGCGATCCCCAGATCGCGGACTCGCAGAGCGAGTTTCTCGCCATGGTGAAACAGTGGGGTCTGCCGACGGTGGAAAAATTCTGGACGGTGGACGGGATTGACGAAGCGTGGAGGGCAGTGGGCCAGCTGGACAAGATGCGGCACGATTTCGCCTACGGCACCGACGGCGCCGTGACCAAGCTCGACTCGTTTGCCCTGCGCCGTGCCGCCGGCAGCACGAGCAAGGCGCCCCGCTGGGCCATCGCCTACAAGTTTGAGCCCGAGCGCGCCGAGACGAAGATCAATGCCATCACCATCCAGGTGGGCCGCACGGGTGTGCTCACGCCGGTGGCCGAACTGGAGCCGGTGCAGTTGTCCGGCACCACGGTGGCGCGCGCCACGCTGCACAACCGCGACGAGATCGAGCGGAAGGATATCCGGGTGGGCGACTTCGTGTTGGTCGAGAAGGCCGGCGAGATCATCCCGGCGGTGATCGAGGTTAACCTGAAGCGCCGCACGCCGCAGTGCCGGCCCTACAAATTTCCCGAGAAATGTCCCGAATGCGCCACCAAGGTCGTGCAGCTCGAGGGCGAGGTGGCGCTGCGCTGCCCGAACTACGACTGCCCGGTGCAGGTGCGGCGGCGGCTGAGCCATTTCGTCTCCAAGGCGTGCCTGGACATCGACGGACTGGGTGTTGCCATGGTGGACGAGCTGGTGACGAAGGGCTGGGTGAAGGCACTGGCTGATATCTACCGGCTCAAGCGTGACGACCTGCTGACGCTCGGCAAGAGCGTCGAAAAATCCACCGACAACCTGCTCGCGGCGATCGAGGCCAGCAAGCGGCGCGAGTTGTGGCGGGTGATCCACGGCCTGGGCATCCCGCACGTCGGCGTGGCGGCGGCGAAGGATCTGGCCGCGCATTTCCGCGACATCGATAAACTGTCTTCGGCTACGACGGAGGACTTCATCGCCAAAAAGGAGAGCGTCATCTCCGGCATCGGCGGCACGATGGCGGAGGCGATCACCGGCTTCTTCAAGGAGGCGCGCAATCGTGCCACGGTGGCCGCGCTCTTGAAAGCCGGAGTAGAGCCGCAGGTTCCGGCCAAGACCGCCACGAGCAGCCGGTTTGCCGGTAGGACCTTCGTGCTGACCGGGACGTTGCCCACAATGTCGCGCGAGGACGCCACAGCCAAGATCGAAGCCGCCGGGGGCAAGGCCAGTGGGAGCGTCAGCAAGAAGACCAGTTATGTGCTGGCCGGTGCGGAGGCCGGATCGAAGCTTGACAAGGCGAAGGAGCTCGGCGTGCCGGTGATCGACGAGGCGGAGTTTCTGCGGCTGCTGGGAAGGTGACTGTTGGAGCCTGGGCGCAGGTGATTTGTTGGATTCGCCAGCAGCCATCCTTCAATTGGCCTCAGGAGAAGTGCAATGTTCGTATTACGAACATTGCCAGAAAAACTCCTCTGTGTTGGCAGTCTTTGTTCGTATTACGAACATTCCAGAGTGGGCGAGCGCGTCAGGGGTATATGTTCGTAATACGAACATGCCTGCACCCGCTCAGGGCGTGAGTGACGGCTTGAGCTTGGGCATGCCGTTGTCCACCGACAGCGGGCCGCTGCCGCTGATGGCAAACATGACCAGCAGGAAAAACACCAGGGCGGAAAACTCGAGCGACTGGCCGCCGCTCATGAGCCCCTCATTGCGATGGACGAAGAGGGCGCCGGCCAGAATCGGAATCTGCACCCACGCGGCGATGCGGGTCAGCAGACCGACGGTGAGCATCAGGCCGCCCACGAGATGGGCGAGGGAGATGTAGTGGAGCACACCGACCGTCACGAGCCAGGGAAAATCCATCCGCTTGAGCAGGTCCAAAATGAACTCGGCCCGGGTGTTGGTGATGATGAACACGCCGCGGATGAAAAGACCCAGCCCGAGATAAATGCGCACGCAATCGAGCCAGACCTTGGGATGGGCTTCCGCCCAGTCGATGAATTGACGCAGCTTTTCCATGGCAGGAGATCCTTGGTTATGCCGGCGGGCGTGATGTCCGTCGGAGCGGTGGCAGGATACGGCGGCCTGCCGCCGCGAGTCAACGGCGGGGATGGGGCATTGCTATTGTCATCGCGAGTCCGGCGCAGCCGGACGTGGCGATCCCGCAGGGTGGATTGCTTCGTCGCCCGCCAATGCGGGTTCCTCGCAATGACAATCTGGCTCCAGGCTCAATACCCCTGCTTTTGAAGCTGCACCTGTAATTCGCGCTGGAAGGCCTGCACGTCCGCCGGGCTCGGTTTGTAGCCCTTCTGCGCGGTCTCAAGCATGAGGCGGCCCGCCTGGTCGATGGCCCACTTGCCGGTGGTGCCATCGCTGAAGTTCACGGTGCCGCTGGCCATGAAGCCGGGGCGGACGAGGCGATCCATTTCCAGTGAAAGACTGCTGGCGCCGTCGACTGCGGCGGCGAACTCATCGCCGGTTTCCGGCGGGCCCTCGGGCGGCAGATCGTCCTCGTCGTCCTCTTCCACGGCGCCGGGCGCCAGGCCGACTTTCTCCTTTAATTTGTCGATCAGGCCTTTCTTCTCGGCGCGGGGTGGTCCCGCGGCCGCGGGACCGCCTCCCACTGGCGGTGGCGTCTTGCTCACGTCGGAGGCGTCGACCTTGGGCGCGGGGTCTTTCAGCGCCAGGTTCAGATCGTCGACGAGGAACCGGACGTCGCGGTAGGTGAGCGAGAGTTTGAACTGCTCGGCGAGTTTCTTCTGGACGGCGGAGAGGTTGTCACCGGCGGCCACCCAGGAGGACACCGCCTGTTTTTGTTCGGGGGAAAGAGTCATGGTCAAGAGGACGGCAGCCTAGGCAGGGCGCGACGGGTTGCAACTGCTCAAACTGCGCGGCCGAGCGGCCGCGTGAGGCAGGTGGGGCCGCCGCCGCCTTTTTGCGCGATCTCCCCGCCGGAAAACTCATGGACTTCGCAACCAGCGTCGAGGAGCCGGCGCTTGGTGCGCGGATTGCCCGCGGCCAACACGCAGAGGCGCGGGCCCACGGCCAGGACGTTACAACCGAGCGTGTCGAACTCCTCCGGGGCGACCTCGACCAACCGGATGCCGCGGGCCAGCAGCAGTTCGCGGAAGGGGACGGGCATGAGCGGCGAATGCACGAGCGCGAGGTCCGGTGCCAGCGGTGAGTAGACGGACATCAGGTGGAAGACATCGTCGGGACCCCGGTAATGGGGCAGCGGCACGACGACGACTTCATCGACGCAGTCGCCCAGCAACGCGCGGAGCTGGCGGATACCCTCGGCGTTGGTCCGGTAGCCATGGGCGACGGCGAGCGTGCGCGAGTCCACCCAGGCGACATCGCCGCCCTCGAGCCGGCCGGCGCCGGTGATTTCACCAGCGAGGGGCACGTTCCAGACCTCGGCGGCCCTGCGCAGCGCGGCGGGTTCGGCGCGGCGGGTGGTCTTGCCCATCGAACAGAGAATGAGGCCCCGATCGCAGACGACGCCCGCGTCGCGCACATAGATGGAATCAATGCTTTGGGCCTCGTCGCGGGGCAACTCGAGCACCTCTACGCCGAAGCGGCGCAGCAGCGCGCTGAACGCGTCGGACTCCGCGCACGCGCGGGCGTAATCCGGGCAGCCGGTGAAGCGAAGCGGTTGCCATTCGGTTGCCAGGCGCGCCGGACTGACGAAGGCATCGGCCGCGGCATTGACGATGACTTTTTTCAGCGTGCCGGTGTCGCTTTGTAAGGTGAGGGCCATCGGAGGTCAGTTGGGCAAAAGCAAAGAGCCTGGCAAACAGCCAGGCCCATTGGGGTTGGTGAAAGTGATCGGGATCCTTCGACGGGCTCAGGATGACGCGCCCTGGCGGCGCGTCACTTCGCGAGCTGGGCCTTGAGGAAATCCACGCTGCCGCGGACG
This sequence comes from Verrucomicrobiota bacterium, assembly GCA_031387725.1. Lineage (GTDB taxonomy): Bacteria > Verrucomicrobiota > Verrucomicrobiia > Opitutales > Opitutaceae > Lacunisphaera. The sequence goes on along the minus strand of JANNDM010000039.1, from coordinate 2,484 downwards.
GAGTTGTCCTGCTCCATCATGTTTTCGACGGTCTTGACCGCGTGGATGACCGTGCCGTGGTCGCGGCCGCCGAAGGCCTCGCCGATTTCCTGGAGGGAGTGGCGGGTGAGCTGGCGGCTGAGATACATGGCGATCTGGCGGGGGAAGGCGATGGCGTTGGGCCGGCGCTTGCTCGTCATGTCCGAATGGCGGATCTGGTAATGGTCGGCGACGCGTTTCTGAATGCCCTCGATGTTGAGCCGGTTCTGGGCCTCTTCCATCAGCACGTCCTTGAGCAGGTGTTCGGTGGTGGCGAGATCGAGGGTCTTGCCGGTGAGGGCGGCGTAGCTGGAAATCTTGATCAGGGCGCCCTCGAGCCGGCGGATGTTCTTCGAGATGTGCCGCGCCATGAACTCGATCACGGGCATCGGCAGCTCGATCTTGAGGGTGGCGGCCTTGCTCTTGAGGATGGCGACGCGGGTCTCGAAGTCGGGCGAGGAGATGTCGGCCGACAGGCCCCATTGGAAACGCGACACGAGGCGCGCCTCAAGCGTGGCAATCTCGGCCACCGGGCGGTCGCTGGAGATGATGATCTGCTTCTGGGACTCGAAGAGGTCGTTAAAGGTGTGGAAGAACTCCTCCTGGATGCGCTCCTTGCCGGCGAGGAACTGCACGTCGTCCACCAGCAGGATGTCCACGTTGCGGTAGCGCTGCCGGAACTTGGTGAGGGCGTTCTCCTGGATGGCGCGGATGTATTCGTTGGTGAATTTTTCCGTGGAGAGGTAGGCGACCTTGGCCTCGGGGTTGCGCTGGAGGATGCTGTGCCCGATGGCGTGCATCAGGTGGGTCTTGCCGAGGCCGGTGGCGCCGTGGAGGAAGAGGGGGTTGTAGGCCTGCGCGGGGGCCTGGGCGACGGCGAGGGCGGCGGCGTGCGCGAGCTGGTTGTTCTGGCCGACGACGAAATTCTCGAAGGTGTTGCGCGGGTTGAGTGAGCTGGCGGCGGCCAGGCGCTCGTCATAACGGAGCGGGCGCTTGGCGGCGGCGCGGCTCTTGGGCTCCGGGGCGGACTGCCGGGCCGGGCCGGTGCCGTTGCCCTGCTCCATCTTCCTGAGACTCACGTGGACCATGCGGCCGGCGGCCAGGCGCAGGCGTTGCGAAATCAGGTCGAGGTAATTGTCGTGAATCCAGATGGCGGCAAAATCATTCGGCACACCCAGCGTCAGCGAGTCTTCCGTCGTCTCCACGCAGCGGATGGGCTCGAACCACATCGCGAACACATCTTCCGGGAACAACCCCTTCAGGTCGCATTTGACGGTTTCCCAGAGGCTGGTCTGGAGGACGGTGTGGGGCATGACAGAGCGGGTAGGTGACAGGATTATTAACGGCTCAGCAACTGCATTCACCCTGACCCCGGTTTGCTTGTCGTGCGTCAGCTACTCGGAAGGGAAAAGGGGAGAATCAGGCCGTCACCCGGCCGCAGCGCGAGGGCTGGGGTCAAAGTGACTGGTGGCCGGGGTGTAAGGAAGCCCTGGACGAGTCGTGGCACAAGAGGCGCGGCGGAGTTGGGAAAGAGCGGTCGCTGAGAACGACGAATAAAAGTTACTTTGCGAGTAACGTGAACAAAAAAATGCGTTTCAAGGGCAACTTTCCGACATCTTGTTCACACTTTTCCGGCGATAACTTTTCCAATTTTAAGGTTGCGAAAAAACGACGCGGCCTCGCGCCCCCTTTCTCCTCTGAAAACAGGCGGGAGCCGTGGGGCCGAGCAGGTGGGCGCCGGTTTCCAGCCCGGCGCCAGTCGTCGAGGGGGAAATCGACGACCACCCAAATCATCACGCATTCGCCAGCTGGCCTGCCAGTCGAAGCCTGGGTCGCAAGCGTTCATCTGCTCCAGCTCCGGCTTGGTTGAGGTGTAGCCACGAGCTTGAGCGAGTGGACGAGACTCCACTCGCTCACGCTCGTGGCTACTTGGGAGATCAAGGCAGTGGTGCTGCTTGGGCCTGACGGATTTGGTCAATTGCCCCGGGTTGTTTACGCGGGCCATCCGTCGCCAAGGCTTCCGCCGTCGCCCGATGGGCTATGGCGGACACGATGGAGTGCAGCTTTCGCTCCCGTTAGACGGGCGAAAGCTGATGTGGCTCGGGCTCGGCCCATTTTCCGTGCTCCCGGATGAGGGCGATCAAGCGGGCGTCGGCCTCGGCCTGCGGGAGGTTGTATTGCACGCAGTTCTTTCCGACGTAGAGGTTGATCTTGCCCGGTGCGCCGCCCACATATCCGAAATCCGCGTCGGCCATCTCACCCGGACCGTTGACGATGCAGCCCATGATGGCAATTTTCACGCCCTTGAGGTGGCCGGTCTGGGCCCGGATGCGCTGCGTGGTGGTCTGGAGGTCGAAAAGTGTCCGGCCGCAACTGGGGCAGGCGACGAATTCGGTCTTGGAGATGCGGGCCCCGGCGCCTTGGAGGACATTGTAGGCGAGTTGGGCCGCCCGGGCCGGGTCGGAT
>JANNDM010000189.1:0-17908 GCA_031387725.1 Verrucomicrobiota bacterium | reverse complement strand
TGCCGGCGCGCCGGATGGCATCGGCAGTGAGCATCATGGCGTCATAGCCGAGGGCGGCGGTGCTGTCGGGGGTTTCGCCGTCCCAGCGACTGCGGAAGGCGCGGACAAATTCCCGGACCTGGGGCGCGGAGTTATCCGCGGAGAAGCCGGTGGAGTAATAGGTTTCCTCGACGGACCGGCCGCCGAGTTCGGTCAGCTGGGGGGCCTCCCAGCCGTCACCGCCGATGAAGATGCTGGCAAGGCCCAGTTCGCGCGCCTGCCGACAGATCAGGGCGGCCTCGGTGTAATAGCCGGGCACGGCGATCACGTCGGGCTGAAAGGTGCGGAGCGCGGTGAGCTGCGCCTTGAAGTCCTTGTCGCCCTCGGCGTATTTCTGCTCGGCGACGACCTCGCCCCCGAGCGTGGTGAATTTCTTGCGCAGTTCGCTGGACAGTCCGATGCCGTAGGGCGTCACGGGAGTCAGCAGCGCGAGGCGCTGGGCGTGCAGGCTTTCCCGGGCGAAGCGGCCCAGCACGGCGCCCTGGAAGGGGTCGATGAAGCAGATGCGGAAGATGTAGTCACCGATGGTCGTCACTTTCGGGTTGGTCGACGAGATCGCCATCATCGGAATCCGGGCGTTCTGACAAAGGGGAGCGGCCTCCAGGGAATTGCTGGAGGGATTGCCGCCGAGGATGGCAATCACCTTGTTGCGCGAAAGGAGTTTTTTGACGGCGGTCGCCGATTCGCCGGCCTTGGATTGGATGTCCTCCACGAAGTATTCAACCGGGCGGCCGAGGAGGCCGCCGGTCGCATTGATCTCCTCGATCGCCAGCATGATGCCCTTGCGGCTGACGATGCCGAAGGAGGCATCCTTGCCCGTGAGCGAGCCGAAGTGGCCGATCTTGATGGGCTCGGCGGCGGCAGCGGGGGCCAGTGATGCCAGCGCACAGATTGTCATCGCGAGGCGCACAGTGGGCGCCGTGGCGATCCAGCCCCTCGACAGGCTCGGGGCCTTGAGCTTGTTGAAACGGCCGGATTGCTTCGGCGCTGCGCTCCTCGCAATGACGGTATTCGTGGATTTGGCCGCTGGCAGCATCATGGGGCGACGGTCTTGTGGAACAGGGCCTTGCCGCCTTGCAGGGCGATGATCGTGGCGGCTTTGGAGGCGTTGCGGTCCTTGTCGATGGTGGTCAGGCCGCTGATGCCGGGGAAATCCTTGGTGGCGGCGAGAGCATCGCGGAGCTTCGGGCCGTCGGTGCCGCCGGCGCGCTTGATGGCCTCGGCGATGACATAGACGGCGTCGTAACCGAGCGCGGAGAAGGCGCCGGGCGCCTCGTTGTTCCAGCGGGCCTTGTATTTGGCGGTAAAGGCCGCAACGACGGGGTCGGTATTCTCCGCGGAGAAATGGGTGGAATAGAAGCAGCCGTTGAGCGCCTCGCCGCCGATCTTGAGGAGCTGCTCGTCCTCCCAGCCGTCACCGCCGAAGAACGGCATGGTGAGGCCGAGGTCGCGCGCCTGCCGGACGATGAGGGCGGATTCCGTGTAATAACCGGGGACGAAGACCGCGTCGACGTTGGCGGCCTTCACGGCGGTGAGCTGGGCGCGGAAATCCTTGTCGCCTTCGGAAAAGTTTTTCTCACTGACGATCTCGCCGCCGGCCGGGATGAAGGTCTCCTTGAAGAATTTCGCCAGGCCGAGGCTGTAGGCGTTGGAGACGCTGGAGAGAATGGCGACCCTTTTGGCCTTCAGGTCTTCCTTGGCGAACTTGGCCATCACGGTGCCCTGGAAGGGATCGATGAAGCAGACGCGGAAGATGTAGTTGCCGGTCTGGGTGACCTTGGGGTTGGTGGCGGCGGGGGCGACCATGGGGATCTTAGCCTGCTGGGCGATCGGCGCGGCCTCGAGCGAGCGACCCGAGGAGACTTCCCCGATGAGGGCGACGACCTTGTCGCGGGAAATAAGTTTCTTCACGACGGTGGCGGACTCGCCGGGCTTGGTCTGGTTGTCCTCGACGACGAGTTCGAGCGGACGGCCCAGGACGCCACCGGCGGCGTTGATTTCCTCGACGGCGAGTTTGACCCCTTGGTGTGAGGTCTGGCCGAAACCGGCCTCCTTGCCGGTGAGAGAGGCATATTCGCCGAGCTTGATGGATTCGGCGGCGGGGAGGGTGGTGGCGCTGAGGGCGAGGGCGAGGAGCAGGGCGGGGTTTTTCATGGGAGGAAATGGGTCAGGGGTGGACGTCTTGAACAAAGCGGTAGCGGCCGTTTTTCACGGTCAGCACGACGGCGGACTTGGTGGGATTGCGCAGGGCATCAAAGGTGATGCGGCCGGTGACAGCGGGGTAGTCCTTCGTGGCGGCGAGGGCGTCGCGCAATTTGGGGCCGTCGGTCGTGCCCGCGCGGCGGATGGCGTCGACGGCGAGCATGACATTGTCGTAGCCGAGGGCGGAGATGGCGTTGGAGTCGAGGCCCCAGCGCTGCCGGAAGCGCTGGTTGAAGGCGACGACGGTGGGCGACTGGTTTTCCGCCGAGTAGTGGGTGGAAAAATAGGACCCCTCCACGGCCGCGCCGCCAATCTGGATCAATTCGGGCGACTCCCAGCTGTCGATCCCGAGCAGCGGCACGGTGAGGCCGAGCTCGCGGGCCTGTTTGCAGATGAGCGCGGCCTCGGCGTAGTAACCCGGCACAAAGACCCCCTCGACGCCGGCGGCCTTGATGGCGGTGAGCTGGGCGCGGAAATCCTTGTCCCCTTCGCCGTATTTCTGCTCGAGGACCACGGTGCCGCCGCCACCGCTGAATTTTTCCCGGAAATACTTGGCCAGGCCGACGCTCTGCGCGGAGGACACCGAGGACAGCACGGCCACGCGCCGGAGCTGGAGGGACTCGAGGGCGAACTGGGCCATCACGGTGCCTTGAAAATCATCGATGAAGCATAGGCGGAAGACATAGTCGCCCTTGGTGGTAACGGAGACATTGGTTGCACCGGGGGAAAGCAGGGGGATTTTCGCGTTCTGGCAAATGGGTGCGGCCTCCAGGGTGCGTCCGGAGGTGAGATCGCCGAGCACGATGACCACCTTTTCGCGAGAGATGAGCTTCTTGACGACCGTGGCGGATTCGCCCGGCTTGGACTGGTTGTCCTCGGTGATGAGTTCGAGTTTCCGGCCCAGGACGCCGCCGGCGGCGTTGGCATCCTCGACGGCGAGGACGGCGCCTTGGTGGACACTCTGGCCATAGGAGGCCTCTTTGCCGGTGAGCGAGGCAAACTCGCCGAGCTTGATGGTTTCCTGGGCGGGCAGGCTGGTGGCGAGAACCGCCGCGCCAAGCCAGAGTCTAAGGTGGGGGGGCAGATGACGGATGGACATAGGGGGAAAACAGGCGCTGACCTAAAAGCAGCCGGGCGGGGCTTTCAACCCGCAAGTGCCGGTATTATGAGAGCAGGGGAAAAAGGAAGTTGTTCCGGGGGGGCCAAGGGGGCGGGATTGCCGATCCCGCAAAAGGTGGAGCGGGCTGACCTCAGCGCGCTTTTCGGACAGCGCCCTGGGGTCAGGTCGCTCCACCTCGAACCAAAGCAAGGCGGACGCAGCCTACCCTCCCGCGGCCAGGTTCGACCCTGCACCGACAATATGTTGCGCCCCGCCCCCAGCGGCTGTTTGACTGCCGGCGCTTGAATCTCTTCGACCGTTACCTCCTGGGCGAATGGCTGAAAATGCTCGGGCTGCTGCTCGCGGCGACGATGGGCCTGCTGCTCATGGCCGCGCTTTATGACAATTTCCGCGACCTGATTCAGGTCGGGGCGGGCGCGGGCGACATGCTGCTGTATTACACGACGCTGATGCCGAGCTACCTGTCCATCGTGCTGCCGCTGTCGATGTTGCTCTCGCTGCTTTTCGTGCTGAGCAAGCTGCACCGCAACAACGAGCTCACGTCGGTGCGCTCCGCCGGGTTGAACATCTTTGCCACCACCCGCGCGCTTTGGGTGGCCGGTGCCGTGCTCTGCGGGGTGTCCCTCCTGCTCAACGCCCGCGTCGTCCCGTGGTCGGTCGAGACTTCACGCAGTCTGCTGGAGAGTTTCGAGTTTCGCTATGAGGCCAAGGCCATGCCCGGCGGCACGCTCGGCGTGGTGTCGGGCGTGACCTTCGACAACCAGCGGCAGAACCGCATGTGGTTCATCAACCGCTACAGCCGTTTTTCCGGCACGGCCTATGGGGTCACCGTGTCGGAACTGGATCACGCCCGCCGCGAAAAGACCCGCCTCATGGCGCGCGAAGGCATTTACGACGCCCTCCGCCATGGGTGGACTTTTCAGGATGGGCGCGAAATGTCATTTGATGTGGAGCAGGGTGAGCTGGTGCGCACGGTCCCGTTCGCCACCAAGACCTTTCCGGATTTCAACGAGGATCCGGGGCTCATGCTGCTCATCGACCGCCGGCCCAGCCTGCTCTCGTTCAACGAGCTGGGCCGGATCGTCGATTATTTTTCCGCCGAAAATAACCCGAAGCTGATCCCCTACGAGGTGCGCTACTACGGCATGCTCTTCGACACGATCGGACCGCTCATCATCATCGCCATTGCGATTCCCTTTGCCGCGTCGGGCACGCGGGTGAGCCCCGCGGTCGGGGTTTCCAAGTCCATCGGCTTGTTCTTCCTTTACTATATCCTGAGCAGCTTCGCCACCATGCTCGGTGGTCGCGGCTACTTGGAACCCATGTGGGCGGCGCTGATGCCCAACCTCGCGATGACGGGCTTGGCGGCCTGGTTCTTCGGTCGGATGCGGTGACGGTTACGGCAGGAACGGCGGCGGCCACTTGAGAAATTCCAGCGTGGCGATCCGGTCCCAGTTGGAATAAAGGATCAAGCCCCAGACCGTGAGGCAGTTGATGTAGGCGAGGAAGACGGCGGCGCTGCCCATGTCCTTCGCGCGTTTGGCGAACGGTCGTTTCTCGAGCGAGATGTCGTCGATTGTCCACTCGATGGCGGAGTTCAACAGCTCGGCGATGACAATAATAAAGAGCGCAGCGATCATCACCGCGGTGGACACGGCGTTGACCGGCAGGATGACGGCAAAGGGCGTGAGGATCGCCACAAAAATCAGATCCTCGCGGAAGGACGGTTCGTGCCGCACCGCGGCCCAGAAACCCTCGACGGCATAGCGCACCGCAGCGAAGAAATTCCGGAAATCGCGGCGCTTGGACTCAGGCGGGGGGATGGGATCGCTCACGCCGACAGTCTCGCGACCGAAATCGCTGCGGACAAACCAAATTCGCGTCAGGCGCTGAGCAGCCGGAAGCTCGCCGGTTCGGCGAAGCCCAGCGAACGGCAGGCCTGCACCACCGTCTCGTCGTGGCACCCGATGAATTCCAGCAACCGGCAGACAAAGCGGCGCTTGGACACGTCGTCGATGGTCATCACGGCCCAGAATTGGGTGCCGGCAATTTGCCGCGCGTGGTTGTGGGCCCGCATTTCGTTGATTTCGTCGCGATTGAACATCAGGTAGTGCCGCCCGCTTTCCTGATGCGAAATGAAGTCGGCAAAATCCGCGGCGTAGTTGGTCGCGCACCAGGCGAGCAGGGCCAGGTAGCGCTCGATCGGGTCGGCCGTGACGGGGAAAGCAGTGCTGGTAAGATAAAACAACAGATGGTCGCCGCCGAGAGGCGGCCGGCTGGCGTTTACCATGGCGGCGATCACTTCGGCCAGTGCAACGTTCTTGGCCACGGCGAGCCGTTGCAGGGCCGCGTAAGTCTCATCGTTCAACTCGACGAGCTTTTTCATGTGCTCAATTTAACTGCGGATTGCGTCCGCGCAACTCCAGATCGATGAATCACCCGAATTGTGTGACCAACGGCTGGGCCGTGCGTTCATCCCCCTTTTCCCAAAAGCGGAATGGCGGTTCTTTGACGTGCTTTTTCCCGCAGCTCCCCCAACGTGTGGCGGCATGGGCACGGCACTGATTGCGGGGGCGAGTGGGCTGGTCGGCCGGGAGTTGCTGCAGCAACTGCTTGCCGCGCCGGAATATGATCGCGTGATCGCGTTGAGTCGCCGGCGAGTGGAGGTGGTGCACCCGAAGCTGGTGCAGGTGGTGGCGGATTTTGCGACGCTGGAGCAAGTCGCCGCGGACCTGCGCTGCACCGACGCCTATTGCTGCCTCGGCACCACGATCAAGGGGGCCGGCTCGCGGGCCGCTTTCCGCGCGGTCGACCATGCGGCGGTGCTGGCCTTCGCGTGGGCGGCGCAGCGCGCCGGGGCGCAACGTTTCTTCGTCGTGTCGGCCCTCGGGGCGGACGCCGGGTCGCGGGTCTTCTACAACCGGGTGAAAGGCGAGACGGAGGAGGCGCTGGCTGTTTTGGACTTCGCCACGCTCGCGATTTTCCGGCCGAGTCTGTTGCTGGGGCGGCGCGCTCAAGCGCGGCTCGGGGAACGCGTGATGGCGGCGCTGCTCTGGCTGGCCGAGCCGCTGTTGCTCAGCCGTCTGCGGAAATACCGCGCCATCCCGGCCGAAGTGGTGGCGCGCGCGATGCTCCGGTGCTCGTTCGGACGCGCGGGCCAGGGTGAGCTCGTTTTCCTCTCAGACGAGATTCAGGACCTGGGGGGATTTGGCGCCTGACGCCCCGGGCTCAACTCCCGTTGTAATTAAAACTTGCACAGCCAGTTTGGGCGAGAAGGCTGCGGGCTGGGCACAAGGGTCAGCTCCAGTTGTAATTAAAACTTACACTGATGCGCTCGGCGGCGGTGCGGTTGGCGGCAACCTCGTGGCGGAGCCAGCTTTCAAAAAGGATGACGTGGCCGGCCCGGGTGGGATAGGTGATGTGCGGCCGGTTGGCCGGGCGCGAACCGGCGGCCTTGGGCGGTGCGGCCATGAACTTGCTCAGGCGCGGATCCTCGAACTTGAGGCCGGGGCAGCCGCGCGGGGTGACCACATAGTAGGTGCCGCTGAGAAACGACAGCGGGTGCAGGTGCAGACTGTGGGCGGCATGCTCGGGCATGATGTTCACCCAGAAATCCGTCATCGCAATCGTCCGGCCCCGCAGATCCATGTCGAGTTGCGCCGCGAATTTCCGCACATGCGCCGTCAGCTTGCGCTCCAGTCCGGCGAAGGTGGAGGAGAATTTGTGCAGCTGATTGAGTGAGGCGTAGGAGGTGTAGCCGCCGGGATAATGCTTGGCCGACCAGCGCCGGCCGGCGGCATCATAGTCCCGGAGGTTGCGGCACTCATCGGCCAGTTCCGCGTTGAAACGCTCCAGCCCGGCGCGCAGCAGCGGCTCATGGTAGATATAAGTGGGAAACCAGGCGCGGGTCGGCATGCCCCGGCAACCAATTGGTTTCGCCTGAAAAGCGCAACCCGGAAGCCGCCCGCCCGCACCGAGGGGAAAGTGGAACTGAAACCAGCGGCGGTTCATCCTTGCCCGCATGAAGCGACTCTCTCTCCTCGGCCTCTGCCTCGTTCTCGCCGGTGCCCCGCCGGCGGCGGACAAATTCTGGCAGCAACTCACGTCGGGGGAGCGGGGCAAAGCCGGTTTGGATCACCTGACTCCCGGACAACAGTCTGCGCTCGACGAGTGGGCTGACCGCTTCGCCAGGGAAGGCGCACGGCATCAGGTTGAGACCGCGCAGGCTCAGGCCAAGGCGGAGGCCAAGGCCGCCATCCAGCAGGCGCGGGCGGAGGCCAAATTAGAGGCGCGTCAAAAAAAGATCGAGAACGCCGGGCTGGCCGCCCGCGACGACGACGAAACCATCCGCACGCGCATCAGCGGGGAATTCCGCGGCTGGACCGGCACCACCACCTTTCAACTGGCGAACGGCCAGGTCTGGCAGCAGGCCGACAAGGAGATCCCCTTTTTCCCGAAGATGATCGACTCCGAGGTGGAGTTGATCCCGTCAAAATGGTCGGGTTGAAAATGACGATCTTGAAGAAAGGCCTCTGGGTGAAAGTAAAACGCATCCACTAAGGCGCGCCGCCTGTCCGCCCTTATTTGCTCCGCCGGCGCAGTGCTCCGGAGAAGGCGAGTGCCGGACCCCACCAGCCGCGCCGTCGCATCGCCTCCGCCCAGCGCGCGGGCCGCAGCAAGGAGACCAGCGCGATCAGCACGCAGCCGACCGCGAAGAAGCGCAGCACCAGCCACGCCACGTTTTCCCACGGTCGGCCACTGCCCAGCAGGATGGCCGCGACGATCAGCAGTGGCAGCCAGAATTGCCACCGGCCAAACTCGCCCAGCCGTTGGATCCAGCCCGGTGGGCCGGCACCGGAAGTCACGGTGCCGCGCGCGGTTTCCCGCTCGATGATGTTTTGCAGGACGGCCGGCGGCCGACGCAGATACCACGCCGTCACGGTGATGCCCCCGGCGACCAGAGCATGCAGAGCCGCCCAGGCCCCGACCAACCATGGCAGCCCGGGCGCGGTGACGTGCCAGTGATCCGCCAGCCACAGCACCGCCGAGTCGTAGGCGCGCACGAGATCGCTGCCCAAGAGCAGGTATTGCAGGAAGAAACCCTGCAGTGCCGCCCAGGCTCCGACAAGTGCGCCGCCCAGGCCCAGTGCGAAAATATTCCAACCGAGCGCCTGCACCGTGCCGCCAAACAAGAGCCCTTGCATGATGATGGCGATCATGGGACGCACCCGGTTGCCCGCCGGCGACAGTGCCTTCAATCCGCCGGAAATGAACGGCACCCAGACCACACGGCCCGGTTGGCTGAGTCCGGTGCCGGCGAAAACCATCATCGCCGCCTGCAGCGACGACATGGCCAGTCCGCGCAACGGGATCTTGGCGGCGTGCAGGGCTGCCCCGACCGTCATCTCCAACCCGCCGGCTACTCCGCCGAACAAACCGATGCGCGTCCATTCACCGTAATCCAGACAGGCCCGCTGCAGCCGCACGAGGGCGTCCGGGGCTTGCGCCGGAATGCACAGGTCGAATTTCCGTCCGAGCAGTCCTTCGACGGCCACGATAAGATCGTCCCGCACGCTGATGACAATGATGCGGGGCGCGGATGCCACGAGCAGGGGCCAGACCGGCATCAGGCCGAGGCCGCGCACCTCAAACTTGCCGAATTCGTCCAATATCAGCAGCGGCGGCGGCGGCAGGCTGCGCAGGCGCTCCGCCCAAGCCTGCATCTTTTTTGTTGTGCCGGGTTCAAAGTAATAGGGTGGGTTCAGTTTTTCGTCTCTGGTCGCCCACGGCAGCTCGGTGTCTGAACCCATGATGCGGAGCCAGTATTCGTTGGCGCCACCTTTGGGTGTAGTGCGGTTGCCCGCGATGGACAGCACGCCCTCCACCCGTTGGCCGTTGGCAACTTGGGCGGCGGCCAGTTCCGCCAGCCGCCGTGTCTTGCTCGTCCCCGGGCCGCCGGTGACGGCGATCAACAGGCTGGGGGCGGGCAGGGTGGCGGGTTCGGGCATGGCGAGATGGCGCAGAGCAAAAGCCATCGAGTGTCACTTGCAAGCGCGCGTCACCCCTCTGGGGCGGACGGCCCATAAATTATTTCAGATCAAACAGCAGGGTCAGGAGCCGCGAGGGTTCGCTGTCCACCGTGGCGGTGAGGAGCAGTTGTTTGCCGCCAAGCAGAACCAGACGGGGGAAGCCGCTCATCCGGGTGCTGCTGCTGGGCGCGACCATCTGCGGCACCGACAGTTTGCCCTCCAGCGAGAGGGTGCGAAGATAGATGCCGCCGGGCTGTGCATGCACTTTGGCCGCCAGCTCAAGCCAGGTCATCACGAAAGTGCCGTCGGGCAGCATGACGCTATCCACCCGGCCCTGCGGCCGGCCGAGATCAACGCGCACGACCGGGCTGAAGGAGTCGCCCGTGTTGTCCGACACCCGGGCCAGCACCCGCGCCTGGTTGTCTGCCGCCGTGAACCACACCGCGCCGACCAGATCGCCGCACTCGGCCAGTTGCGGGCCGTTGACCGGGCAGCCGGTGATTTTCCAACCGTCGGGATTCAGTGTGGTCGGAGCGCTCCAGCTCTTCCCGTCAAAGCGCGCGAGCTGCATGTCGCGCACTTCGTCCTTGGTGCGGCCGCGGTAGGCCAGCAGGGCGCCGCCGTCGGTCGTGGGCACAAAGGAAAGCTGGCAGCAGTCGCACACCGAGCCGTCCACCAGCACATCCGGTCCGGGTGCGCCGAGCACGCGGGCGTAGAGCGCCTGCCGGTCACTGCCGGCGTTGTGCGAACGGCCGTCGAGCCACGCCGCCAGCAACCTCCCGTCCAGCAGAGGCTGGAGAGCCACAAACTCCACCGGCAGAGACTCGTCGCTGACGGGCCGCTCAGGACTCCAAGTTTTGCCTTGGTCGAGGGAACTGCTGTAGACCGCGCGATAGCCGGCGCCGTGGTGGCCGGGAGCCGCGTGATGGGCCGGATTGTTCACGAACCACACCGCGGTCATCCGGTCCGCCTGCACGGCCAGCACGGGGAAATCGGCCCAGTTGACAAAGAAATCCGCACCCTGCGCGATGACGCGTGCCTCGCCCCAGGTTTGGCGCGCGGCATCGAAGCGGCTGAACTTCAGCGCCCAGCTTTCGCCGCCGGCCGGTTCGAGCCATGAGAGGTAGGCGGTGCCGTCGGGTCCGAGCGCAAGCGATGAACCCATCGCACCCGGGGCGGAAGGCACCGGCAGGGAGACGATTGGCGTCGGCGAAACCGCCACCGCCCGGAGCAACAATCCCGTGAAAAAAATCAGGGCAACGAGGCGACTCATGGTTCCTTGTTCGCCGGGGCGGTTCGTTGTTTTGCCTCGGTGGCGATGCGCTGGGCCACGGCCTCGGCATCAGCCGTGGTGTTGTCGTAATTTTCCATCCAGACGAACGCGCGCTGCTGCACATCATAGAGCCGGGCGGTGAGGACCGGGGGCCGGCCCTCGGCGGTGTGGGCAAATCCCGTCAGCACAAATTTGCTCTTGAGCCGGACCCCGCGCTCGAGGCAGTCGGTGTCGGTCGGCTCCGCCGGGAACGGGATCGGGCTGAGGCCGACGCTTTTCCCCGGCGGGAGCAGCTTGGAGACTTCGCCCCAGACCTCTTCGGCGTAGTCCGCGGCCTCCTCGCCGGTGCCGCTGAAGGTGACGAGAGCCAGCGGCCGGCCGGCCTGGGCCGCCTCGACCGCCGCATTGACGATGGAGGCGATGGCGGAGCCGGCTTGGTGGGATTTGGGTGATCCGGGTTTGCCGGCGCTTTCGATGGCTTTGGCCACGTCGAACAATTCGTCGCCTTGCTTCGCTCGCTTCGTGCTGGGGCCGGAATTGCCATCACGGAAGACCCAGGCGATCAGGTTGAAGATGATGGCGATCGCGGCGATGATGCGCACGAACTTCGGCAGGTGGCCCCAGAGCGAGAGCAGCAGGTGGCCGAACCACAGCACGAGTTCGTAGATGAACCGTCCGCGCCGGCCCGACTCGGGGAACGCGGGGAATTTGGGGAACGGTGGCGGCGGTTCCGACGAGCGCCAGGATTTGCGGGCCTTGCCCGTGACGGGCAGCGCCTGCGGAGTGACCGGGGCGACATGGGTGTCGCCGCTTGCGAGTTTTTGCGCGAGTTCCTCCAGTGCGGGCGTCGCCACGCCACCGGGCACGCGCAGCCATTGGACGGTGAAAAACTTCTCCGGCACCCGGGCGCCGGCGTCGCGTGTGTTGTCGAGCACCACCGGCACGAGGAACATCACGTCGTCGGCGATATCCAGCGTGCGTTCGACGGCTAGGCGCCATTCGCGGCGGAAGTAGCCTTCGCGCCGGGCCTCGGTCGTGGCCGAGATGAGAGGCATGAAGTAGGTGCAGGTGCGGATCTGGTTGCGGAGCTTGCTATCCCAGGCCTCGCCGCCGCCGAGTTCGTCCTCGTCGAGCCAGACCTCCAGGCCCGCCGCCGCCAGGGTGTCGCGCAACGCCCGCGCGGCGGCCCGGTCTTCGGAAGCATAGCTCAGAAAGACCGACGGGCGCAGGGAGGGCGGGGTGGCCTGGGCTTCACCGGACATGTTGTTGGGGAAAATCACTTCCGACTGCACCCCGGTCAAGCCATGACTCGATCAGACAAGGCAGCTAGTGGTGGAGCCCGACCGCCGGGCGGGCTTGGCGATCGGCGCCGGACCAAACCGGCCCGGAGGTCCGGTTCCACCTCAAGCCATGGCCTGGGCCGAAAATTTGTAATCTAATAGATTACAAATTAATCAGGCGGTCTTGAAGACGTAGACCACGCCCTTTTCCGTGCCGACGGCCAGCAGCGAATCGTCGGCGCTCCAGGCGAATTTCGTCGCGGCCGAAGGCATCTTCACCTCGGCGACCAGCGGGTTCTTCCGCGTCGGGCCCCAGAGTGTGAACGTGCCGCCGGCGTCGCCGGTGGCGAGCAGGCCGTGCTGGTTCTGAAACGCCACCGCCGTGGTGCGCGCGGTCTGCGGCAGCTGCAGCGGCTCGCGACCCTCGGGGCCGACGCCGGCGCAGTCCCACACGCACACGTCCTTGCCGCCGCCGGTGGCCAGCCACTTGGAATCGTGGCTGAAGGAGAGCTCCTTGAGGCGAGTCTCGTAGCCGCTCATGTGCAGCTCAAGATCCTCAGCGGGCACCCAGAGATGCACGGCATTGTCGTGGCAGCCCGCGACGAGCCAGCGTCCGTCGGGCGACCAGGTCAGCGCGTAGATGGCGTTGCCGTAGGAGAATTCCTTCTGCGCGGTGAAGTTCGCGGCGTCCCAAATGGCCACGTGGCCGAAGCAGGCGGAGGCGAGCGCGGAACCAGCTGGTCGCCACGCGAGCGCCGATATGGTCTTGGGCGCATCGGAAAAGGTGTGGGCGACCGAACCGTCCGGCTTGAGCGCGAGCAGCTTTTTGCCGGCCGCCGCCATTAAAAGTTGAGCGTTGGGCGTTGAGTGTTGGCCGTTGCTGGGCGGCAGCCAAGTAAGGTGCTCCACCCACGCGTTGCCTAGTTTGGCTTCGGCAGTTTGCGCACCCGTTGTGGCATCCCAGAACCGCACGCAGCCATCCTGCCCACCCGTGGCGAGGAGGTAGGGCGAATCCTCTGGATGAGCCGAGGGTGAGCGCGGCTCATCAGGGACGATTCGCCCTACCTTCGGCATCCACGCCAGCGCATTCGCGCCATTCTCATGGCCGGTGAGCGCATGCTTCACCGCGCCGGTGGCGGCGTCATAGAGCGTGATGCCGCCGGCGGCGGAGGCGGTGGCGAGCAGCGAGCCGTCGGGCGACCACGCGAGGTCGATGGCGTAGTCGTCGAGGGTCGCGGCCCAGTGCTTGGCGAAATTCATCGGGTTACTCTTTAACACAGAGGTCGCGGAGGGCGCAGAGAAATGTTCGATCTTTCTCCGTGAACTCCGGGTCCTCGGTATTTAATTAACCAGGCAGGCCTTGAAGCCTTCGGTCAGGGCGGCGCGGTCGAGTTTTTTCCCGATGAAGACGAGGGTGTTCGTGCGGTTCTCGCCGTCCTTCCACTCGCGGTCGAACTTGGCGTCGAACAGCATGTGCACGCCCTGGAAGACGAGGCGTTTCTTCGTGCCCTTGACGACGAGCACGCCCTTCATGCGGAAGATGTCGCCGCCCTTCTCGGCGAGCAGCTTGGAAATCCAGTCGTTGAGCTTCTTGCCGTCGAGCTCGCCCTCGACGCTGAGGCCGACGGACGACACCGCCTCGTCGTGGGAGTGCTCGTGACGAAAGGTCTGGTCCCAGACGTAACGGACAATCTTGCCGTCGGGGCCGTGGAGGTGCGTCGGCACGTCGTGGCCGGTGAAGAGGACGTAGTGGCCGGCCTGCTCAATCTTCACGGGGAAGTGGCCGCTCTCGTCTTGGAGTTTCAGGCGGTGCATCTTGCCGTCGGCGGCGATGGTCTCGCCGGCCGGCGTGGCCTTCTCCCAGTCGGAAAAGGCGAGGACACTTTGTTTGATGATAACGTCGTAGGCGGCAATTATAGCCGGGCTCGGTGAGCCCGGAAGGCCGGGGTCAGCGACCCCGGCTA
This sequence comes from Verrucomicrobiota bacterium, assembly GCA_031387725.1. GTDB lineage: Bacteria > Verrucomicrobiota > Verrucomicrobiia > Opitutales > Opitutaceae > Lacunisphaera. The sequence continues at coordinate 4,001 of JANNDM010000189.1, read as the reverse complement.
CAGGCATAATCACGACATCGAGCTCGTTGTGATTGCAGCCCGGGGCGCACTCGTGGTGGTGCTCGTGCTCGCTGTGATCGTGGGATGTGGACCCGTTCGCGTTCGGCAAATCATGCGCGCCGATGCCGAGGTCGTAGGTGCCGGGCGTCAGCTCATAGGCGCCGGCCCACTCGAAGGGAAACTCGGTCTCGAGGAACTGCGGGTCGACCTCGACGGCGCGGTCGAGGTTGAAGCCGCCGACATTCAGAATGTTCGTAATACGAACATTGGCGTTCTGCGCCCGGTGGATCTTCGCGACGGCGTTGATGCCGTGCAGACGCTTCTCCAAGGCGTCGAGCTCGGCCGGGGTGACGAGATCGGTCTTGTTGAGGATGATGATATCGGCGAAGCCAATCTGCTTCATCGCCTCGGGCGAGTCATCGAGGTGGAGGAGGATGTGCTTGGAGTCCACGAGCGTGACGATGGCATCGAGGACGAATTGCTCCTTCATCTCGGGGTCGGTGAAGAACGTCTGGGCGACGGGCGCGGGGTTGGCCAGGCCGGTGGTCTCGATGAGGATGGCGTCGAGCCGGTCCTTGCGTTTCATGAGGCGGCCGAGGATGCGGAGGAGGTCGCCGCGCACGGTGCAGCAGATGCAGCCGTTGTTCATCTCGAAGATCTCCTCGTCGCTCTGGATGACGAGCTGGTTGTCCACCCCGACCTCGCCGAACTCGTTCTCGATGACGGCGATCTTCTTGCCGTGCTGCTCGGTCAGGATGCGGTTGAGCAGCGTGGTTTTGCCGGCGCCGAGGAAGCCGGTGAGGACGGTGACGGGGATGGGCGGGAGGGACATGGCGGAGGACAGAGGTCAGAAGACAGAGGACAGAATCGCGAAAGAGGCAAGTGGGGAGGCTTGCGGGTTGCTCACCAAGCCATTGTGCTCACGGCATGAGAGATGCCCCGCCCAAGCCGGCCGAGCCCGGGTCCGGGCTTTACCGTCACTACAAGGGCAACCCCTACCGCGTGACCGGGCTGGCGCTGCACTCGGAGACGCGCGAGTGGCTCGTGGTCTACGAGGCGCTCTATGGCGACGGCGGGCTGTTCGTGCGGCCGGCGGCGATGTTTGTCGAGACGGTCGAGGTCGGTGGGCAGCGGGTGCCGCGGTTTGCGCGGACCGGAGAGTGAGCCGCCGCCTTCGTGGCTGATGTCAACCAATAGTTGACATCAGCCAGGGGACAAAACGGAGCTTCGCGGTTTGGGTGGGTAAGGGATCAACCCGCGTGATCCCGCCCGGATTCCCGGAGGATTTCCGCGCCGCCCCGGGCGACCACGGCGGCAATGGCGCTGCCGACAATCAGATCGGGCCAGCGCGAGCCCGTGAACCAGACCAATAACCCGGCGAGGATCACCCCGGCGTTGGCGATCACATCGCTGCGCGAGAAGATCCAGCTGGCCCGCATGTGCACTTCGCCGTGCCGGTGTTTTTGGAGGAGCGACAAGCAATACGCGTTCGCGCCCAGTGCCACCGAGGCGATGCCCATCATCAACCCCGATTGCGGTTCGCTGCCATGGACGGTCCGGCGGACCACATCGCCCAAAATGCACAGGGCCAGCCCGAACTGAAAAACGCCGCTCCACCGCGCTGCCCGTTGCTTGAGCGCTGCGGCCCGGCCGATGGCAGCCAGCACCACGCCGTAAACCAGCGCATCCGCCAGCATGTCCAGTGAGTCGGCGATGACACCCGAGGACTGGGCGAAGATCCCCACGATGAGCTCCGCGACAAACATCACGCTGTTGATCGCAAACACGGTGAGCAGCACCTTGCGTTGCGCCGCATCGCGCGCTTCGAAATGGCAGTCGCAATCAATCATGATTGGACAGAGTCAGGCTCAAGAAGATGAGAGATGCGAACCATTGTGAGCGCAAACTTCGATCCCGGCGCCGCCGGTGAGAAGCAAAATGGGGGCGCAACGGAGCAGGCGGCAACGGTTGGATTTCATGGCTCAATCTCCTGCGGTTCGGGGTCGCGGTGGAACATCCGGTAGAGGGCCGGCAGCACCAGCAGGGTGAGCGCGGTCGAGGTGATGATGCCGCCAATGACGACGGTCGCCAGCGGGCGCTGCACCTCGGCACCGGCGCCGGTATTGAGCGCCATCGGCACGAAGCCGAGCGAGGCGACCAGGGCGGTCATCAGCACCGGTCGCAGACGCGTGAGCGAGCCCTCCTCGATGGCGGCGACGAGCGAAGTGCCGCCGGCGCGCAGCTGCCGGATGAACGAGATCATGACGATGCCGTTGAGCACGGCCACGCCCGAGAGGGCAATGAAGCCCACGCCGGCCGAGATGGAGAGCGGGATGTCCCGCAGCCAGAGCGCGGCGATGCCGCCGGTGAGGGCGAGGGGCACGCCGCTGTAGACGATCAGCGCATCCTTCATCGAGCCGAAGGACATGAAAAGCAGGAGCAGGATCAGCAACAGGGCCACCGGCACGACGACCTGCAGGCGCTGCGAGGCGGACTCGAGCTGTTGGAAGGTCCCGCCGTATTGGAGCCAGTAGCCAGACGGGACACGGACATTTTCGGTGATGCGCTGCTGCGCCTCGGTCACGAAGCCGCCGAGGTCGCGGTCGCGGACATTGGCGGTGACGACGACGCGGCGCTTGCCGTTCTCCCGGCTGATCTGGTTCGGTCCTTCGGCGATATCGATCGTCGCAAGCGAACCCAGCGGGACGAATCCACTGTGTCCCGGGTTGGCCGCGATTTCTGCGATGGACACGACGGCCGCTGGTGCATCCTCACCTTGAGGTAGCGGGATCGGCAGATTGGCCAGCCCGTAAATGTCCTGCCGAACATCGTCCGGCAGACGCACGACCAGATCAAATCGTCGATCGCCCTGGAACACTTCGCCGGCCGCGCGCCCACCGATGGCGACGGAGATCACATCCTGCACATCAGCAACGTTCAGCCCGTGCCGCGCGATGACGGCGCGGTCGATATTGATGTCCATCACGGGCAGGCCTTCGGTCTGCTCAACCTTCACGTCGGCGGCACCGGCAGTATCCTGCAGCACCTTCGCGATGGCGTTTGCGGCGGGCAGCATGTCCTCGAACCGTTCGCCGAAGACTTTGACCGCAACATCACTTCGCACGCCGGAGATCAGTTCGTTAAACCGCATCTGGATCGGCTGGGTGAATTCGTAGTTGTTGCCGGGCACACTGGCAAGAGTCAGGGCGATCAGCTTCTGCAGCTTGCCCTTGTGCGTGGTTACGTCGGTCTCGGCGTGCCCGTGTTCGGCACCCGCTTCGCCGGCGTGCTCATCACCGTGGCCGGCATGTGCGGATGCCGTTGTCTTTTCCAACGCCTCGATCAGCCGTACAATCTCCGATTCGCTGCGCCACTGGTCTTTTGGCTTGAAGATGATGAATGTGTCCGACACGTTCGGGGGCATCGGGTCGCTTGCCACCTCGGCCGTACCTGTTTTTGAATAGATGAACGCAACCTCCGGGAACGTCGCCACGGCCCGCTCCACGTCGCTTTGCATCAACTGCGATTGGGTGATGCCCGTGCTTGGGATGCGCATCGCGTGCATGGCGATGTCTTTCTCGTCCAGTGTCGGAACAAATTCGCTGCCCATTCGAGTGAATAACCACACCGAACCAAGAAATAGCGCCACCGAAACCGGCACAACAACATACCTGCCTTTGATTGCCCACTCGACGGTGGGAAGGTACGCCCGCTTGATCACGCGGACGATCGCGTTCTCTTTCTCGCTGACCGGTCCAGAGATCAAGATCGCAACGAGTGCTGGTACGAGTGTGACAGACAGGATGAATGCTGAAACCAAGGCCGCGATGAACACCCATGCCATAGGTTGAAACATCTTGCCTTCGGTGCCTGAGAGAAAGAGGATCGGCAGAAATACGGTGATGATGATGACTTCGCCGAATGCGGTTGCGGATCTGACCTGCTTTGTCGCCTCCCGCACCGCGACCAACCGTTCGGACAGCGTGAGTGTTCGTCCGAGT
>JANNDM010000187.1:0-52523 GCA_031387725.1 Verrucomicrobiota bacterium | reverse complement strand
CCAAGGCCATGGCCCGTCGCACCGGCACCGGCATGCCGGGCCCGATGCAGCTGGCGCGGCAGTTCCAGCGCTGGCAGAAGTTGCTCGGGTAGAGGAGAAATCACGGAAACCAGCGCGCATGCCGACCATCCGCATCCTTTCGGATCGCGTGGCGAACCAGATCGCCGCCGGCGAGGTCATCGAGCGCCCGGCGGCGGTCGTGAAGGAATTGGTCGAGAACAGCATCGACGCCGGGGCGACGCGCATCGAGGTGGAGTTTCGCCACGGCGGCCGCAGCTACATCCGCGTCGAGGACAACGGCAGTGGCATGACCAAGGACGACGCGCTGCTGTCGCTGGAACGGCACGCCACGAGCAAGCTGGTCGAGACGGCCGATCTGGACCGGCTGGGCACGTTTGGCTTTCGCGGGGAGGCGGTTCCGTCCATCGCCAGCGTGTCGCATTTTGAATTACAGACCCGACCCGCGACCGGTCCCGGCACGGAGGTGGTGATCAACGGCGGCAAGCTGCTGCACGTGCGCGAGTGCGGCCTGGCGCCCGGCACACGCACGACGGTGACCCACCTGTTCAACTCCGTGCCGGCGCGCCGGAAGTTTCTGAAAAGCGACGCGACCGAGTCGGCGCACATCATCCAGACGGTGCGGCTCTATGCCCTGGCCTGCCCGGGGACGGCGTTCACCCTCGTGGAGGATGGTCGGATTCTCTTTCAGTCGCCGATCTGCCCGACCTTGGCGGAGCGGGTGGCGGAGATTTTTGGCCGGCAACTGGCGGCCGATCTGCTGCCGGTGGAGGTGGCGGAGACCGGACTGAAGCTCAGTGGCCTGATCGGCAAACCGGGCGTCAGCCGGGCGACGCGGCACGAAATGCTCCTGTTCGTCAACCGCCGCCCGGTGGACAGCCGCACCCTGAATTTTGCTTTGATCGAGTCTTATGCGACCTCGTTGGCCAAGGCCCGCTATCCGGTGGCGGTGCTGTTTCTTGATCTCGATCCGGCGGCCGTGGATGTGAATGTGCATCCGGCGAAGCGCGAGGTGCGCTTCCGCAGCGAGGGGGCCGTGCGCGGCTTCGTGATTCGCGCGGTGCTGCAGGCGCTGCGGGAGTGGGGCGCACCGGCGCCGAAGACTGCGGATTCCGGATTGCGGAGTGCGGATTGGAGTGCAACCGCCCCGACCACCCCGCCGGAAACCATGCCGGGTGATCCGGTGCCGCCGCCCCCGCCACCGGCGGGGAAGCCGAGCCTGATTTCGCAGCCGTTCCGGCATTTTGAGACGCTGCCGGCGCGTCCTGCCGGTGCGCCGGCCCAATCGCCCCTGCCGGGGCCACCGGCCACTCCGCACTCCGCTATCGGCACTCCGCAATCCAGCGCGTCCGCGCTCCCGGGCTGGCGCTTTCTGGGCACGGCGCATGGTGATTATGCGCTGTTCGAGGCGCCCGGCGGGGTGGTGGTGCTCGATCGCCGCGCGGCGCACGAGCGCGTGTGGTTCGAGCGGTTGCAGGGTCAATTCACCAAGGGCGAGGGGGCGAGCCAACGGCTGCTGTTTGCGCTGCCCGTGGAGCTGGACGCCATAGCGAGTGCGCTGCTGCTCGACCGGCTGAACTTTTTGCGCACCCATGGACTCGAAGTGGGGGAGTTCGGCCGGAATTTCTTTCGCATCGAGGCTGTGCCCGTGTGGCTGGATCCGGCGGAGGCGGAGAATTTCCTCCGCGATATCATCGGCTTGATGCGCGAGGGCCGGTTGGATGAGAAGAAGGCTGACCTGGCCCAGGAGGAACTGGCCCGGCTGGCGGCGCAAAAGGCCGTGCGGTTGCCGGCGGCCGTCAACGAGATTGAGGCGCTCACGCTCGTCGCCCAACTCTTTGCCTGCCACCAACCGCACACCAGCCCGGCCGGCCGGCCGACGCATTTTGAGCTCAGCAAGGGGGAGTTGGCGAGGCGGTTTCAGCGTTAGGGCCCAGCTCCGCGCCACGCTTGGCTTGCTCCCGCGATGCTCCTCGGCATCCTGCAACCAATCGGCCTCCGGCCCAGCACTTAAGGGCGCCCAACCCGTTATCGCACACTCGTGCAAACTACCATAAACTTCAACAGCCAGGCCCGACCCTTTAATAATTCCCTCTCCAATTCTGCCCATGTCCAACAACTCAGTAGCACCTAGCGGCCTGACCCCGTCCGTTTCCTGCCTGACCCCGTCCGTTTCCTGCGCTCGGAGACGAATATGTTAATCATCGACAGCGATCGGTAACGAAGATTACCTCCCTTTAGCCCTAGACTACTCCATGAAACAGATCTTTCACGCCTTGCTATGGTTGTTCATCGCGAGCTCCTCGCTTACGGGTCTCGTCGCTAAGGACTTATCAAATGATAAAGTCATCACAATGAGCCAAAGCGGAATAGCAGAGGAAACCCTCCTTCTTTTGATCAATCAGGAACAAGGTCGTTTCGACTTGTCGCCCGAGGCATTAATTGATCTGCAAAAAAAAGGAATCACGACCCCTGTAATCAATGCCATGATATTGGCCAACAATCGATCCAGTCCGCCACCCCTTGCTGAAACTACTGTGCCTGCCCCTAAAATCCAAGAGCCGGCTCCCGATAAAGCAGCAAATACAACTTGGCCCGTCGTTTTAGTAGATGGTGAGGAATTTAACGACCTGCCGGCTTGTGCCGGTGCAACACGTTTATCGCTTTCCGGTGCATTTGGATTAAGCAGTAACCATGTTACCGTTATTCCTCGGGCACAGTCGGCCTTCAGAACTAAAAATAGAAATCCACATTTCGTAGTTAGGGCTTCTTCGATTCTAAACCCCGCAGATGTCGCCGTTCTCGTCCGTCTCGACCAACGTGGAGATAATCGAGAGGTTTTAGTAAGCGACCAAGGAGTGGTCGCCAAAAAGTATATTATTCCGATGAAGATACCTAAGGGGCCCAAGAAACTGGCTTCCGACGCACCGGCAATTGAAAAGGTCATGAGTATTCTTAGTTCCGCTTGGGAATTTAGTCTGCGAGCACCGCTTCCGCCGGGCGAATATGCTATTCACGTAGGATTGAGCTTTTATGAATTCGCGATAGACTAGGACCGTTTTAGTTTGAGGGGCCAAAGTTTCTTCGATCGGGTTATTCCTGAGGAGGATCGCGAGGGTTGTTGCAGTAATCTCGGGGCGCGAAGCCCGTTGCGCCGCTTCCGCCTACGTCCGGCGAGGAACCCGTTCGCCTGGTCAAGCGAGGTGATCTCGTAGACGGCGATGCCTTCCACCAGCGCGGCCTCGCGGGCGGCCACCGGCGGCAGCAGGATTGATTTCCGCCGGGTCTCGCGGGCCAGCACAGCCATGGCCAGGCCACCCTTGATCGGCCGCGTGGCCCCGGAGAGGCTGAGTTCGCCGGCTATCAGGAAGTCGGCGAGGTGATCGCAGACGAGCTGACCGGTGGCGACGAGGAGGCCGAGAGCAATGGGCAGATCGTAGATGGCGCCCTCTTTGCGCAGATCGCAGGGAGCGAGGTTGATGGTGGTGCGCGTGCGGGGCATGCGCAGCCCGGAATTGCTGAGCGCGGAGAAGACGCGGTCTTCCGATTCCTTGACGGCGGCATCGGGCAGGCCGACGAGTATGAGGTTGGGCACACCGGACTCCCCGGTGTTGACCTCCACTTGCACAGGAACGGCATCGATGCCCAGGAGTGCAGCGGAGCCGATCGTGGCGAGCATGGCAGGAGTCGGGCGATGAGGGCCTAGCCTACGCGGTGCCAGCCTGCAGACGGCGGCGCAATTCCGCCATGTTGTTTTCAACCGCCTGCAAGTAGGGATTGGGCTGGCCCAAATAGCGATAAACGCCGCCGGCCTCGAAATCGAGCAAAGGGCGCACATAATTGCTCCAGAAACCGGAGCTTTTCTCCAAAAGCTCGCGCAAGCTGTGGTAGGGCCGCTTCTCCGGAGGGATCTGCTCGAAATCGAAGGCCTCGACAAATTCCTGATAAAGGACCGGCAGTTTCTCCAGGTAGTCCGCTGCGCTCATCTGGGCGAGGTAATCGGCCGTCACCAGGATGAAGGCCATCTGCCGGGCCTCATCCCGGCTGAAGGAGACCTGGCTGATCTTACCGCGCGGCCCGGTGCAGATGATGGCGGCGCAGATGTCTTCGATCTCGGTGGCGGTCACACCCATGCGGGGCAGATATTCACGGGCGAAATCGCAACTGCGCCGTTCGTGGACGACCCAGCAACGGGGTCAGGCCGCTAGATGCTACTAAGTGATTGCTTTCGCTGTCCCACCCGGCACGCTCCAACCATGGCGCGGAAGCTGCGGATCCAGTATGAGGGTGCGATCTACCACGTGATCAACCGGGGCAATTACCGCCGGGCTGTGTTTGGCACGGTGGGGGCGGCCCAAGCCTTCGAGCAGGCGGTCCTGGAGGCCTGTGCCCTGCATGGGTGGCGGTTGCATGCGCACGTGGTGATGAGCAATCACTACCATCTGGCGGTGGCGACGCCGCGGGCGAACCTGGTGGAGGGCATGCACTGGCTGCAGAGCACGTTTGCGACCCGGTTCAACCGGTTGCGCCAGGCACGGGGGCATCTGTTCCAAGGCCGGTATCAGGCGCTGCTGGTCGAGGACGCGGCGGCGCTGGCCCGGGTGGTTGATTACATCCATCTCAATCCCGTGCGCGCCGGCCTCACAACCCCGGGGAAGCTCGCGGGCTACCGCGGGAGCAGTCTACAGAGGTTTTTGCAACGGGGCCGGCCGGCTGTGCTGGAGTGTGCGGGTTGGTTGCGGCATCACGGTTGGACGGATTCCCCGGCGGGACTGCGGGCTTATGCCGGGTATTTGGCCGAGCTGGCGAAGGACGAAGCGGAGCAGAAGCGCCTGGGCTTGGAGAAGCTGTCCGCGGGTTGGGCCATTGGCACGCTGGCGTGGCGGAAAAAGGTGGCCAAGGATCACGCGCATCGCGCGCTGAGTCCGGGCCTGGAGACGGGAGAACTCAGGGAGCTTAAGGAAGCCCACTGGAGCGAGGTGCTGGAAGGCGAACTGAAGCGGGCGGGCCAAACGGAGAAATCCCTTGCGGACTCGCCGGCCAGCGTCCCATGGAAAATCACCACAGCCCGACGGCTGCGAGAGGCGGGGGCAAGCTATGCGTGGATTACGGCGGCCTTGAACATGGGCAAGGCGAGTTCGGTCAGGGCGTATCTAAGCCAAACAAAATAGTAGCATCTAGCGGCCTGGAGTTCGCCTGATTTACCGACAATAGGGGCGGGGAAGCAAAGCCGGGCGCTCTCTTGCGGGCTGAGACCAGTATTTGTCCGATTCCCGCCTTGCCTGTGCGGGTGGCCCGACTTGTGATTCAACCCTCCCATGCCGACAAAAACCACCGCGGCCAGACCGGCCAAGAGCCCGGGCCGGCCACAGACCGACTCGCCCGAGACGATTTTCCGCTCGCTGATCCAGCGCCACCTGGTCTCGACCCTGGCCCGCCACGCCGGCTCGGCCACGCCGCGCGACTGGTGGGTGGCGACCGCCCTCGCGGTGCGCGACACCATCCACGAGCGGATGATCGCCACGCAGTCGGCGCACAACGCCCACAACGTCCGGCGCATCTACTATTTTTCGCTCGAATATCTCATGGGCCGGTTGTTTGGCAGCAATCTGCTGGCGACGGGACTCTATGATACGGCCAAGGCCGCCCTGACCTCGCTCGGGCAGGATTTTGAGAAAATTCGCGACGCGGAGATGGACATGGGCCTGGGTAACGGCGGTCTCGGCCGCCTCGCGGCGTGTTTCCTCGATTCACTCGCCACGCTGGATTACCCGGCGCTCGGTTACGGGATTTACTATGAATTCGGCCTGTTTCGGCAGGCTTTTGAGAAGGGACACCAGGTCGAGCACCCGGACAACTGGATGCTCTTCGGCGATCCGTGGGAGGTCGCCCGGCCCGAATACACCCAGAAGGTGCAATTTTACGGGCGCATCGAGAATGTGTTCGACGACAGCGGTAACTATCGCCCGCACTGGGTGGACACCAAGACCATCCTGGGCGTGCCGCACGACATCCCGACCGCGGGCTATGGCACCGGCACGGTGAATCTGCTCCGCCTCTGGGCTTCGAAATCCTCGGAGGACTTCGATCTCGCGGCTTTCAACAGTGGCGGTTATGTGGAAGCCGTGCGCGAGAAGGCCATCGGGGAAACCGTCTCGAAAGTGCTTTACCCGAATGACAAGACCGAGACCGGTCGCGAGCTCCGGCTGATGCAGCAATATTTCTTCGTCGCCTGCTCGTTGCGCGACATCATCCGCCGCCACTTCCGCCATCCCGCCAACAGCTGGCGGAACTTCGCGGACAAGGTTGCGGTGCAGCTCAACGACACGCATCCGGCCATCGCGGTCGTGGAGCTCACGCGCATCCTGATCGACGAGCACAACATGACCCTCGCCGCCGCCTGGCCGATCGTCGGTGCGACCTTTGCCTACACCAACCACACGCTCCTGCCCGAGGCGTTGGAGAAATGGAGCGTGGGGCTCTTCGAACGACTGCTGCCGCGCCACCTCCAGCTCATTTACGACATCAACGCGCAACTCCTGCAGGCGGTGGAGACCAAATGGCCGGGCGAGAATGAGAAGAAACGCATCTGCTCGCTCATCGAGGAGAACGGACACAAGCAAGTGCGCATGGCCAACCTCGCCGTGGCCGGCTGCCACGCCGTCAACGGCGTGGCCGCGCTGCACACGGCACTGCTCAAAAAGAACCTCTTTCCCGAGTTTGACGCACTTTACCCGGACAAATTCCAGAACAAGACCAACGGCATCACGCCCCGCCGCTGGCTGCACAAGGCCAACCCGCGGCTCTCCGCGCTCCTCACAAAGAAGCTTGGCTCCGCCGCCTGGGTGCGCGACCTCGACCTGCTCCACGGGTTGGAGAAGCATGCCGGCAACGCCGCCTTCCAGCAGGAGTTCATGGCCATCAAGCACGCCAACAAGGTGGACCTCGCCGCGGTCATCCTGGCCGAGTGCGGCATCGAGGTCTCGCCCGATGCGCTGTTCGACGTGCAGATCAAGCGCCTGCACGAATACAAGCGCCAGCATCTCAACCTGCTGCATATCCTCGCGCTCTACCGCCGGCTGCTGCAGCAACCGGGTCTCGACATCGTGCCGCGCGTTTTTGTCTTCGGCGCCAAGGCCGCGCCGGGCTACGACCTCGCGAAAAACATCATCCGCGCCATCAATGTCGTCGGCGCACGCATCAACACCGATACCCGCCTCGGCGGCAAGCTGAAGGTCGCCTTCCTGCCCAACTACCGCGTGTCCCTGGCCGAAAAGATCATCCCGGCGGCCGACCTGTCCGAACAGATCTCCACCGCGGGCAAAGAAGCCTCTGGCACCGGCAACATGAAGCTCTCCCTCAATGGCGCGCTCACCATCGGCACGCTCGATGGCGCCAACGTCGAAATCAAGGAGGAGGTGGGCGACGAGAACATTTTCATCTTCGGTCTAAACGTCGACGAGGTGGCGGCGATGTGGGCCCGGGGCTACAAGCCGTGGGACTTGTATCAGGCCGACGAAGAATTGCGCGCCGTGCTCGACTGGTTGGGCAGCGACTTCTTCACGCCCGGTGAGCACGGGGCTTTCTCCCTGGTCCATGACAGCCTGCTGCAAGGGGGCGACCCCTATCTGGTGCTGGCCGATTTCCGCAGTTACTGTGACTGCCAGGCGCGGGTGGACGCCGCCTATCGCGACCGCGCGAAATGGGCGAAGATGGCGATTCTCAATACCGCGCGGCTGGGTAAGTTCTCCAGCGACCGCACCATCCGCGAATACGCCCGGGACATCTGGAATCTGAATCCGCTGAAGGTGTGAAGCCAGGGCGGAGCGGCCCGCTCCGCCGCGAGGGTATCATCATGTTCCCGGCGCACCTCTGCCCAGCCCGGCCGGCAGGGCGAACCGCACCGCCGTGAGCAGCAGGCGGCAGAGACACACGGAAATTTTCATGGCGAAACGGGAGAGGAGCCGTAGGTATTGGGGCGGATGCAAAATTACCCAGGCAGATCCGCCGGCCGAGGATATTAACCCGATGCCCCGGGCACTGAACATACGCCGTCTGCTGCTGCCAGCCGCCGGGCTGCTGCTCGTCGCCGTGGCCGTCCTGCTGGTTTTCCGCCTGACCATGGCCGGGATGATGGTGAACCTGCTCCTGAAATCCTCGGGGGCCTCGCAGGTCAGTTTCAAGATTGTGCAGGCCGCCCCGTGGCGGGTGGTGGTGGAGGACCTGAACTTTCAAGTGCGGACCCAATCCTTCGCGGCCAGACGCGTGACGGTTGACCGCCGCAACTGGTGGCGGCTCTCGCTCGGCTCCGTGCGGGTGGAACAAGCGATGGTGCCGGTGACGATAGATGGTTCCGATACCAACCCGTGGTCGTGGGCCAGTTACCAGAACGGCGGGCCGGTCCAACCCTGGCTGGCGCCGGTGGACGATCTTGCAGTGGACGGGAGGTTGGTGGTGAAGGCGGCGGCGTTGCCCGACCAGACCGTGGGCATCAAATTTGCGGCGCGCCAGACCGGGAAGAAGGCTTGGGAGGGATTCGTGCAAGCCGACGGCCCGGGCCTGAGTGTGCGGGGGGAGGGAAGCTACGATCTGGGCAAGGATGACCTTGTGTTCAAGGTGCCGGACGCCGAGCTGGATCTGAAGAAGTGGCAGAACTTTGTGCGGCGACTGGTGCTGCTTCCGGGCGGCGCCTGGGAAATCGAAGGCCAGTTCACGGGCCAGGGCGAAGGACGGCTGGTTGGCAAGAAGCTGACCACCAGCGGCAGCCTGCAATTGCGCAAAGGCCGGGCCAGCAATGCGGCGCTGGCGGTGGTTGCGGAAGGGATCGAAGCCAGCCTGGAGTTCACCGACCTGGCCCAGTTTGTCACCAAACCTGGCACCTTGCACATTCGCGAGCTGCGCACCGGGCAGCTGACCTTGCGCGAGGTGGACGCCGGTCTTGCCTTGGGCGGCCCGGACAAAATCATCGTGCACCGGGCCTCTTTCCAGGCGCTCGGCGGCACCGTAGCCGTGGAGCCTTGCAATTATTTCCCCAGCCAGCGTGAACTGGAGACGGTTGTGCTGGTTGACGGCATCAACATCGAGGAGGTCATGGCGCTGACGCAGGATTTGCCGGCGCGGGCCACCGGTCGGGTGAACGGGCGGTTCCCGCTGCGAATTGATGGCAGCGGGCTGCGACTCGGCACCGGCTGGCTGCAGCTCAAGCCGGGAGTCTATGCCGAGATGCAGTTCAAGGCCAGCGGGCTGCTGACGCGCGGAGCTCCGGCCAGCAGCCCCGGCTATGCGGTGCTCAAGAAGATCGAAGCCGGTCTGCTCAAACTGAAGATCACTGAAATGCGGCTCGATATCCGGCCACCCAACGCCCCGCCGGGCCGGTCCGCGCAACTGCACATCGCCGGTGAGCCGGTGGATCCCGACGTGAAGGCACCCGTGGTCCTCGACCTCAATGTCAACGGCCCGCTGGAGAAACTCATCAACCTCGGGCTCGACTCGCGCCTCAGTTTCGGGACGAAACCATGAAACCTTCGGCTGAATCCGCTGACTAACTCCGTTGCCCATGAATCGCCGGCTCGTTTTTTCCGTCATCACGCTCAGCCCACTCCTGTTGGGCGGCTGCCTCAGCGTGAGGACCGAGCCCATCGAGGTGAAACCGATCCACATCACGGTGGACGTGAACGTGAAGGTGGAAAAGGCGCTCGACGATTTCTTCGGTGACCTCGACAAAAAATCCTCCACCTTCGCCCACGAGGAGACCAAATGACCATGAAAGCGCGACACTTCACCCTTTTTGCCCTCCTTAGCCTTCTCGCGGGCAGTGCGTTTGCCGACAGTGCGGCCGACATCCGCCGCCGGATGGAGCAGCGCCTGCCGCAGATTGATGCGTTCAAGGCCCGGGAAATTCTCGGCGAGAACAACCGCGGCCTCCTCGAGGAACGCCAGGCCGGCTCCGACACCCTGGCCGCCGAGGAAAATCGCGATCGCGAGACGGTCTATGCGCTGATCGCCCGGGAAACCGGCGCGACGCCCGACTCGGTGGGCCGGGCGCGGGCCCGACAAATCGCCGCGAACAGCAAGGCCGGCGTGTGGGTGCAGGACGAGTCAGGGGCTTGGCGGAAGAAACAGGTTCCTTAGGGCTCCGGCCGTCAGTGATTGGAGTCCGTCGGTCCGGCCTGCATCGGGAGTTGAAATCATTCCCGGCTTGCCGCAGCGTCCCGCGCAACCCTCTCCCAACACCTCATCCCTATGGACCGACTACACGGCTTGCTTGGCGTCGCATTCATCCTTGGCCTCGCCGTTCTCTTCTCCAACAACCGCGGCAAGATCAACTGGCGGCTTGTGGTCACCGGCATCGCGCTGCAGGTGGCGATCGCCCTGCTGATCTTCAAGGTCGGGCCGGTGGCGAGGTTCTTCGCCTTGCTGGGTCACGGCATCGGCAAGCTGGAGGAGTTCGCCCGGCAGGGCGCGGGGTTCGTCTACGGGGGCATCATCGTGGATCAGTTCGGGAAAACCGGCAATTACATCGCCGGGGGCTTCGTCTTCGCCTTCAACGTCACGGCCACGATCATCCTGGTCTGCGCGCTCGTGGCCATCCTCTACCACTTCGGCATCATGCAGCGCGTGGTGGCCATCATTGCCCGGGCCATGAACGTGGTCATGCGGGTGAGCGGCGCGGAATCGCTGAGCAACGTCGCCAGCGCCTTCGTCGGGCAGGTGGAGGCGCAGGTGATGATCCGGCCCTACCTGCTGGGCATGACCAACAGCGAGCTGCTCGCTTCCATGAGCGGCAGTCTGGCCTGCATCGCGGGCGGTATCCTGGTGGTCTACGCCAACATGGGCGCGGCGGCGGGCATGGACCTGGCGCCAAAGCTCATCACCGCTTCAATGATGGCCGCGCCGGGAGCGCTGGTCATCGCCAAGATCGTATTCCCCGAGACGCAGGAGAGCCAGACCATGGGCACGGTGAAGCTCGAGGTGAAGAGCGACTACAGCAACGTCATCGACGCTGTCTCCCACGGCGCCGCCGACGGTTTCAAGATTTCCATGAACGTCATCGCGATGCTCATCGGCTTCATTGCGGTCATCGCGTGCCTTGACTGGATCCTCGTTTCGATCGGCCACCTGTTTAACCCCGGCTTCAATCTGACTCTGAATTGGATTTTCGGAAAACTGTTTTACCCGATGGCGTGGGCCATGGGTGTGCCGTCGGCTGATACCGCCAACGTCGCGACCCTGCTCGGCCAGAAATTGACCATCAATGAATTCGTGGCCTTCCAGAACCTGACCAACAAGAGCGTGCCCATCGTCACCGAGAAGGGGCTGCTGATCCTCAGCATCGCCATCTGTGGCTTTGCCAATTTCAGCAGCGTCGGCATGCAGATCGGCGGCATCGGCGCCCTCGTGCCGGAACGCCGCACCGATCTGGCCAAACTGGGTCTCAAGGCCCTTTTTTGCGGCACGCTCGCCTCGTATCTCTCCGCGACCATTGCCGGCATTGTCATCTGAGGGCTGCCTCCCGGTTGGCGAGTGGGGCGTTCCTTCCCGGTTTGTCGGGTGATTACCTCACGGGGAGCGGGCAGAGGGAGTAAGTTCACCACAAACTTGTGACAATTGTGTGAAGGACAGCCGGGGTGAAACTATTGGGAGTGGCCCGCGTCTATCCTGCAACGGGTAGGCCTCCTCTGCTGCAATGAACATCGATATCCTGCAATTTATTCTAGCGCTGGGGGCCGTGATTGCCGCGTTGGCCGTGGCCGTGGTGGGGGCGGTCGGCTTGGTGGTCTGGCTCGCGGGCGGTAAGTTGGATCAGGGCAAAGAGCACAAGGTCGTCTAGCATCTGCGGGCTTGGCCTGTTACCGTCAGCCCGTAGGCTGGCCGCATGGATACCAAACAACGGCTGGCCCGGCACCTCACAAAAAACCCCGACACGGCACGCGCGGCCTTTGTCGCGTCCAACGCCACTGTGCTGGGCCATGTAATTCTCGGGGCGAAGAGCAGCGTGTGGTATGGCTGCGTGCTGCGCGGCGACATCAACTCGATCGAGATCGGGGAGGGCACCAATATCCAGGACCTGACCATGGTGCATCTGGCTGATGACTATGGGACGAAGATCGGCCGCTATTGCACCATCGGGCACACCGCGATCATCCACGCCTGTGAGATTGGCGACGAATGCCTGATCGGGATGGGCGCGGTCATCCTCGACGGCGCGAAGATCGGCGACCATTGCATCGTCGGGGCAGGTTCGCTCGTCACGCAGCGCTTTGTGGCGCCGCCCGGTTCGATGATCCTCGGCTCCCCGGCCAAAGTGGTTCGCCCGCTCAACGAGACTGAGCTGCTCGGCTTGCGCCCTTGGGCCGAGAAATACATCGAGGTCGCCAAGGCCCACGCGGCGCGGAAGGGGTAAGCCACTCTCGTCCGCTCTTGCCCCGGGTGGCGCGACCGGGCAACAGGATGCCATGCGCATCTCCTCCCTATCCCGAATCGGTTTCGCCCTGCTCGCCCTTGGTTCTGCCGCTCTCCTTGGAGCGGACTACGACCTCATCCTCCGCCATGGCACGATCTATGACGGCAGCGGCGGCACGCCCTTCGTGGGGGACGTGGCCATCCGCGGCGACCGCGTGGCGGTCATCGCCCCGGCGCTCACCGGGCGCGGCGCGCGCGAAATCGACGTCAGCGGCCTCGCCGTCGCACCGGGCTTCATCAACATGCTCAGCTGGTCGAACGAATCGCTGCTGCAGGACGGCCGATCCCAGAGTGATATCCGGCAGGGCGTGACACTGGAGGTGATGGGCGAGGGCGAGTCGATGGGCCCGCTGAACGCCGCGATGAAGGCCGAGGCGCTCGAGATGCAGGCCGACATCAAGTATCCCATCGAGTGGACGACGCTCGGCGAATACCTCTCGTATTTGGAAAGGCGCGGCGTCGCCTGCAACGTCGCCTCGTTTGTCGGTGCCACGACCGTGCGCGAGCACGAGATCGGGAAGACCGACCGGCCCCCGACCGCGGCCGAGCTGGAACGCATGAAGGCACTGGTGCGCCAGGCGATGGAGGAGGGCGCCATGGGCGTCGGTTCCTCGCTGATCTACGCCCCGGCCTTCTATGCCAAGACCGACGAGCTCATCGAGCTTTGCCGCGCCGCCGCGCCCTACGGCGGCATGTATATCTCGCACATGCGCAGCGAGGGCAACCGGCTGCTCGAGGCGCTCGACGAATTGATCACCATCGCGCGCGCGGCACGCATTCCTGCGGAGGTCTACCATCTCAAGGCCGCCAACCAGTCGAACTGGCCGAAGATGGACACCGTCATCAAGAAGATCGAGACCGCGCGCGCCGCCGGCCTGCGCATCACGGCCGACATGTATACCTACCCGGCTGGTGGCACCGGACTCGACGCGGCCATGCCCCCCTGGGTGCAGGAAGGGGGCTACAAGGAGTGGGCCGCCCGGTTGAAGGACCCCGCCATCCGCGAGAAAGTCCGCCGCGAGATGCGCACGCCGTCCGACGATTGGGAGAACCTCTACCTCGGCACCGGCTCGCCCGAGAAGATTCTGCTCTTCCAGTTCAAGAACCCGCAGCTCAAGCCGCTTACCGGCAAGTCGCTCGCCGAGGTGGCCCGGATGCGCGGCACTTCGCCCGAGGACACCGCGATGGACCTCGTCATCGAGGACGGCAGCCGCGTGGGCACCATCTATTTCCTGATGAGCGAGGACAACATCCGCCGGCAAGTCGCGCTGCCCTGGGTGTCGTTCGGCTCGGACGCGGAGTCGATGGCGCCCGAGGGGCCGTTCCTGCTCTCCAATCCGCACCCGCGGGCCTACGGCAACTTCGCCCGCGTGCTCGGTCACTACGCCCGGGACGAGAAGCTGCTGCCGCTCGAGGCGGCGGTGCACAAGCTCGCTTCGCTACCAGCGGAGAATCTCGGCCTCAAGGAACGCGGCGCACTGCGCCCGGGATTTTTTGCGGATGTGGTCGTGTTTGATCCCGTGAAGATCACCGACCATGCCACGTTCGAGAAACCGCACCAGTTCGCCACGGGCATGGTGCACGTGTTCGTGAACGGCGTGCAGGTGCTCAAGGACGGCGAACATACCGGGGCCAAGCCGGGCCGGTTCGTCCGCGGGCCGGGCTGGAAGCCCAAGACCTGACCGCCCTCAGCGCTCGAGCGTCAGGAAGGTATAGCGGTAGTTCGCGTCGCTGCTGTCCTTGCGCCCGGTCTCACGCCACGACTGGTGACGCCACTCCGGGAAGAAGGTGTCGCCCGGCACCTCGGCGTGCACGAGCGTCAACAGGAGGCGGTCGGCCAACGGCAGCGTCTCCTCGTAGATGCGCTGGCCGCCGCAGATCAGGATCTCGCCCGGCAGGGTTTGGGCGAGGCGGAGGGCCTCGCTCACCGTGGCGGTCACGCGGACGCGGTCGGAGGCCAGTGAGGCGTTGCTCGTAATGACTACCGGCTGACGGCCATCGGCGAGGACCTTGGGCCAGGTCTCAAAGCAGATGCGGCCAAGCACGACCGTCTGCCCGGCGGTCTTTGCGTGAAACCAGGCCTGGTCCTCCGGGATGTGGAATGGCAGCTGGCGGGCCCGGCCGATGACGCGATTCTCGGCACAGGCGACGATGAGGTTGAGGGGCTTGGGCATCAGAGGGTTGCCGCGCAGCAATGGTGCGGGCCGGGCGGGCGGCAAGCTGAATTAACCCGCCGGCACTTCCGGCATTGCCTGCCGGAAAGGAATCACGTGTCATAGCCGCCTATGATTATCGGAGTTCCCCGCGAAATTAAGATCGGTGAAACCCGCGTCTCGATGACGCCCAGCCTCTGCCGCCGTGTGACCACCCTTGGGGGCAAGGTCTTGATCGAGAAAGGTGCCGGCCTCAGTGCCGGATTCACCGACGATGAATACAAATCCGCGGGCGCCACCTTTGCCCCGTCGGCGGCCAAGATTTGGAAAACCGCCGACATGATCCTGAAGGTGAAGGAGCCGCTCGAGGCCGAATACGACCTCATGCAGCAGGGCCAGACCATCTTCACCTATCTGCATCTCGCGGCGGGTGCGGCGCTGGCGAAGCAGTTGTGCCGTAAAAGCATCCTCGGCATCGCCTACGAAACGGTGGAAAGCACGGACGGACAGTTCCCTTTACTCAAGCCCATGTCGCAAATCGCCGGTCGGCTTTCTATCCAGGTCGGCGCCTATTTCCTCCAGTCGCAACATGGCGGCTCGGGCGTGTTGCTCGGTGGCATCCCCGGCACGATGCCCGGCCATGTCGTCGTGGTCGGCGCCGGCAACTCCGGGGCGCACGCCGTGCAGATGGCCGCCGGCATGGGCGCCCGCGTGACCGTCCTTGACCTCGACACCCGCAAGCTTGAGGCGCTCGATACCGAATATCGCGGGCGCATCGTCACCCTGATGTCGAACCCCGCCAATATTGAGCATGCCGTCGCCGACGCCGATTTGCTGATCGGGGCGGTGCTGATTCCCGCCGCGAAGGCTCCCATTGTGGTTTCCGAGAAGATGGTCGCCCAGATGCGCCCCGGCAGTGTCATTTGCGACATCGCCATCGACCAGGGCGGCTGCATCGAGACCATCCACGCCACCTCGCATACCAAGCCGGTCTACAAGGAGCACGGCGTCATCCATTACGCGGTGCCCAACATGCCGGCGTTGGTCGGCCGCACCTCGACGATGGGCCTGACGCAGGCCACCGAGCCGTTTGTCGCCATGATGGTGCAGAAAGGCGTGGAGCGCGCCCTCAGCGAGCACAAGGGCTTGGCCAAGGGCGTGAACACCCGGAACGGCCGCATCACCTACGGGGCGGTCTCGCAGGCCCTCGGTTTCGATTCCTGAGCCGCTCAAGTAAGCCAAGTGAAGATCCCCGGAGCAAGCTCCCGGGCATTAAACCCACCGTGAATAAAAAGCCCGAGGCATGGACCTCGGGCTTTTGTTTGGAATAGTTTCGTTCGCTTCTTAGGCCTGCGCCACGATCGTGACGCTCACCAGCTCGACGCGCTCGATCGGGGTGCTTTTCTCGCCGCCCCCGCCGGACTTGGTCGGGACGTTGGCGAGCTGCTCCAGCACCTCGTCGCCCTTGGTCAGCTCGCCAAAGGCGGTGTATTGGTTGTCGAGGAACTTGGCGTCGCCGTGGCAGAGGAAGAACTGGGAGCCGGCGGAATCGGGGTGCGCCGAGCGGGCCATGGAAATGACGCCGCGCACGTGCGGCTTCTTGTTGAACTCGGCCTTGATCTTATAACCGGGGCCACCGGTGCCGGGTGCGCCCGTCTCGCCCGCCTTCGTGTTGGGGCAGCCGCCCTGGATCATGAACCCTTTGAGGATGCGGTGGAAGGCCGTGCCGTCATAGAATCCCTCATGGGCGAGTTTCTTGAAGTTCTCGACGGTCTTCGGCGCCACGTCGGGCCAAAAGGCGATGGTGATCTCGCCATAGCTGGTCTTCAGCACGGCGACTTCTTGGGAGGCGGTTTCTTTACTCATAAAGGCGCACAAAGAGCATGCGGTCGGGCAATTCCGCAAGAACCAAATGGACAGGGGCCCACGCGGTTGCCTGACTGGGGCGGTGCGTTTCCAAAGGATCACACTTCAAGGCTTCCGCAACCTGCCGCTGGTCGATGTGACGCTGACCGGCTCGCGGACGTTCCTCTGCGGGGCCAACGCCCAAGGGAAGACCAACTTCCTTGAGGCGTTGGGCTACGTGACGGCCCTGCGCTCGTTCCGCGGGGCGGAGTCGCGGAACCTCATCGGGCTCGGGCAACCGCAGGCGGGACTGGCTTTCACGATCGAGCATGAAGTTTACCGCGAAAGCAGGCTCACCATGACCTTGGGTCCGCAAGAACGAGTGGTGATGTGGGAGCACGGCAAGGTATTGCGTCTGGCGGACATTATCGGCAAATTTCCGACGGTCATTTTTTCCTCTCAGGACAACCAGTTCCTGCGCGGACCGCCCTCGCTGCGGCGGCGCTGGCTGGATCTCACGCTCGCCGCGATGGACCCCGGATATCTCGCGGCGCTTCAATCCTACACGCGCGCGGTGGCCGAGCGGAACATGCTCCTCAAACAGGGCGGGCGCGATGCCGGGGCGCTGGAAGCCTTCGAGCATGAGCTGGCGGTCCACGCCCATCCCTTGTTCGCAAAGCGCGAAGCGGGTGTGGCGGCCCTGGGTCAGTTATTTTACTCCGCTCACGCGCGCCTCGTCCCGACCGGAGACCCTTCGACCGGGCTCAAGGCTGAGTCGGCAGGTTTGGTTTATGCGCCGGATACGGCCGTGACGACCCCGGAGGAGTTCGCCGCACTGATGTTCAGATCCCGCTCGCGCGATACGCTTTTGAAATCCACCGAGCGTGGTTTGCATCGGGACAACCTGGAGCTGTTGCTCAATGGTCGGCCTGCGCGGCAATTCGCGTCCGAGGGCCAGCAGCGCTGCCTGGTCATCGCCTTGCGACTGGCGCAGGCGGAGTATTTCCAGCTCAAGGGCGGCGTCGCTCCCGTGTTGCTCTGCGATGATGTGCTTGGGGAACTGGACCCGGCGCGCCGCGCCTGTTTCTGGGCGTCGCTCGAAGGCGAGCCGCAGGTCATAGCCACGGGGACGAGCCCGCCGACCGAGGCCGCCGGCTGGCAGATTTTGTCGGTAGAGGGAGGCCGGATTTCGGCAGCTATAAAAGCTCCAAGCTCCAACCTCCAGAGAATCACCCAACCGACAACCTCCCGGAAAACCTGCAAGGCCAATGAATGATTGTTTCTTAAAGCTTCTTTGGATGTTGGCGCTTGGATGTTGGAGTTTTCCGTCCACACATGACCTTTGAACCCTGGCAATGGGCCTTGTTGATCACCGGGGCTGTGACCATCGGCTTGGCGAAGACAGGTGTTCCGGGCGTGAGCATCCTGTTTGTGGGTCTGCTCGCCAACGCGATGCCGGCGCGGCAGGCGACAGGCGTCATCCTGCCCCTGCTGATCCTCGGCGATGTCTTCGGTGTGCTGCTCTACCGGCGGCACACGGAGTGGCGGCACTTGTGGAAAGTATTTCCGTGGACGGCGGCCGGCGTGGTGCTCGGCTGGCTCGCCCTCGGCCGCATCGACGACCTGCAGACCAAGCGGCTGATTGGCGGCATCCTGACGGCGCTCGTGATGGTGCATTTCTGGCGGACGTCGCGAGGGGTTCCGCCGGAAGATGAAGTCGCCTCCGCGCCCCACTGGGTGGCAGCCGGCACCGGGTTGCTGGCCGGCTTCACGACCCTCGTCGCCAATGCCGCCGGCTCGGTGATGACGATCTACCTGCTGGCGATGCGGCTGCCGAAGTTGGGTTTCCTTGGCACCAACGCGGTGTTTTTTCTCCTGCTGAACTGGTTCAAGGTGCCGTTCATGGTAAACCTCAAGCTCATCAACCCCGAAAGCCTCTGGCTGAACCTGCAACTCGCACCCGCGGTGCTCGCCGGCTGCGTGGTGGGGCACTACGCGGCGTCGCGCATGAACCAACGGGTCTTTGAGTCCACCGCTCTGGGGCTTACTTTTCTGGCGGCCGTGAAGCTGCTCGTGTTTTGATCAGGAATTCCTAAAAGACTGTGCATATGGCACGAACGTCCGTCAGGCAGATGTGGCAGGCGAAACTGGAAGGCAAACTCGGAGCGAAGAGCTGGCCCGATGCGCCCCTATTGTCGCGTCCGGCGTTTTCCGGGCGGGTGCTCGGGATTGATCCAAGCCTGCGCGGCACGGGCCTGGCGCTGATCGACTTCGTCCCCGGCCGCCAACCCGTGTTGTTGGGCTGCCGGACGGTGAAGGTCGCGGCCCGGGCCACCCTGGGCTTATGTCTGGGCGAGATCAGCCGGGCGGTCACGGCGTTCGTGGTGGAATACGACCCGCGCCATGTGGCGTTGGAGCAGACGATTTACGTGCAAAACTTCCAGACGGCCCAGATCCTCGGTGCGGCGCGCGGCGCGGCCATCGCGGCGGCGGCTTTACGCCAGAAGGAGATATTCGAATACGCCCCGCTGCGCGTGAAGCTGGCGGTGGTGGGGCAGGGACGCGCCAGCAAGGAGCAGATGGCCCGCACCGTGATGGCGATGCTCGGCCATGGCCGTGCCATGGCCTTTGACGAGGCCGACGCGGCCGGCGTGGCGCTGTGTCATGCGATGACGTGGCGGGGCTGACCGAAATAGCATGGAAACAGCACCACCCTGGGCAGGGCAAAAATTCAGCTTCAAGCCGCGGCTGCTGGAGGCACTGCGCGATTATTCCCGGGATAAATTCCTGGCCGATCTCGGCGCCGGGCTCACCGTGGGCATTGTCGCGCTGTCGCTCTGCATCGGTTTCGGCATCGCCTCAGGGGTCACTCCGGCGGCGGGACTCTACGCCGGTATTATCGGTGGCTTCCTGGTTTCCGCTCTGGGTGGGTCGCGGGTGCAGGTTGGCGGGCCGGCGGGAGCCTTCGTCGGATTGATCGCCCTGCTGATCGCGCACTACGGCGTAGCCGACTTGCTGCTCTGCACGATGCTGGCCGGAGTCATTTTGTTCACGATGGGTGCGTTGCGGCTCGGCAGCCTGATAAAATTCATCCCGCATCCCGTGACGGTGGGTTTTACCTGTGGTATTGCCATTACCATTCTCTCGACGCAGCTGCGCGCGCTGTTTGGTCTGCAACTGGCGCACGAACCGGCGGAGTTTCTGCCCAAGTTGGCAGCCCTGGCCGGTGCAGGGTCGACCATCCAATGGAACACGGTCGCCTTGTCAGCGGTTTCGCTGGTTATCATCTTGCTCTGGCCGAAACGTTGGAACCGGGTGCCGGGCTCGATTGTCGCCGTGGGGGCGGGCGTGGTGATCGTGCAAATCTATCAGCGGCTCGGTTGGAGCACCGACACCATCGGCAACCGGTTTGGCGGCATTCCGCAGGGACTGCCGGGTTTCCATTTTCCAGGATTCAATTGGGAGCACCTCGGCGACTTGATCCGGCCGGCCTTTACTCTGGCGCTGCTCGGCGCCATCGAGTCGCTGCTGTCGGCGGTGGTGGCCGACGGCTTGATTGATGATCGGCACGACTCCAACCAGGAACTGATGGCGCAAGGCGTGGCGAATTTTGTGACCCCGCTCTTCGGCGGCTTGCCGGTGACGGGGGCGCTCGCCCGCACGGCGACCAATATTCGCAGTGGCGCCGGCTCGCCGGTGGCGGGCCTCGTGCATGCCGGTTTCCTGCTCCTGGTGCTGCTGGTCGCGGCGCCGCTCTTTACAGATGTGCCGCTGGCCTCGCTGGCGGCGGTGCTGGCGGTGGTGGCCGTTCGCATGGGCGAATGGGAGGAGTTTCCGCTCCTGCGCCGGAAACCCCGAGGCGACGCCGCGGTATTCCTCACGACCTTTGGGCTGACCGTCCTGTTTGACCTGACCGTCGCCGTCGAGGTCGGCATGGTGCTGGCGGCATTCTCGTTTATCAAGCGGGTGGCCGACACGACGCAGATCCACGCCTTGACGGGCGACGAGGCGGCGGCGGGCGGGCAGGGGCATGAGCCCGTGAAGGACGTGCCCCGTGGCGTGATGATTTACCGGGTGTTTGGCGCGCTGCTATTCGGATCGGCCGAGAAGCTGGAGAATATCATCCGCCGCACCGGCGGTGACACCCAGGTGGTCATCCTGCACATGGCGGCGGTGACCGCGATGGACGCCACGGCGCTCAACCGCATCGAAAATCTGCACGCGAAATTGCGCCGGCACGGAAAATACCTGGTGTTGAGCGGGCCGCACACGCAGCCTTATTTCATGTTGGAGAAGGCCGGCTTCTTCGACGCCCTCGGCCGCGAGAATATCGGCGCCGATCTTGAGGCGGCCGTCGCCCGCGGGCGGGAGTTGTTGTTGGTGCCGGGGTAAGTGCGCGCTTGAGTTCCAGTCCTGAAAATACGTTCATCCCGTTGCGCCCCCGCCCCGATGCCCCCGCCGTCCCCAGAGTCCCCACCGGCCGACGTTGGTCTGGCCAAGTTGCTGAACCAGGCGGTGCTGCGGCTCAGCGCGGATGTGCGCATGGTGAAATTGCGCCGGGACCGGCTGGTCGTAAAATATTCCCCCGGCCACCGCCATCTGGTGATGACACCGAAGCAGTGGGAGTTGCTGCAGCAATTCGGCTCCGGGGGCACGGTCACCCGCGTGCTCTGCGCCGCCATCACGGCCCAACGTTGTCCTTCGCTGCGCGAATTTTATGAACTGGTGGTGAAGGCAGTGCGGGCCGGGATCCTGCAAACAGACGCCCAGTCTCCACCACCCGCGGTGGCACCGGTGCGCTGGCCGTTGCGGATTTACGGCTCCCTGATCCGGTGGACGGCGCTGATTTTTCTGGTCGCGGCGGGCGTGAGCCTTGCGTTGCGGCCGGTGCAGATGCCACAGCACCCCGGCTGGCTTGTGGTGGGTTGGCTCGCGGCCTGCGCAACCGTCAGCCTGGGCTGGGCGCTGGCCGCCAGTGTGGTGCGCGCGGCCGGGGCCGAGGTTTATCAGCCGCGTTTTGCCTGGAAATCACTCCTGCCCCATTTCCGCCTCGACTTGACTGACGCCGTCATGGGTGGACAGGCCACGGAAACCAACGCCGCCCTGGCCCGGCTGACCCCTTCAT
Source organism: Verrucomicrobiota bacterium (assembly GCA_031387725.1). GTDB lineage: Bacteria > Verrucomicrobiota > Verrucomicrobiia > Opitutales > Opitutaceae > Lacunisphaera. The sequence continues at coordinate 30,920 of JANNDM010000187.1, read as the reverse complement.
TGGTGTTTATTACGGCGACGGCCTGGTGGGCGCCGGAACTGCTGGTGCCGCTCTTGGCCGGTCTGCTGCTGCAATTGTCGCCGTTGTGGGATTCGCCGCTCCACGACCTGCTGGGGGCGATGTGGCGGGACCCGCAGCTGGCGACCTCCTACGATTTTGTCTTCGCCCAGGACCGGCTCTTCACGCTGCTGCGCAGTGCGCGCCGGCAGTTGGCCGATCGGCAATATCTCATGGCGTGCGCCGGCGCGACCGTGGGTTGGCTGTTGCTGATTTTGCTAAGCGGAGGTGTGTTGTGGCACGCGAAGGCGGGCGAGTTGCTGCAGCGTTTCCAAGCGGCGGGAGGCTGGCGCTACACGTCCTTGGCGCTCTTGGTTTTTCTCGGACTGCTGGTGCTGGGCGCCGCGGGCGCCGTTGGCTGGATCGCCTACCGCCATGGGCGGGCGTGGTGGCGCGAGCGAACGGAGCGAAAGCTGCGGCCGTCGGCGGTGCTGGTGTCGGCCGAAACCATTGCCGAGTGGCTCGGCCGGACGGTGCTCTTTCGCGAACTGGACGCCGCGGATTTGCTGGCCCTGGCCGCGGCCGTGAAACCGGAACAGCACAAACGCGGGAGCTTCGTGGTGCGCGAGGGCGAGGCCGGTGACCGGCTCTATGTGGTGCTTTCCGGCCGGCTCGAGGTGAGGCGGGATTACGCGCCGGGTCGGTCGGAGCCCGTGGCGGAGATGGGCGAGGGCGAGGTGTTTGGCGAGATTGCGCTGCTGCAGGGCGGCGTGCGCACCCGATCCGTCCGCAGCCTTGAAAAGAGCACCCTGCTGGGGCTGGACAAGGTGGATTTCGACCGGCTGGTGTTGTCGAAATTGTCTCGCACCGCAGTGGAGGACGCGGTGCAGAAGGTCGGTTTCCTCCAGCAGACCGAGCTGACGCACAATTGGAGTCAGACCTCCCTCGCGGCCTTTGCGCGCCAGGCGAAACTGCGCGAGTTTGCCGAGGGCGCAGCCGTCATGCAGGAGGGTGCCAACAATCACTGGTTCTATCTGGTTCACCGCGGCGAACTGGTGGTTACGCAAAAAAATGAAGAGCGGCGCCGGTTGAAAATGGGCGACAGTTTCGGTGAGATGAGCCTGTTGGGCGACGGCGTTGCGACCGCCACGGTCACGGTGCGGAGCAAAGGGGCGAGCTGCCTGGTGATCAGCGGCCGTGATTTCCTCGATTTCTTGACCAAGGACTTTGTCATCGGTCTGGGCTGGGAGGAGACCCGGGTCCGCCCGGCAGCGCGGTGACCCCCGGAAGGCAATGGTAAGTTCAAGCAGCAGCCAAGGTGAGGCCAAGGCCCCTTGGCCCCATCGGCCCGGGTGCTCGCGGCCGCTGGATGATGGCGCTCAAACGATCACGGTTCGGAGCAAACGACCGAGCTCGCCGACGCGGTAGGGTTTGGGCAGGTAGCCGATGAAACCCAAACCGAGGAACTGGCGACGCAAGTCGTCGTTGTCATATCCGCTGGTGATGACCGCGCGCACCTGGGGGTCGAGCAAATGCATCTGCTTGAAAGCCTCTTCACCGCCCATTCCGCCAATGACGGTAAGATCCATGATGACGGCGCCGTAGGGCTGGTTGGTCTCGAAGGCGCGCTGATAGAGCTGAACTGCTTCCTCCCCGTTCTTGGCGAGATCGCAGTAGTAACCGAGGTTTTCGAGGAGGTTCTTGGTCAGGGTGCAGATGTGCTTGTCGTCGTCCATGAAGAGCACGCGGCCAACCACGGCCGGAGGGACCAGCTTCGGGGTCCACTGGCTGTATTTCGCCAGCAATTGGCGGAACGGAGACTGGTTGTATACCGTTTGCAAGGGGAGCGGCAGGTTGTTGGTTGAATAAGACACGGCCAGCCCAGATTCGCGCCAGGCCTCATCGGCCGAAGAGTTCATACGGCATTTACAAGTGCTTGAGGTTAATCACCCAGGCAGCACCGGGCCGGTCTGGCCGGCAGAGGTCAGGCGGCTTGCCAGGTGCGCACGCGGCGTTCCAGGAAATCGATCCACACCGGCTGGTCATTCAGGCAGGGAATGTGCCCAAACCACTCGCCGCCGGCGGCCGTGAAATCCTCGGCTCCACGCACTTGGATTTCCTCCAAGGTCTCCAGGCAGTCCGTGACAAACGCCGGGGTGATGACCAGCAGGCGCTTTTTCCCCTGCTGAGGCAATTCGGTGAAGAGTTGGTCCGTGTAAGGCGAAAGCCACGGCTCGCCGGCGATCCGGGACTGGAAGGAAAGGGACCATTTCTTCGGGTCGAGCCCGGCCTTCTGGACAAAGAGCTGCGTCGTGCGCGTGACCTGGGCCTTGTAACAGGTGGCATGAGCCGGCGAACAGGTGTGGCAGCAGTCGGCGACGAGCTGGCAGTGCGCGCGGGAGCTGTCGGCTTTGGTGAGATGACGGACCGGAATGCCGTGGTAACTGAATAGCAAGTGATCGTGCGGCTGGTTCAGGTAGGGGCGGGCGCTCGCGACCAGCGCGTCGATGTAGTCGGCGTCGCCATAGTAGGGCTGCACGCATTCGATCTTCAGGTCGGGCGCCAGCTTCGCAGCCTCGCGGTGGACCTTGGCCACCACGGTCTCCCAGCTCGACATCGCATAATGCGGGTATTGCGGGAAAAGCAGCAGGCGATCGACGCCCAGTGTGACGAGCCGGCGGAGGACATCCCGAATGGAAGGATGGCCGTAGTTCATGGCCAACTCGACGGGGAGATCGGACTTCGCCTGGAGTTTGGCCTGCGTGCGCCGGCTGGTGACCACGAGTGGCGAGCCCTCGGCCGTCCACACCGTGGAGTAGGCGTGCGCGGAATTTTTCGCCCGGAAGGGGATGATGATGCCATTGACCAGCACCCATCGCAGGAAACCGCTGCCGGGCTTGTCGATCACGCGCTCGTCGCCGAGGAATTCGCGCAGGTAGCGCTTCACATCCGGGACGGAGGTGGAATCGGGGGAGCCGAGGTTGAGTAACAGGACGCCGGACGAGGACATGCGGCCTGTAGAGGTGTGATTTTAGCCCGGAAAGTCAACCGGCGGCCGGAGGTTTTTGATTGCCCGGGTTCGCGAGAAACCGGACAACAGCGGGCATGACTGCCATGCGTGCGCCGGTGCTGCTCGTGATCCGCGATGGATGGGGTGCGAACCCCCACCCGGAGCAGAATAAATTCAATGCCGTCTTTCTGGCCGATAAGCCCGCGGACGACATGCTCCACGCGAAGTATCCGGTCACGCTGGTCGCCGCCAGCGGGCTCGATGTCGGTCTGCCGGACGGCCAGATGGGCAACTCCGAGGTCGGTCATGAGAACATCGGCGCCGGCCGGATCGTCGACCAAGAGTTGGTGCGCCTGAATAAGCTTTTTTCCGAGCAGCAACTTGCCCGCAACCCGGTGTGGCACGCGATCGTCGCGCGGTTGAAAGCGTCACCGGCGGCCAAGCTGCATCTGATGGGCATCGTCTCCGACGGCGGCGTGCATGGGATGCTGGAGCATCTTTACGGCATCTTGCGGCAGGCGAAGGAGGACGGCCTGGCGGGCCGCGTATTCATCCACGGTTTTACCGATGGCCGCGACACGCCGCCGCAGAGCGGGTTGGGCTACATCAAGCAGGTCGAGGCCGCGTGCAAAAAAATCGGCCTGGGCCGAATCGCCACCGTTTGCGGGCGATTCTGGGCGATGGATCGCGACAACCGTTGGGAGCGCGTGCAGAAGGCTTATGACATGCTCACCGGCAGGAAGGCGGTCGCCACCGCGACCAGTGCCGAGGCGGCCATCTCCGGTTACTATACGAACCCGCTCAGCCCGACCCAGAACGGCGATGAGTTTGTGCCCGCGACCTGGATCGTCGGGGCCGACGGCAAGGCCGTCGCGACGATCGCGGATGGCGACGCGGTGCTGTTCTACAACTACCGGGGCGACCGGCCGCGCGAGATCACGAAGGCGTTCGTGTCCGATGATTTCAAGGGCTTCGACCGCGGTCCGAAGCTCGAGCTCTACTATGCCACGATGACCGAGTATGAGTCCGGCCTGCCGGTCCATGTGATCTCGGAAAAACCGGCGCCGCTGAAGAATATTCTGGGTGAGGTCGTGAGCAACGCCGGTCTTGGGCAGTTCCGTTGTGCCGAGACGGAGAAGAACCCGCACGTGACCTTTTTCTTCAACAATTACCGCAGCACCCCGTTCCCCGGTCAGGTGAACGCCTGCCCGGCCAGTCCGAAGGTGCCGACCTACGATCTGCAGCCCGAGATGTCGGCCGCACAGGTGACCGCCGACGCCAAGGCCGCGATTCTTTCCGGCCAATACGGCCTGATCATCGTCAACTACGCGAATCCCGACATGGTCGGCCACACCGGCTCGCTCCCGGCAGCGATCAAGGCCTGCGAGGCGACCGACGCCGGGCTGGGTGAGCTGCTCGCCGCGCTGGCGTCGAGGAACGGCCAGGCCGTCGTCCTCGCCGACCACGGCAACGCCGAGCAGATGTGGGACTATGAAAATAATTCGCCGCATACCGCGCACACGCTGAACCTCGTCGAGGTCTTTGTCGTGGGCGAGGGGCTGGTCGCCGGGAAGACCAGGATGCGCCCCGGTGGGCGACTGGCGGACATCGCCCCGACGGTCTTGCACCTGATGGGTCTGCCCAAGCCGGCGGAGATGACCGGCGAGAGCCTCATCGTGGATTGATCAGAGGTTGAGGGTAGGGCGCACCGGCCCGGTGCGCCGCGGCGGAGCGAGCCGCTCCGCCCTACCTTGCCCCGTGTCATACCCGTCCAAAATCTGATTGCCCCGGGGTGGGGCGGGTCGTTTGGTTGAGCGTTCCGCTCCCATGAAACGCACCCATCATTGCGCCCAGCTCACCAAGGCCAACCTCGGCGCGACCGTGTCGCTCGCCGGCTGGGTGGATTCCATCCGCGACCACGGCGGCATCATTTTCGTCGATCTCCGCGACCGCGAGGGCATCACCCAGGTGAAGTTTGACTCCGCGCTCCGCTCGCAAGCCGCGGACTTGAAAGACGAGTCGGTCATCGCCGTCCGGGGGAAGGTGGAAAACCGCCCGGCTGACATGGTGAACAAGAATCTGCCCTCGGGCGAAGTGGAGATCGATGCGACCGAGTTGGTGGTGCACAACCTTTCCGCTACGCCGCCGTTCCCCTTGACCGACGCGGGGGGCGACAAGGTCAACGAGGACCTGCGCCTGACTTACCGCTATCTCGACCTGCGCCGCCCGAAGATGCGCAAGAACCTCGTTGTGCGCCACCGCGCGACGAAATCCGTTCGCGACTACTTCGACGCCCAGGGCTTCTACGAGGTCGAGACGCCGGTGCTGTTCAAGAGCACGCCGGAGGGCGCGCGCGAATACCTCGTGCCATCCCGCATCCATCCCGGCGAGTTCTACGCCCTCTCCCAGTCACCCCAGCAGTTCAAACAGATCCTGATGGTCGCGGGCGTGGAGAAATATTTCCAGATCGCCCGCTGCTTCCGCGACGAGGATCTGCGCGCTGACCGGCAGATGGAGTTCACCCAGATCGACGTGGAGGTGTCATTCATCGACCGCGAGGGGATCTATGCGCTCTTCGAGGGCATGTTGCGGAAAGTCTGGAAAGACGTGCTCGACCACGATCTACCGACGCCGTTCCCGCGCCTCGCCTACCAGGACGCCATGAACCGCTACGGCGTCGACAAGCCGGACACCCGCTTCGCGCTGGAGCTGGTGGACTTCAGCGCGCTGTTCAAGACTTCCGGCTTCAAAGTGTTCGCTTCGACCGTAGCCGCGCACGGCTCCGTCAAGGCCCTCAACGCGAAGGGCCTCGCCGATATCACGCAAGGGGAGATCGGCGCGCTCGAGGAGATCGCACAATCGCTCGGCGCGAAGGGCCTCGCCTTCATCAAGGTGGAGAATGGCGAGTGGAAGTCCCCCATCGTGAAATTTTTCTCCGACGCGGAGAAAGCCGAGCTGACCAAGCGCCTCACCATCGAGAACGGCGACATCATCTTTTTCGCCGCCGCCCCGTGGGAGCGCGCCTGCGCCATCCTGGGCCGCATCCGGCTCGAAGCCGCGCAGCTGCTCGTGAAGCGCGGCAAGATGGCGGTGCGTCCCGACCAGTGGAATTTCCTGTGGGTCGTCGATTTTCCGCTCATGTCCTACGACGAGGAAAAGGGCAGCTACGCGGCCACGCACCATCCGTTCACCGCGCCGGTCGTCGAGGACGCCGGACTGCTCGACAGCGACCCGAAGGCCGTCCGCGGTCAGCACTACGATATTGTGCTCAACGGGATGGAACTCGGCGGCGGTTCGATCCGCATCCACCAGCCTGCGCTGCAGAAAAAGGTGTTTGAAGACGTCCTCAAGATCCCGGCCGAGGTGGTCGAGAGCCGTTTCGGTTACCTGCTCAAGGCTTTCACCTACGGTGCGCCGCCGCACGGGGGCATCGCCTTTGGCCTCGACCGCATGGTTGCGCTGCTTTGCGGCACCACGAGCATCCGCGACGTCATCGCTTTCCCCAAGACCCAGAAGGCGCAGGATCTCATGGCCCAAAGCCCGACGCCGGTCACGGCCAAGCAGCTCAAGGAGCTCCACCTCTCGACCGTCGTGCCGCCACAGTAGGCTTGCGCTGGCCGGCATCTCGCCAAAACTGCGGGCAACCTCCTTCTCCCTATGAAACTCATCACCGCCATCATCAAGCCATTCAAGCTCGACGCCGTTAAGGAAGCACTGACCACGGTCGGCGTCGAAGGCATGACCGTGAGCGAGGTCAAGGGCTTCGGCCGACAGAAGGGCCATACCGAGGTCTACCGCGGCAGTGAATACACCGTGGATTTTCTGCCCAAAGTGAAGATCGAGATCGTCGTCAGCGACGAGATCACGGAAAAGGTCGTCGCCGCCATCGTCGGCGCGGCCAAGACCGGCAAGATTGGCGACGGCAAGGTGTTCGTGTCCGCGGTGGAAGACGTCATTCGCATCCGCACCGACGAGCACGGCGACGCGGCGGTCTGAGGCAAACAGAGCACGACAACGGCATCCGATCTGCCGGAGAGAATGGGTGGAACCCGGCCTCTGGACGGGTTTTGGCTGCGAGGAAGCAAGCAACGCGTCCGGAGGCCGCGCTCCACCTTGGCCTATGACACGGTTGGCTTGCCGGCTTTGTGGGGGTGAATCACGTGCATGGCATCGGGCCTGCTTGGGAGGATGGGTCCATGAACCACACCTCATTGTCCCAAGCCTTACGTTTGTTCACCCTCGCCGGGGCCCTGTTCGCCCTTGCGTTTGGTTTGTCCGCCCGCGCTGAAGATGCCCCCGTAGCTGCCCCGACGGCGGACGAGCGCATCGCCGCGCTGGAGGCCTACGTTAACAATACGGATCCGGGCCAGTCCCTCACCAAGACTGCCGGTCCCGGTCACAACGCCTGGATGATGACGAGCACCGCGCTCGTGCTCTTCATGACACTGCCCGGCCTGGCGCTCTTCTATGGCGGCCTCGTCCGCAAGAAGAACGTGCTGTCTGTGCTGGCCCAGTGCCTGGGCATCACCGGCCTGGTCACGATCCTCTGGTGGGCGTTCGGTTACAGCCTCGTGTTTGGCACGAGTTACGGCAGCCCGTTCATCGGAGGCACGGAGTTCCTCTTTTTCAAGGGGGTTACCTCGGCTCCGAATACCAATTACGCCTACTGGGTTTCGCAAAACGTGTTTGCGATGTTTCAGATGATGTTCGCCATCATCACGCCCGCGCTGATCGTCGGCGCCATCGCCGAGCGCATGAAGTTCAGCGCGGTTCTGCTGTTCGTGACCATTTGGATGATCGTGGTTTATTTCCCGCTGGCCCACATGGTCTGGGGCGCTACGGGCTGGATGAACGGGGTCTGGAACGCCGACGCGGTCATCCCGGCCATTGATTTCGCGGGCGGCACGGTCGTCCACATGTCCTCCGGCTGGTCCGCTCTGATTCTCTGCCTTATCCTCGGGCCGCGGCTCGGATTCGGGAAGGAAAAGATGGCTCCGCACAGCCTCGTGCTCTGTATGGTCGGCACCGGCATGCTCTATGTGGGCTGGTATGGCTTCAACGCCGGTTCGGCGGTCGCCTCTGACGGCGTCGCCGCCAATGCCTTCACGACCACCACGCTGGCCGCGGCGGTCGCCGGCTTCACCTGGGGCATGATCGAGAAGGTCACCCGCGGCCATGCCTCGGTGCTCGGCTTCTGCTCGGGCATTGTCGCGGGCCTGGTCGTCATCACGCCTGCCGCCGGTTTCGTCAACGCCACGGGTTCGGTCATCATCGGTGTCTTCGCCGGGGTGGTGCCCTTCCTCGCCTGCACCAAGCTCAAGGCCATCTTCAAGTATGACGATGCGCTCGACACCTTCGGCGTCCACGCGGTGGGCGGCACGCTCGGCGCGCTTCTCACGGGCTTCCTCGCCACCGCCGACGTGAACTCCAATCTCATCAGCGCGGGTTATGCCGAGAAAAACGGCCTGGCCGCCTTGATCAAGAACGGCGGCCTGTGGGTCGCCCAGCTCAAGGCCATTGGCGTAACCTTGGTGCTCTCGATCGTCGGCACCCTCGTCATCGCCTACGCGGTGAAGGCTTTGGTCGGTTTGCGTCCGGCCCCGGAAGCGGAGCAGCAGGGTCTCGATATCACCGACCACGGCGAAGAAGGCTACATCCTCTAACCCCCAACTATTACCAAACATGAAACTCATCATCGCCATCATCAAGCCGTTCAAACTCGACGAGGTTAAGGAGGCGCTCGGCGCCGTGGGTATCGAGGGCATGACGGTCACCGAGGTCAAGGGCTTCGGCCGTCAGAAAGGCCACACCGAGATTTACCGCGGCAGTGAATACACCGTGGACTTCCTGCCCAAGGTGAAAATCGAGGTCGCCGTGGCCGACGACGTTGTCGCCAAGGTCATCGGGGCCATCACCGGCGCCGCCAAGACCGGGAAGATCGGCGACGGCAAGATCTTCGTTCTCCCGCTGGAGGATGTGGTCCGCATCCGCACCGACGAGCACGGCGACAGCGCCGTCTGAGGCCAGCACCGACGTTTATTCACCGTGGGTCCGATCCACCGGAGCTCGTCGCCGACCGTGAGCGGAGTCGAACGGCTCCGGGTTGGTTGAGGTGTAGCCACAAGCGTGAGCGAGTGGACGAGACTCGACTCGCTCACGCTCGTGGCTACTTGGGAGATCAAGGAAGCGGTGATTGCTTGAGCCTGACAGGTTTGATCAAATGCCCCCGGGGTATGTTTGCTCCTAGCCGGCTCCCGCATGGGGGCGGTTTTTGTTTTGGTAGGCAGAACCCGGCCTCCGGACGGGCTTCGGGATTCGTGTCAGCCCAAAACGCGCCCGGAGGTCGCGTTCCACCTTAGCGGGCTTTTTGCTTTTCTCCGGCGCCGGGCGGTGTGATGTTGCTGGCTTCATCGTCTGCCATGTCCACTCTGCCCAGGATCAAGCTCATCGACACCCACACGGGCGGGGAACCCACCCGCGTCGTCTGGGAAGGCGGGCCCGACCTTGGTGCCGGACCGCTGGCGGAGCGGGTGAAGGTGTTCCAAGGGAAGCACGACAACTTCCGCCTTGCGGTCGTGGGGGAACCTCGCGGCTCCGCTGTCATGGTCGGCGCGCTGCTGGTCGAGCCGCACGAGGCGGGCTGCCAGTTCGGCGTCATCTTCTTCAACAACGTCGGCTATCTCGGCATGTGCGGCCACGGCACCATCGGGGTGGTCGTGGCGCTCGCCCACCTCGGACGGCTCAAACCCGGCCCGGTCAAATTCGACACCCCGGTCGGTCCCATCACCGCCCAGCTGGCGGCCAGCGGGGCGGTAACTTTTGAAAATGTGCCGAGCTACCGCCAGCACGCCGAGCTGGAACTTTATTTGCCAGGCGTCGGTGATGTGACCTGCGACATCGCGTGGGGCGGGAATTGGTTTTGCCTGATTGAGAACCACGACCAAAAATTGGAACTCTCGAATGTTGCCCAACTGACCGGCTACTGTGTCCGCATCCGGCAGGCGGTCAGTGATTCTGGATTCCCCGAGGTGGACCATGTCGAACTCTTCGGCCCCTCCACCACGCCCGGGGTAAATTCCAGGAATTTCGTTCTCTGTCCGGGTCTGGCCTACGATCGTTCGCCGTGCGGCACGGGCACCAGCGCCAAACTCGCGTGCCTCGCCGCCGACGGCAAACTGGCCCCGGGCGCCGAGTGGGTGCAGGAGAGCATCGTCGGCAGTCTGTTTCGGGGAAAATATCTCAGGCAGGGCGACAAGATTATCCCGACCATCACCGGCACGGCGCATGTAACGGCCGAGGCGACGTTGTTGCTGGATCCAGCCGATCCGTTCGTGTGGGGTATCCGTTAATCCCATGCGCCAAACCCGGTCGGTCATCATTTGTGGCGGTGGTGTCATCGGTCTGAGCTGCGCCTACTATCTGGCGCGCGAAGGCTGGCGGGTAACCGTCGTCGAGCGCAATGCCGAGGGGGCGGATACCTGCGCGCACGGCAGCGCCGGCTACATCTCGCCCAGTCATGTCATCCCGCTGGCCGCGCCGGGTATGGTCTGGAAGGGGCTCAAGTGGATGCTCAGCCCACGCAGCCCATTCTACATCAAGCCGCGGTTGGACGGCGACCTCATGCGCTGGGGCTGGCTCTTCGCCCGCGCCTGCAACCCGGAGCACACCCGCCGCTCCGCCCCGGTGTTGCGCGACCTCTGCCTTGGTTCCCGGAAACTGTTTGTGGAGTTGGCCGATATCACCGGCAATGCCTTCGAGCTCAAGACGGAGGGGCTCCTCAACCTGTGTCAGACCCAGAAATGCCTCGACCATGAGACGCACGGGCTCGCGGCCCTCGCCAACGAGCTGGGCATCGAGGCGCAGGTGCTCACGGCGCAGCAAACCGCCGCGCTGGAGCCGGGCGCGAAACTCGCCGTGGTCGGCTCGGTTTATTTCCCCATCGACGCCCACCTCACACCGCGCCGGCTGATGCCCGCGCTGACCAACCTGCTCAAGGAAATGGGCGTGAAGTTTTCCTGGAACAGCAGCATCTATGGCTGGCGGACCGAGGCGGGACGCATCACCGGCGTATCGACCACGGCGGGCGATCTGTTCGCCGATGAATACGTGCTCACGGGCGGTTCCTGGTCGCCGGCGATGATCAACGGGCTCGGCCTGCGGCTGCCCCTGCAGGCGGGCAAGGGTTACAGCCTCACGATTGATCAGCCGCGTTTCCATCTGACGAAACCACTCATCCTGACCGAACGGCGCGTGGCAGTGACGCCCATGGGAGACAAGCTGCGTTTCGGCGGCACGATGGAAATCAGCGGCCACAGCGACAACGTCCGGCCCGAGCGCGTTGCGCAGATCATCGCCGGGGCGCTGGCTTTCTTTCCGGAGCTCACCGCAGCCGATTTCGCCGGCATCAAACCGTGGTTCGGCTACCGCCCGGTCACGCCGGACGGCATGCCCTACATCGGTCGTCTGGGCCATTTCTCGAATCTCGCCACCGCGAGCGGGCACGCCATGCTCGGGCTCACCCTGGCGCCCATCTCCGGTCTCCTGATCGCGGAAATCCTCACCGGTCGCAAACCCTCGGTCGACCTTACACTACTCAACCCCAATCGCTACGCATGAACTGGAAAGGCGTTATCCCGGCCATCACTACCAATCTGTCCCCCGATCTGTCAGTGGACCATCCTGCTCTCGCGACCCATGCACGGTGGATGATCGACAGCGGTTGCACGGGGCTCGTGCTCTGCGGCTCTCTGGGTGAGGCGGCGACGCTCACTTTCGACGAAAAGATCGCCATCGTCCGCACCGGTGTGGCGGCCGTGGGCGCCCGCGCCCCGGTTGTGCTGGGCATAGCATCCCTTTCCACCCGTGAGGCCGTGGCACTGGCCAAGGCCGCCGAGCAGGCGGGTTGCCAGGGCCTGATGGTGCTGCCGCCCTACGTCTACACGAGTGACTGGCCGGAGATGAAGGCCCACGTCAGCGCCGTCATCGCCGCGACCAAACTCTCCTGCATGCTCTACAATAACCCTGTCGCCTACAAAACGGACTTCCTGCCGGAACACATCGCCGAGCTGGCCAGGGAGCACGCCAATCTCCACGCCGTGAAGGAATCCAGTGGCGATGTGCGCCGGATCACGGCCATCCGGGCCGAGGTGGGCCGCCGGCTCGATATCCTGGTCGGCATGGACGATGCCATCGTCGAGAGTGTCTATGCCGGCGCGGTGGGGTGGGTGGCCGGGTTGGTGAATGCATTTCCGGCCGAGTCCGTGGCTTTGTTCGACTACGCGAGCCGGGGCGACAAGGCCCGCGCCGCCGCTCTTTACGAATGGTTCCTGCCGCTGCTCCGCCTCGATACGGTGCCCAAGTTCGTCCAGATCATCAAGTGGATCCAGGCCGAGGTGGGGCGGGGTGCGCCTTTCGTCCGGCCGCCGCGCCTGATGCCCGCCGGGGCCGATCTGGCCCACGCCAAGGCCGTGCTCGCCAAGGCGCTGAAAGAGCAGCTGAAACTGTGATGGGTGGAGCGCGGCCTCCGGACGCGCTCGAACCCGTCCGGAGGCCGGGTTCCACCTTTCGGCTCGCAGCCATTTTCCCCTACGACACAACTATCCCCATGAAACCTGACGGCGGCTCCCTCATTGGCTTCGGTTCCAGCGGACTCGGCGGGGCTTCGTTCAAGGCCTTTGACCCGGCGCGCAATGTCCCGCTGGAGCCGTCATTTCTCTCCGCCGCCGGCGAGGATGTGGATCGCGCCGTGCAATTGGCGGCGGATGCCGCGCCGGTTTGGGCAAAACTTTCCGGCGCTCGGCGCCAACAATTCCTCACCACCCTGGCAGAGAAGCTGGAGGCCCGGTCGGCGGAACTGGTCGCCCGGGCCATGCAGGAGACCGGCCTCCCCGAGGTGCGGCTGAAGGGCGAGGTGGCCCGCACGGCGGGACAGCTCCGGCTCTACGGCGAGGCCGCCGCGCGCGGCGACTGGCTCGACGCGCGCATCGAGACGGCGCTGCCCGACCGCAAGCCGCTGCCCAAGCCCGATCATCGCTCGATGCTCCGGCCCATCGGCCCGGTCGTGGTGTTCGGTTCCAGCAATTTTCCCTTTGCCTACTCGGTGGCAGGCGGCGACACGGCGTCGGCCTTCGCGGCCGGTTGCCCCGTCATCGTCAAGGCCCACCCGGCGCACCCGGGCACGAGTGAAATGGTCGGCCGGCTCATCATCCATGCCGTCCGGGACTGCGGTCTCCCCGAGGGCACGTTCTCGCTCCTGTTCGATGCCGGGTTCGAAGTGGGGCAGGCGCTGGTGCAGCATCCCGCCGTCAAAGCCGTCGGTTTCACCGGCTCCGTCAAAGGTGGCCGGGCGCTGACTGATCTGGCGGCGGCGCGGCCGGAACCGATCCCGGTTTATGCCGAGATGGGCAGCGTCAATCCGGTGTTCATTTTGCCCGGGGCCATCGCCGAGCGATCCGCGGGATTGGTTGAGGGGCTGTATGCTTCATCGCTGGTCGGTGTCGGCCAGTTCTGCACCAATCCCGGACTCATCGTCTTGCAGCGCGCGGCAGCGGCGGAGCAATTCGTCCAGAATCTGGCCGGCCGCCTCACTGCGACGCTGGAGAGCGTGATGCTCACCCCCGGCATCCGGAAAAATTTCGTGGCGAATACGACCGCCCGTGCTCACCAGCCGGGCGTCAAGGTGCTGGCCCAGGGCAACGCCGTTTCGATGTGCAGTGCCGCCCCGGTGTGGTTCGAGACCGGCGCGAAGGAATTTATCGGGAACCAAGCCTTGTCCGAGGAGATCTTTGGCCCGAGTTCGCTTGTGGTCTGGTGTGAGGATACCGCCGAGATGCTGCGCGTGGCGCATGAGCTGGAGGGCAGCCTCACCGCCACGGTCCATGCGGCGGCGGACGAGGCGAAAGTGCAGGGGCCCCTCGTGGATATTCTCGCGGCGAAGGCCGGGCGGTTGATTTTCAATGGCTATCCGACGGGCCTCGAGGTCAGCCCAGCCATCGTGCACGGCGGGCCCTATCCCTCGACGAGCGACGGCGGGCGCAGCACTTCGGTCGGCACGCGGGCGCTGAACCGTTGGGCGCGGCTGATATGCTATCAGAGCTTTGCCGATGAACTGCTGCCACCGGAATTGCAGAACGGCAATCCGCTGGAGCTACGCCGATTGGTGAATGGCCAGTGGACGGGCGGTGCCCTATAATTTCGCCGCTGCGTGCCGGATGGCGCGCTGATAGGGCGGTAAGGCCCGGGTCGTCGGTCGTGGCGCAGAGCGTGTCGAGTGCGAGGCGCAGCGCGACGGCGGAACTGTGAGCCGGCCGGCATGTCCCCAGTCTGTCTCCCCACTTGCATCGGTCCCAGCCGGTGCTAGCAAGGAGATTGCTACCATGGACTTCCCCAAGCCGCCCGAGAAGCGACCATTATCCTTGCCCAGCAAGTCGGCGCTGATCTCCAAAATCGAGGAGCGCGAACTGTCGGTGCAGATGCGTTTCGCGGAACTGGCTGAACTGGAGAAGCGGCTGCAGGAGGAAAAGGAGCAACTAGAGGCAAAGCGCCACGATCTGGAAGCCAAATCCCGTGAACTGGTCGAGGGCGAACTATTGCTAAAAAAACAAAAATTATTTCAACAGAAGCAGATCTCCCTGCTGATGGAGCAGGATGAGCTGGTGGCCCTGCGGGCTGAGCTGGAACAACGACAGGATGATTTCCAGAAGAAGGAGGCGTTTCTGACCCAGACGGAGAAGCGGTTCAATGAGCAGTTCTCCGCCCGCGAACTGGAATTGATAAAACGAGAAGCCTGGGTCTCCGCCGAGCATGAGAAGACGGCGACGAAGCACAGTCGCCGGCTGCAAGCCATCGTTTTCACGGATGTGGTCAGCTATTCTGCTCTCATGCAGACCGACGAGAATCTGACCATCAAGAAGGTCCGGGCCGACCTGCAGCGCATGCAGAACGAGGGCAAGGATCAGGGCGGCATGCTCATCAACACCATGGGTGATGGCATGCTCATGATATTTCCCAGCGCCATCCAGGCGGTCCGGTTCTCGCTGGGCATGCAGAAATCCTTTAACCGGGGCAAAGATCCGGCAGGATTGCGGCACCGTTTCGGCATACATATCGCCGATGTCGCGCTGTTGCCAGACGGCGGAATCGCCGGGGACGGGGTCAACATCGCCTCCCGGTTGGAATCCAAGGCGCCCAGCGGCGGAATCTGCCTCAGCGAGATCGTCTACTTTATCGTGAAGGGTAAGCTCCCCTTGCCACCGAGTAGTATGGAGGAGATCGCCCTCAAGAATATCGCCGAGCCTGTCACCGTGTATAAATACACGCCCGAAGCGATTCTGGGCATGCCGGATTCCGGTGAGTCCACGCCTTTGCCGATGATCATGCCGGAGGAGGAGCGGACCACCCCGCCTTTCGCCGTCAACCCGCCGGCCACTTCGGGCGATGGTGCCGGCGCGTGAATGGGGGAGTGGACGGAGGAAGGCATTGGGTAGGGCGAATCCGCCGGATGAGCCGGAACTCGTCAGGGACGACTCGCCCTACCTAAGCTTCGTCGCGGCGTGCCGGATGGCGCGCTGATAGGCGGTGAGGCCCGGGTCGTCGGTCGTGGCACAGAGTGTGTCGAGTGCGAGCCGCAGCGCGTCGGCCGGTTTGCCTTGCTGGTGCAGGGTGATCGCGAGGAAGGCGGCGAACTCTGGATTGTCGGGAAACTGCATCTGGCCGGAACGCAGCACCTCGGTGGAGCGGTCCAATTGGCCGAGCGCTCGCAGCGTCGAGCCGAGGCCGATCAGTGCGCCGGATAGTTCGTTGGGCGGCAAGCCCAGGGCGACGGCCTTTTCGTAGTAGGGCAGGGCGTCCGCCGCGCGGTCGAGCACATCGCAGGTCCACGCGAGCTGGTAATTGATCTCGGCGACGTTCGGGTGGCGGGCATCGAGCTGGAGCAGCCGGGGAAAAACTTCCTCCGCTTGCCCGTGCGCCCGCGCGCCCACGATGGCGGCGAGTTCAGGTTTCCAATCCATTTTGGTTTACCGGAGGCAGCAGAGGAAAGGCAGAAGATGAATTCACTTCCTCTGTTCTCTCCGTTTCCTCCTGTGAAAATGATCAGGCCTTGGTCTGTGCCGGTGCCGCTGTCTTTTTCTCCGGCAGCGCGCGGGTGGCGACCTCGGTCTTGAAACGAGCAATGAGATCGGAGACCGGGTGGACCCCTTCGTCGCCCTTCGTCCGGGAGCGGACGGAGGCGCTGAGGGCCTCGGCCTCCTTCTGGCCGAGCACAAGGACGTAGGGCACCTTGTCCAGCTCGGCGCGGCGGATCTTGGCGCCGAGTTTGTCGGAATGCGTGTCGAGCGTGACGCGTAGATCGGCGGAGAGGAACTGGTCGAAAGTGGCCTTGGCGTAATCCATGACCTTGTCGGAGATGGGCAGGAGGCGGACCTGCTCGGGCGCAAGCCAGAGCGGGAAGTCGCCGCCGAAGTGCTCGATGAGCACGCCGCAGAAGCGTTCCATCGAGCCGAAGGGCGCGCGGTGGATCATCACGGGGCGGTGCGCGGTGTTGTCGGCGCCGATGTAGGTGAGGTCGAAGCGGACCGGCAGGTTGTAGTCGATCTGCACGGTGCCGAGCTGCCACTCGCGGCCGATGACATCGCGGACGATGAAGTCGATCTTCGGACCGTAGAAGGCGGCCTCGCCGGGTTCCTCGGCGAAGGGCACGCCGAGGGTCTTCGCGGCGTCGCGGCAGGCGGTCTCGGCCTTGTCCCAGTTTTCCTTCGAGCCGGTGTATTTGTTGGAATCGGGGTCCCGCAGGCCGACGCGCACCCGGTAGTCGGACATGCCGAGCGTGGTGAGGGCGATCTTGACGAGGGCCAGGCAGCTGTGGACTTCCTGCGACACCTGGTCCTCGGTGCAGAAGAGGTGGGCGTCGTCGACGGTGAAGCTGCGCACGCGGGTCATGCCGGTGAGTTCGCCGGATTGCTCCCAGCGGTAGACGGTGCCGAACTCGGCGAGGCGCACGGGCAGGTCGCGGTAGGAGCGCGGCTGGGAAGAATAAATCTTCACGTGGTGCGGACAGTTCATCGGTTTGAGCAGGAAGCCGTCGATGAGCTGGTCGTCGGGGAGCACGCGGTCCTTGGTGATGGTCTCCGCGCCCGTGAGCTGGTTGACCTTCTCGGCGAGATGCACCGAGACGGCGTCGATGCGGTTGGACATCTCGGCGCAGGAGCAGCCGGAGGAGATAAGCTGGTCCAGCGCGTCACGCTCGACGATCGGCGGGAACTGCGAGTCCTTGTAGTAGGGGAAGTGGCCGCTGGTCTTGTAGAGGGAAATCTTGCCGATGTGCGGCGTGAAGACCTGCGAGTAATGCTGCTTGCGCAGCTCGCCGAGCAGGAAGTTCTGCAGCTCCTGGCGGATGATGGAGCCGGCGGGGGTCCAGAGGATGAGGCCCTGGCCGACCTCGTCGTCGATATGAAACAGCTTGAGCTCCTTGCCGAGCTTGCGGTGATCGCGGAGCTTGGCCTGCTCGAGCTGGGTCAGGTAGTTGGCGAGTTCCTCCTTGGTCGGGAAGGCGGTGCCGTAGATGCGCTGGAGCTGCTGGTTGGTCTCGTCCCCGCGGTGGTAGGCGCCGGCGATGGAGAGGAGCTTGAAGGCCTTCAGCTTGGCCGTGTAGCGGACGTGCGTGCCGGCGCAGAGGTCGGTGAACTCACCGTTGGTGTAGAAGGAGATTTTCTCTTCGGCGGGAATGTCGGCGAGGCGGCCCAGCTTGAAGCGTTCCTGGCCACGGGACTTGATGATCTCGATGGCTTCCTCGCGTGAGACTTCCTTGCGGTCAAAGCGCTGGTTCTCGTCCGCGATCTTCTTCATCTCGGCCTCGAGCTTGGCGAGATCGTCCATGGTCAGCTTGTGGGCGAGGTCGATGTCGTAGTAGAAGCCGCTGTCGGTCGGCGGGCCGATGTCGAGTTTGGCGTCCGGGAACAGACGGAGGACGGCGGTCGCCAGCACGTGCGAGGCGGAGTGGCGGAGTTCTTCGAGCGGGGACATCATGGGAGAGTAGCGAGTAGTGAGAAGCGAGTAGGTTAGGGCGACTACTTTTTTATAGGTTCGAGCGTGTAACCGTCCTTGCGATCGAGCATCGACCAACCGGCGGCGGCCAGTTCCTTGCGGAGGGCATCGGCCCCGGCGAAGTCCTTGGCCTGCTTGGCAGCCCAGCGCTTCTGGGCGAGGGCATTTATAGCTGCTGGGGTCACAAAGGCGTCTACTGAATCTGTTATGCCAAGCTTTTCGTGAACCGAAGCATCATGAACTTTAGGCAGAGTTAGGCCGAGAGCGTCATTCACGGCTCGGTCAAAGTCAGTGATCCCCACGCCGGCAGGCCCACGTTTCGCAACCGAAAACAAAGCACCAAGAGCCGCGGGCGTGTTCAGATCTTCAGAAAGAGCTTCGTAGAATGGTGCGAAAAGCAATGCATCACCAGTTGCTTGCGAGAGAGTGTTTCTGAATTTCGAGAGAGTGGTTAACGCACTCTCCGCCGCGTGCAGCGAATCCAGTGTGAAGTTGAGCTGCTTGCGCGGGTGGCCCATGAGCAGGGCGTAGCGCACGGCCATGCGGGAGTAGCCTTTGGCGATGAGATCGCCGAGAGTGTAGTAGTTGCCCTTGCTCTTGCTCATCGTCGTGCCGTCCACGAGCAGGTGTTTGCTGTGAAACCAATGGCGGGCGAAGGGGACGCCGTTGCAGCATTCGCTCTGGGCGATCTCGTTTTCGTGGTGCGGGAATTCCAAATCCTCGCCGCCGGTGTGGAGGTCAATGGTGTCGCCGAGCAGGGCTTTGTTCATGGCGCTGCACTCGATGTGCCAGCCGGGCCGGCCCTCGCTCGCGCCGCGCGGGCCGGGCCACTTGACGTCGCCGTCTTCGGCGGGCTTGTAGGCTTTCCACAGCGCGAAGTCGGAGACGGAATTCTTATGGTCGGAATCGGCGGCACTGTCGGTGACCAGCAGTTCACGCTCCTTGACGCGGGACAACCGGCCGTAGTCGGCAAAGGACGAGACTTTGAAATAGACCGAGCCGTCGGCCGCGCGGTAGGCGTTCCCCTTTTCCATCAGCACCTCGATCATGTCGACCTGCTCCTTGATGTAGCCGGTGGCGGTGGGCTCATGGTGCGGGCGCAGGCAGTTGAGGGCGTCGCAGTCGGCGTGGAAGATGTCGGTCCACTTCTTCGTGATCTCGCGGAGCGGACGTTTTTCCACCTGCGTCTGCCCGATGGTGCGGTCGTCCACGTCGGTCAGATTGCGGACGTGCTTCACCTTGTCCTTGCCGAATTCGAGTTCGAGCAGGCGGCGGAGGACGTCGTTGATGACGAAGGTCCGGAAATTCCCGATGTGCGCCGGCGCGTAGACCGTCGGCCCGCAGTTGTAGAAGCTGAAAACGTCTTTCGGGTTGGCCGGGTCCGGACGACGCAGTTCTTTCAAGCTGCGGGTCAGTGAGTCGTGGAGACGGATGGGCATGTCAGGCGAAGTTCGCCCCAACAGGCGCAAAAAGCCCGGAACTTTCAACCACGGATTCAGTGAATCAAGGCCCAGAGCCCAAGCCTCGGAGTATTGCCACGAAGAACACAAAACCGGTTTGGGCGGCTGGCGCACAACTTCCGCGCGCCTATAGGCGCTTTGAAAGCTGGTTCCCTCAAGGATGTTTCGTGTTTTTCGTGGCCAAACTGCCTTGGTGGTCGGCAAAAGATTAGCGTGAATTAGCGCAGATTAGTGGTTTAATGCCGCTCTTTCCACTCCCATGGCCAAGACCCCCAAGCTCGTCCTCACCCACCGTCCCCGCCGCCTGCGCCGGCTGCCCAGCCACCGCGCCCTTGTCGAGGAGACCGTCCTCCGGACAGCCGACCTCATTGCCCCGCTGTTCGTGGTGGATGGCAAGGGCCGGCCCGAGCCGATCACCTCCATGCCGGGAGTCAGCCGGTTCAATATCCCCGACCTCGTCCGCGAATGCCGCGAGCTTTTCAAGCTGGGCATCCCGGCCGTGGCGCTCTTTCCCAAGCTCGATGCCAAGTTCAAGAATGCCGAAGGCACCGAGGCCCTGAACCCGAAGACCCTCATCCTGCGTGCGGTCCGCGCCGTGAAGGCCGCGGTGCCGGAGTTGGCGGTCATCACCGATGTCGCGCTCGATCCTTACACCAACCACGGGCATGACGGTGTGCTGACGGCGTCAACCGACGACGTGGAGAACGACCGCACGGTGGCGATCCTCTGCGAGATGGCCGTGCTGCAGGCCGAGGCAGGCGTGGATTTCGTGGCGCCGTCCGACATGATGGACGGCCGGGTGGGGGCGATCCGCCAGGCCCTCGACGCCGCCGGTCACACCGGCACCGGCATCCTGGCTTACTCGGCGAAATACAATTCGGCCTACTACGGCCCGTTCCGCGAGGCCGTCGGCAGCGCCATGGCCGCCGGCGCGCGCCTGCTTAGCAAGGCCACCTATCAGATGAATCCGGCCAACCGCCGCGAGGCACTCCGCGAGGTGCAGCTCGATGTGGCCGAGGGCGCGGACATTGTCATGGTCAAGCCCGCCGGCCTCTACCTCGACATCATCCGCGAAGTGCGCGATGCCACTCAGGTGCCGGTGGCCGCCTACCAGATTTCCGGTGAATACGCCCAGATCCACGCCGCCGCCCGGCTCGGCTGGCTCGACCTCGTGCGCTGCCGCGACGAGTCGCTGCTGGCGATCAAGCGCGCCGGGGCCGACATGATCCTGACCTATTTCGCCAAGGACGTGGCGAAGGCGCTTCGGGGGTAGGGCGGGGCGGCTCGCCCCGCCGCGGCGCACCGGGCCGGTGCGCCCTACCTTCGCCACAGCGCCCGGGTCAGGACCACGTGGCCGAACAGCGCCCCACCGACACAGACCGGACCGATGAAAGCATAGGGCAGGTGGAGCGCGAGGAGGAGCGATGGCTGCTGGCCCCAGCCGAAAGGTAGGGGGGAGGAAAGCACCGCCACGCGCATGACATTCACCAACAGCGCCAGGCCGACGATGTTGGCAACCCGGGCAGCCGCACGGTGACGGTGGGCCAGCGGGGCGCAGACGAGCGCCGTGCAACCGCTGACGATGTCCCAGTTTTGTCCCGTCCACGTCATGGTTTCCGGGATGACGCCTTGCGCGGCCCACGAATGCAAGACGAGTTCGAGCGGCAGGCGGAAAGCCTGGAAGCCCACGAGTGCAGCCAGAGGCACGCTGGCCGCCAGGCGCGCACCGACCGGTGAGAGGCCGGCCCCAGCGCAAACCGCCAGAATGGGGACGAAGAAAAACGGCAGCCCGGAAAGCGGGAGCCCCGGCATCCGGCCGCTGGCCACGAGCCACGACAAGCCACCCAGCCAGGCTGCCAGCGCGAGGGCGGCGAGGGTCACCGCTTTGCCGCTCCGGTAGCTGTGCTGCACAGCCCAGAGAAAAGCAGCGACGACCGCGATGACGATGGCGACAAAGGCGGCGAGCGAGCCGGTGCTGGCAGGATGGAAGGACATGGCCTAGTTGAGGATTAAGAGTCGAGAGACTCGCTTGACAAACTCTCAACCCTCAACGCTCAACTATCAACTATTCGGCACCTAGCCGTTCAGCCGATTCAGTTTCGAGTGCTTCCGGCCGTAACCGAAGTAGACGGCGAAGCCCAGGGCCATCCAGACGGCCAAGTTGATCCAAGTAATCGCAGGCAGGGCAAACATCGCCAGGACGCAGGTCAGGATGCCCAGCACCGGCACGAGCGGCACCCACGGCGTGCGGAAGCTGCGGGGGGCGTTGGGCTCGGTTTTCCTCAGCACGAGAACGCCGGCACAGACGAGCACGAAGGCGAGGAGAGTGCCGATCGAGACGAGTTCACCGAGGACGTTCAAGGGGAACAGGCCCGAGATGACCGCGCAGGAAATACCGGTGATCCAGGTTGTGACGTGCGGGGTGCCGTATTTCGGGTGGATCTTGGCGAAGGCGGCGGGCAGCAGTCCGTCCTTGGCCATGGCGAAGAAGATGCGCGGCTGGCCGAGCAGGGAGACGAGGATGACGGAAGTGAGGCCGGCGAGGGTGGCGGCTTCCATCAGGTAGCGGAAATAGGCCGGCGCGCCCGCCTGCTGAAGCGCATAGATGAAGGGCGCAGCCACATTCAGCTTGGTGTAATGGACCAGGCCCGTGAGCACCATTGAGACGGAGATGAACAGAAACGACACCGCGAGGAGCGTGCCGAGTAGGCCGATGGGGAGATCCCGCTGCGGGTTCTTGGTCTCTTGGGCCGCGGAGGAGACGCAGTCGAAGCCGACGTAGGCGAAGAAGATCGCGCCGGCGCCGCGGAAGATGCCGCTCCAGCCGAATTGGCCGAACTCGCCACCATTCGGCGGGATAAACGGCGTCCAATTGGCGAGAGTGGCCGCCCGATGTCCGAGGAAATACCAGAACCCAAACCCGATCAGGGCCAGCAGCACACCCACTTTGACCACCACCATCAGGTTGTTGAAATTCGCGGACTCCTTGATGCCGATGTAGAGAATATAGGTCAGGGCGAGCGAGATGAAGACGGCGGGAAAATTGATGAAGGACCCGGTGGTGACGAGCCGGTTGTTCACGAAGTCCAGCGGCGCACTCATGAGGGTGTGCGGGATACTGATGTTGAATTCATGCAGCACTTCGCTGATCGCCCCCGACCAGCTCACGGCGACGGCGGCGCCCGAGACGAGGTATTCGAGGATGAGACACCAGCCGACGACCCAGGCGAGGCCTTCGCCGAGACTGCCGTAACTGTAGGTGTAGGCGCTGCCAGAGACCGGGATCATCGCGGCCAGTTCCGCGTAGCACAGGCCCGCGAACAGGCAGGCAATGCCGGCGACAACGTAGGAGAGGGCGATGGCCGGACCGCCGTAGAGCGCGGCAGCGGGGCCGGCCTGAACAAAGATGCCCGCGCCGACAACGGAACCAATGCCCAGGCTGATCAGCGAGATCGGGCCGAGGGTGCGTTTGTAGCCATGTTCAGCGCTCGCCTCGGCCTGCAGGGAGGCAAGTGACTTGGTGCGGAAGAAGCTCATAGCGCGTCAAACTCCAGAGTGGGCGCAACCAGCAGGAGAGGGGAGATCATGCGGCGAATACCCGTGAGAGATTGTCCGCAGACTGGCAACAAGGCTTTTAGCGCTTGCTGCGCTTGCGGGTCGGCTTGTCGTCCTCTTCCTCGGCGTCATCGCCATCCTCGTCGTCCCCGTCCTTGTCTTTGGCGCCGGGCTTGGCTTCGCCGTCATCCTTGTCGGCGTCCTCCTCGTCATCATCCCACTTGAGCGAGGCATCGCCCTTGAGTTTCGCCTCATCCTCGGCCTCGACCTCGGGCAAATCATCGTCCTCCTCGACCGCCGCCTTTTCTCCCTCTTCGTCCTCTTCGCCGTGACCGGCGGGCATGAAGTCGAGGATGGCGGTGATTTCGGAGAACAGGTGGACCGCCTTGCCCTCGATAAAGTCGTTGTTCTGGGCCTCACGCAGCTGGTCTTCCACCTCGTCCACGGTCAGTTTCTCCTCCAGATCGAGCAACTCGTTGATGAGTTTGACGCGCAGGCGGGTGATGTGGTCGAGGAAGTCGGCATAGGGCCCGTTCTCCTCGTCGATCACGTCGGGCAGGGCGAAGAGCTTTTCCTCGGACTCCAGCAACGGCTGCTTGGTGCGGGCGAGGCGGACCTTGCCCTTGCCGAGATCCTTGGTGATGCGGAAGGGGATGAAGGCGCGCTCGAAGAGATCCGAGTCGAAGCCGTATTCGCGCAGCGGGTCGATCAGCTCGATGACATGGTCCACCTGGCGCGGGTCGATGATGCTGAGACCATCCACATCCCAGTGCACGGGATCACTGACCTCGTCGACCCACCAATTGTGGTCTTCGCCGAGCCGCACGATGCACCATTCGAGTTGAGGGGAACCTTTTGCCATAAGGGTGTTGCTGAATTCGCTGCACGAAATGGGCCCGGTGGAGGTCTTGTCAAATCTTGAAACGCAAAAAGTTAGAAAATCTTTCCCGCCCCGGCGGGGGGACAAAAAATCGCCGGCAGAGTGGGCCGGAAGACTGAAATAACAAGTCCAAAAACAGCACCTGTCCTGCCGCCACGGGGGCTTGTAAGTTGGTGTCGGGTGCGCATCGTCCGCGCTCATGGGTTGGCTCTATCAACACGCCCTCAAACCGGTGCTCTTCCGGCTCGACCCGGAGCGGGCCCATGAGCTCAGTGTTGACGCTCTGGCCCTGCTCGGGCGGGTGCGGCCGGCGTGTGCCGCGCTGGAGAGGTTAAATCGTCTGGCGCCGGCCCTGCACCGACCGGTCGAGTGCTTTGGTCTGAAATTCCCCAATGCCGTCGGCCTGGCTGCGGGTTTCGACAAGAATGGCCACGCCTGGCCCGGCGCCGCCGCGCTGGGCTTCGGTCATGTTGAGATCGGCACCGTCACCTTTCACGCCCAACCCGGCAACCCGAGGCCGCGCGCCTTCCGTTATCCGACGGAAGAGGCGGTCATCAACCGGATGGGTTTCAACAACGACGGCGCCGCCGCACTGGCCACCCGGCTGGCGAAATTGCCTGGCCCGGGACAGCGCTCCATCCCGCTCGGCATCAATCTGGGCAAAAGCAAAGTCACGCCGCTCGACCAGGCGATGGCGGACTACCTGGGCAGTTTTCGCCTGTTGGCCGACCATGCGGATTATATCGTGGTGAACGTCAGCAGTCCCAATACGCCCGGACTGCGCGAGTTGCAGGACGCGGCGTGGCTTACGCCCCTGCTGGCCGTGCTGGTGGCGGAGAACGGAGCGCGGGTCGCTGCCGGCCAGGCGCACCGGCCGCTGCTATTGAAGATCGCGCCCGACCTTTCGTTTCTCCAGATCGACGCGGTGTTGCAGGTGATCGCCGACCTGAAGCTCGACGGTATCATCGCCACCAATACGACACTGGCGCGGCCCGGCGCGCTGGCCTCGGTCAACGAAGCCGGGGGCCTGAGCGGCGCGCCGGTGCGGCGGCGCTCGACCGAGATCATCAATTACATTTCGCGCGCGACTGACGGCCGGTTGCCCATCATCGGGGTGGGCGGCATCATGGACGAGGTGGCGGCGGGCGAAAAACTGGATGCGGGCGCCACGCTGGTCCAGCTCTACACCGGGTTGATCTACCGCGGCCCGTTTTTCGCCGCCGAGGTGGCGCGGGCGCTGGCGCAGCGCCAGCGGGTGTGAACATGGGCCGGGCAGTCACTTTCCTTGTTGATAACGGTTCACTCGAACCGGCCGCCACGCTGGCATTGCGCGGAATCGCGCGGGCCTTGACCGATCGTCTGGACGAGGAGGTCGTTCCGGTATCACTTTTGCATGCGAGTGCTGTCGCCGCCGGGCAATTGGATGGGGTGCCGGCGGAAATATTCGAACCTGCGCTCGCCCAGAGGCTCACGGGAGGACAAACCGATTTTATCGTGCTGCCGCTGTTCTTCGGGCCGAGCCGGGCCTTGACCGCTTATTTGCCGGAGCGCATCCGGTTCTGGACCGAGAAACATCCCAGCCTGCGGGTGCGGATCGCGGCGCCGTTGTTTCAGAAGAGTGATGGCCGGTTGGCGCTGATTCTGACGGACCACGTGCGGGCGGCGGCGGTGAATTGCCGGCGGGTCGCGTTGGTAGACCACGGCAGCCAGGTGCGCGAAGTGACTGCCGTGCGTGACGCGCTGGCAGGACAGCTGCAGGCGCTACTTGGGTCGGAGATGCGCGTGACGGCTTGCAGCATGGAGCGGCGGTCGGGTCCCGAATATGATTTCAACGAACCGCTGCTGGAAAATCTCCTGGTGCAAACGGAATGGAGCGGTGAGGTGGTGGTGGCGTTGCAATTCCTCTTGCCGGGCCGGCATGCGGGTCCGGCTGGCGATGTGGCGCGCATTTGCCGGCAAGCCGAGGCGGCCAATGAGGGACTGCACACGCATCTTACGCCCTTGGTCGGGGCGCATCCTCACCTTATCGACCTACTGGCTGATCGCTGGCGAGCGGCGGCAACGGAGAGGTAAGTGGCTGGGCTGGGGCTAACTCCACGCCAAAGGCTTCCGGCGGCAGTTCCGCGGCGATGGCGTGATCCGATGGGGGCAGACGCTCGATGATTCGAACCCAGGCGGCCTGCCAGCGCTTAAGCAGAGCTTCAGACATAAGCGACCTTCGGGTCTGGTTGGCCGGCAAGCCGCTCCTGATTTTGGGCGGCGATTTCACCGATCAGGATCAATGAGGGTCTTTCCTGGGCTTCGCGGGCCAGTTCTCGGGCGGTCTCCAGTGTGCCCGAGCGGACGATCTGGGAGGGGAGGGACGCGTCACTGATGATGAGGAGCGGAGTTTCCGGATTGTGGCCGTTCGCCAACAGACGCGCAGCGAGCGCGCCAAGGCTGCGGGTGCCCATGTAGACACAGACCGTGGCACCCGGTTGGACGAGTGCATCCCAGTCGAGCGCCGGGCCGGATTTTCCGGCACATTCGTGACCTGTCACCAGAATCGCGGCCGAGGCCAGGCCGCGTTGCGTGAGGCTGACACCGGCCGCGGCCGCGGCCGCGCAGGCCGCCGTGACACCCGGCACAATTTCAAAGGGTATCCCGGCGGAACGCAGG
The DNA here is from genome assembly GCA_031387725.1 of Verrucomicrobiota bacterium. GTDB lineage: Bacteria > Verrucomicrobiota > Verrucomicrobiia > Opitutales > Opitutaceae > Lacunisphaera. The sequence goes on along the minus strand of JANNDM010000187.1, from coordinate 4,318 downwards.
GCCTGGAGTTCCTCGCCGAGGCGCCCGAAGACCGAAGGGTCGCCCCCTTTCAGCCGCACGACGCGTATTCCCACCCGGGCATACGCAACCAGCAGGCGGTTGATCTCTGCTTGGGTGGTGCTGTGGTGTCCGGCCCGTTTGCCGACGTAAATCATCTCGCATTCAGCCCGGCAGATGCGCAGCAATTCCTGTCCCGCGAGGTCGTCGTGAATGACCACATCGGCTGCGGCCAGCGCATCGCGCCCTCGCAGCGTGATGAGGTCGACGGCACCCGGCCCGGCGCCGACCAGCCACACAAAACCGGTCGTGGGCAGGCTAGGGTGATTAAACACGAGTAGGGACATGACCTATGACATGTATATCTCTTGCCTCTGGTCAAGCGCTAGCTTGGGTTTCCGTGTCATGTCCCAAAGCATCCCCGTCCAGCCAACCAAGAACGAGCACCTCAAAAAGCTTGTCCCCACTCTGGCTGGTAACATAGCGGCGACCCTCGCGGACCCTGCCGCCGACCGTTTTTCCGAGGACGATGAGCAGTTCATCAAATTCCACGGCATTTACCAACAGGATGACCGCGACCTGCGGAAAACCGGCAAAAAATACCAGATGATGATCCGGGGCCGCATCCCCGGCGGGGTTATGACCGCGGCGCAGTGGATCGTGTTCGACGATCTCGCGACCCATTACGGCAATGACACCCTGCGCCTCACCACCCGGCAGAGCATCCAGTTTCATGGCGTCGTGAAGTCCGGTCTCGGTCCGCTGATGAAAAAGATCAACGAAGCGCTGCTCTCCACGCTGGCCGCCTGCGGCGACGTGAACCGCAATGTGATGGCCTCGCCGGCACCCACCAACTCTCCGGCGCGGTCGCAGCTCTACGCCGACTGCGTGCGGGTCGCCGATGCCCTCACGCCGGTGACGCAGGCCTATCACGCGATCTGGGTCGAAGGCGTGCAGCTCAATCTCAGTGAGGAGGCAAACACCGGCTTCACTGATCCACTCTACGGGCAGACTTATTTGCCGCGAAAATTCAAAATCGCCTTCGTCATTCCGCCGTCGAACGACATGGACGTCTTCACCAACGATCTCGGCTTTATCGCCGTTGTGGAGGATGGCCAGCTGGTCGGCTACAATCTCACGGTGGGCGGCGGCATGGGCCGCAGCCACGGCAATGTGGTCACCTATCCGCGCCTCGCCAGCGAGCTCGGCTTCTTCCCGCGCGAAAAGCTCGTCGCCATCGCCCAGGCCGTGCTGACAGTCCATCGCGATTTCGGCGACCGCACGAACCGCAAGCACGCCCGCTTGAAATACATCGTCGAAGAACGGGGCGTCGACTGGATGCGCGCCGAGGTGAACCAGCGCGCCGGGCTCACGCTCGCTCCGCTGCGGCCCTATCGCTTCACCACCACCGGGGACGCGCTCGGCTGGCAGCGCGCGGGAGACGGTTCACATTTTCTCACGCTCTTTGTCGAAACGGGCCGCATCAAGGATATCGCGGGCCGCCGCCAGAAAGGGGCGTTGCGCGCCGTGGCGGAAAAATTCCCGCACACCGAGTTCCGGCTCACCGCCAATCAGAACGTGATCCTCGCCCAGGTCGGGGATGACGACCGGACCGGGATCGACGCGCTGCTCCGGGCGCACGGCGTCAAGACCGCCGATCAGGCCAGCGTGCTGCACGCTGCTTCGATGGCCTGCCCGGCGCTGCCGACCTGCGGTCTGGCGCTGGCCGAGTCCGAGCGCATGCTGCCCGGGCTCATCGACCGCATCGAGAAGCTCGCGGCGGAAGTTGGCGTGGTGGGGGAGGAGATCGTCATTCGCTCCACCGGTTGCCCCAATGGTTGCGCGCGGCCCTATATGGCCGAGATCGCCTTTGTCGGCAAAGCGCCCGGCCGTTACCAACTCTGGCTCGGCGGCAACGCCGCCGGCACGCGGCTCAACCGGGTCTTCAAGGAAATGGTCAAGGAGGTGGACATTGAGGCCGAACTGCGGCCGCTGTTAACCCGCTGGCGCGAGGAGCGCGATGCCGGCGAGCGTTTCGGCGACTTTGCCCACCGCGTGCTTCTGCCCGAGCTGGCCGTAAATCCCGCCTTAACGTGAACCCTTTGACACCGGAGGAGGTCATTCGCTGGAACGAGGCGCTGCGCTCGCAATCGCCCCTCGAGATCACGCGCTGGGCGGTGGCCCAAGGCCGGGGCCGAGCGATCGTGTCGACGAATTTCCGGCCCTACGAAGCCGTGGTTCTCCACCTCGCCACGCGGGCTCAGCCCGACATCCCGGTCCTTTGGGTGGACCACGGCTACAATCGACAGGCGACCTACCTGCACGCCGAGCAACTGTGCACGCTGCTGGGCCTGAACCTCAAGACCTACCTGCCGAGACTCACGCCCGCACACCGCGACGCGCTGCACGGCCCGGTGCCCGGCCTGGAGGACGAAGCGGGACTCAAACGGTTCAGCGCGGCGATGAAGCTTGAGCCATTCCAACGCGGCCTGCGGGAGCTCGCGCCGGCCGTTTGGATCACGGCGTTGCGGCGCGCGCAGAACCCCCAGCGCGCCGACCTCCGGCTCGTGACGCACGACGAGAATTTTAACGTGCTGAAAGTCAGTCCGGTCTTCGAGTGGAGCGACGCGGAGCTGGAGGATTACCTGACGAGCCACGAACTGCCGAACGAGTGGGATTACTTTGATCCGGCAAAAGCCGACGAGCAACGCGAGTGCGGCCTGCACGCCGCGTGGGGCCGCGCCGCCGCCGACCAGGTTGCCATCAACCCACCATGAGCGGCTATCAGCTCGACCATCTTGCCCATCTGGAGACGGAGGCGATCCATATCATGCGGGAGGTCGCGGGCGAATTCGAGCGGCCGGCGCTGCTGTTTTCCGGCGGCAAGGACTCGATCTGCCTGTTGCGCCTGGCGGAGAAAGCCTTCCGCCCTTCGGATTTGCCGCTGCCCCTCCTCAATGTGGATACGGGCCATCATTTTCCCGAGCTGAATGATTTTCGGGACCGCCGGGCGGCCCAGATTGGCGGATGCCTCATCGTGCGGCGCGTCGCGGAGGCGATCACGCGCGGCCTCGCCGTCCCGGTGAACGGTGAGATCAGCCGCAATAGACTGCAGATCCCCACGCTACTCGCGGCCATTGAGGAATTTCGCTTCGACTGCTGCATCGGGGGGGCGCGCCGGGATGAGGAGAAGGCGCGGGCGAAGGAGCGGTTTTTCAGTTTTCGCGACAGCTTCGGCCAGTGGGACCCGAAGAATCAGCGCCCGGAGATCTGGAATCTCTACAACGCCCGGCTCAATCCCGGGGAAAACATGCGGGTCTTCCCGCTCAGCAACTGGACGGAGATGGATGTGTGGGAATACATCCGACGCGAACGGCTGGAGGTGCCGTCAATCTATTTCAGCCACCGGCGCGATTGCGTGCGGCGCGGTGGCCAGTGGCTGCCGGTAAACGACCTCGCGCCGCCGAAGCCAGGCGAGGAAGTGCGGGAACTCAGCGTGCGCGTCCGGACGATCGGTGACATCATCAGCACCGGCATGATCGAGTCGCCAGCCACCAACGTGGACGACATCATTGCCGAAGTCGCGGCCGCGCGGGTCACCGAGCGCGGCGCGCGGGCCGACGACCGTGCATCCGAGGCGGCGATGGAAGACCGCAAGAAAGCCGGCTATTTCTAAACCACCGATGCACCCCGCCATGATCCTGCCTCCTGCCGCCCAACCGGTGGTCGACATGCTGCGTTTCAACACGTGCGGCAGCGTGGATGACGGCAAGTCCACGCTCATCGGCCGGCTGCTCTACGACTCCAAGTCGCTCATGGAGGATCAACTCGAGGCGCTCGAGCGTTCCGCCGACCTGTCCGGGGGCGGCCGGATCAACCTGGCGAATCTGACTGACGGCCTCCGCGCTGAACGCGAACAAGGCATCACGATTGATGTCGCCTACCGCTACTTCGCCACTCCGCGCCGGAAATTCATCATCGCCGACACTCCCGGGCACGTGCAATACACGCGCAACATGGTGACGGGGGCGAGCTCGGCCAACCTCTCCATTGTCCTGGTGGACGCCCGCACCGGGGTGATCGAGCAAAGCCGGCGCCACACCGCCATCGCCTCGCTGCTGCGGATCCCGCACCTCGTGGTCGCGGTGAACAAGATGGACCTCGTCGGCTGGAGCGAAGGGCGTTTCCGGGAGATCCGGGCGCAGTTCGAGGAGTTTCTGCCGCGGCTCGACATGCGGGATGTCCAGTTCATCCCGCTCAGTGCGCTGCAGGGGGACAATGTCGTTGAGCGCTCGCCCCACACGGCGTGGTATGCGGGACC
>JANNDM010000183.1:0-38331 GCA_031387725.1 Verrucomicrobiota bacterium | reverse complement strand
GGCTCGCGTTAGAACCCAAGGTTTGTTCACATCAGGCGCGAATGAGCCACGAAAACTACATGCGCGAAGCCATCAAACTTGCCGAAGAGGGCATGGCGGCCGGTCGGGGCGGGCCGTTCGGCTGCGTCATTGTCCGGTCGGGCGAGATTGTCGGCCGGGGCAATAATCGCGTCACCTCCACCAACGACCCCACGGCCCACGCTGAAGTCACCGCCATCCGCGACGCCTGCGCGCAACTGAAGACCTTTCAGCTCACCGACTGCGAACTCTACACCAGTTGCGAGCCGTGTCCGATGTGCCTGTCGGCCATCTACTGGGCGCGCATCCCGGCGATCTGGTTCGCCAATTCCCGGCAGGACGCCGCCGACATCGGCTTCGACGACGACTTCATCTACCGCCAGATCCCGCTGCCGCTGGAGAAACGCGCCATCAAGATCCGCCAGGTGCTCCGCGCCGAGGGACTCGCCACCTTCAAGGGCTGGGCCGGCAAGACCGACAAGGTGAAATACTAGGAGCGGCCCGCGCTGCGCCGGTGAACAAAAACTACTCGCAAAACGGCCCGGGCGGTGCACGTTTCGATCCCATGTCTGCCCACAATCTCACCCGCGAATACCCGAACCCCGTCACACCCCGCCTCGACGATGAGGACGACGACGAACGCGATGACGCCCCCCCCAAGCCCACCGTCACGCCGGTCGGCGCCCTGATCCAGAAAAAATTCCTGGAGCAGCGGAAAATTTTCCTGTGGGGCGCCGTCACCGACGAGACCGCCAAGGATTTGACCGAGAAACTGCTCTATCTCGAGACCACCGGTCCGGGCAAGGAGATCACCTTCTACATGAACACACCCGGCGGCTCCATCACGGCCGGCATGGCGGTCTACGATACCATCAAACTCATCACCTCGCCGGTGAAGATCGTCGTCACCGGCATGGCCGCCTCGATGGGCTCGATCCTGCTTTCCGCCGCGAAGAAGGGAAACCGCTACATCTTCCCCCACGCGCGCGTGCTCATCCACCAGCCGCTCATCACCGGCCGCATGGTCGGTCCCGCCTCCGACATCAACATCCAGGCCAAGGAAATGGAAAAGCTCCGCACCGAGCTGAACCAGATCCTCGCCACGGCCTCGGGCCAGTCGTTCGACAAGGTCGCCAAGGACTCCGACCGCGACTTCTACCTGAACGCCGAGGAAGCCATCGCCTACGGGCTGGCCGACAAGATCGTCGAGAAGATCTGAAGTGTAACCTGTGGGAGCGTGCTTGCACGCGACTGTCGCGACCAAGGTCGCTCCCACAACAACCGGACTCGTTCATTGTAGGGCGGGATCGCTGATCCCGCCTTTTTTTGCCTCCGTTTTCGGCGGGGTCAGCGACCCCGCCCTACATTATTTGGCGCCGGGCACCGACAGCTCGTTGAGCTGCCGGGCAAAGGCCAGCGATTGTTGCAGGTCGCCGGCGGCATCGGCCGTCTGCCGCGCCTCCGTCAGCAACGCCTTCATTGCCTCCGGAGTTGGCGCCTTGGCGCGGGCGAGATTGGCATAAACCTGCAAGGCGGCGGGCCGCGCGTGGTGGGCCGTGAGCAAGCCGGCAATTTCGCGCAGCAGCGGCCAGTCCTCGGGACGAATGGCCTTGAGTGCCGGGGCAAAGCTGATCGCCGCGACCGCCTGCGCCGATTCATTCTCGGCCCCGGCCCGCTGGGCCAGCGCCAGTCCCACCGCCAAGCTCGGGCGTTCGCGCTGCTCGGCTTTCAGCAAGGCCAGCGCCGCCGGCTTATCATTTTTTGCCAGGAGAAGATTCGCCCGCCGGATGACGGCATAGGGCGACGTCCCCTGCTCCGCCAGTGGAACCTTGAACGGACGGTAGAGTGGATCGCCGATGGCCACGGCCTGCCAGCTCAGCGTCGGCAGGGCGTAATACACTGCGTCGCCAAAGTTCTTTCCCTGGCTCAGGGCGTGCAGCAGAAAATTGGGCCGGTGGGTGTAGCCGAGGTAGGGCTCGAAGACATTGCCCACCGTGGCGGTCACGCCCCGCGCCACCAGCGGGCCGCACCAACCCGCCGCGTCAGAGTGAAGCGTCGGGGACGAAAAACTGTGGATATGCAGCGCCACCGCGCCGGGCGGGAAGGCAAAGCCGGAGCGGGCAAAGGGGCCGTTGAGGTTCCCGGCATACCAGCCGAAATAGAGGACCGGCGCGTCGAAGCGCGCCGCGGCATCGAAAGTCGCCGCGGTTGATTCCGTGTCGCCGTCGAAGCCGAGTTCCTGCAGCTGTTTCTCCGTGGCCGCCAGCCACTGGTCTCCTTCCGGGACCGGCCCCTTGAGGTCGACATAATAGCGGCCCAGCAGCCCCGTGCGCTCGGCCCCTAGGGCCGAGGTGACCAGGTGCCGCGCACTATCCCACGTCGGCCCGTCGAGGCGAGAGACCTTCACCACCATCTCGGCGTCGAGGGAGAGAGGCCGGTCGTTGGCGAAAAACGGATTGGGCACCATGGCGGTGATCTCGTATCCACTCTGGGCGAGCAGGCTGAGTTCGGCGTCAACCGCGGCTTCGTTCTTGTTCAGTTCGGCTTTGATATTCCGGCCGGCCTTCTCCTCCAGCAGCGTCGGGTCGTTGTAGATGCGCAGTGGCACGCCCCGGCAGACCACCAGGTAGGAAATACGGTTGCCGGTGAAGGCATAGCGCCGGCGGCCGAGCCGGTCGAGGAGGCTGCTGCTCGTGCCTTCGATCCACCCGCGCTGGTAGAGCTCGTCCTGCACCGGCTGCCAGACCTGGTCGATGAATTCCCGCCAGGTGATGTCCTCGGCCTCCGGCAGCGGCAACGCGATGATATTGGCCGGCGGCACTCCGCGCTTCTCGGCATAGAACTCGGCCAGCCGGACTGACTCCGGCTGACGCGAATTGGCGAGGATGACGACGCGGGCCTCCAGGCCTTCGGCCTGAAGAGTGAGAGTGAGAGTGAGAGTGAGAGTGAAGGTGACCAGAAATCCGCGAAAAGCACCGAAGCCTGCCGGGTGCTTCCCTTTCACTCTCACTTTCACTTCATCCTTCACTGGCTGCCCAGCCTCCACCCCAGCCACACGGCCAACAGACAGAGCGTGACCGAGAGCAATACGTTGGCGGCGGCGGCGCTCCATTGTCCCTTCTGCATTTGCTCGAGAGTCTGCCAGCTGAAGGTCGAAAACGTCGTGAAGCCGCCGCAGAAACCCACGACCAGCAGATTGCGTAAAGCGGCCGTGGGGCCGCTCTCCGCCGGGCCGAGGCGGGCCATGAGCCAGCCGATCAGGAGCGAGCCCACGACGTTGACCGCCAGCGTCGCCCACGGAAAACGCACCGGTAGGGACAACGCGACCAGGGCGCGGGCGACCGAGCCCACCGCCCCGCCAAGCGCGATCCACAGGAGTGCCGGCAGGGAATTCATTTGCTTTGGGTCCGATACCCCGGAGCTGGCTCCGGCTTGGCTGGGATGTGGCCACGAGCGTGAGCGAGTGGAGTCTCGTCCACTCGCTCACGCTCGTGGCTGCTTTGGAGATCAAGGAAGTGGTGATGCTTGGGCATGACGGGTTTGATCAAATGCCCCGGAGCTGGCTCCGGGGATCTTTACTTTGTCTTCACCGGCTCGGCTCCGCCGGTGGCGCGCTTGATCAGCGAGGCCCGCAGGAAAGTGTCGGGCCCGGCGTTTTTCCACGCGGTCAACCAGATGCTCCCGAGCATCTGGCCGCCGGTAAGCAGGCGGGCCTTGATGAATTCCTGGCCCTCGACGCTGGTGGCGGCCACGTCGGCTTTGAACACGCCCTTCTTCTCCAGCGCATAGAGCGGTTCGACGAGCTTGTTTTGTTCGATGAGATAATTCATCGCCTCGACAAAGAAGGGGTCGCGGCCGTCGGGCTGCGTCGTCAAGGTGAGCGCCGCGGCCGGGGTGACGCGCGGCGCGATGTCCTTCAGCTTGATGCCGGCCTTGGCGACGAAGCCGCCGTCGATCCAGCTATGGATGCCGTTCCAGACGGTGTAGTCGCTGGGGTTGGCGCCGACCCAGCCATTGTGATGGACGGTGGTGTGCAGCGGCTGGGCGCAATCGCCGACATAGTGGCCCATGACGCCCATCACATAGACGATGTTGGCGCGGGCGTTGGCCACCTCCTCCGGCGTGCCCAGCTCCTCCAGCACCTTGAGGTAGGAGAAGCCCGACTTAAGCCGCGCGTAATACTCACTGATGGCCCACGGTGCAAAGCCGGGCCACTGGGCCGAGTGGTCGGCATTCCTGGCCGGATCGATGTTTGGGAATTTTTCGGGATGCGTGGCCCGGCCCGCCGCGAATTGCAGAATGAAATCATAGCGAAAAGAAGATACCTTCGCCAAGTCCAGCCCGGCGTCGGGAATCTGTTCCAAATCACAGAAGTGATCGGTCCAGCTGCCGCCCGACTGTTTCATGATCAGGTCGGGCACGTTGCGCCAGCGGTCGGGCTCGCCGGCAAGGAAGGCGATGCGCTCGGCGTTGGCCGGCTCGCGCACGAAGGCCGGGAAATCCGCCGGCAGCGCGGCCAGCGCCAGCTGGTTGACCATGCGGTGGCCCGTGTAGTCCCAGGCGGAGGCTGTCACGGCGGCGAAAAGGATAGAGAATAATGCCAAGCGGTTTATGGACGGCGGTGTATTCATAGGAAAGTCTAGGATTTAGCTGGGGGCACTGCGGGACGCAAGGCCGCGAGGGTGGCGGTGTAGCTTGAAATCCCCTCGGCCAAGGCCTCGGCGATCTGCTGGCGGAATTCGGGCGTGGCGACGCGCTTCGCCTCGGCGTCGTTGGAGAGATAGGCGCACTCGACCAGCGCGCCGGGGCAGTTGAGGGTGCGGAGCACAGCGAGGCGATAGCGTTTGTAGCCGCGGTCCGAACTCTTGAGGTCGGTGATCATCCGGCGGTGAAGACTGTAGCCGAGCAGCGCGTTGGCGTTGTCCTGTTTGTTGCCGGGATACTGCGTCGCGATCATGCTGCGGTCCAGCTCGGGCTGGGTGGAGGCCTGGCCCTGCGGCGGCAACACGTAGGTCTCGACCCCCGAGACGCGCATGGGGTCGCGATCCACCGCGTTGAAATGGATGCTAAGGAAGAGATCGGCTGCGGCCTTGTTGGCCACCTCGGCGCGCAGCGGCAGATCGACATTGGGGCTGTTGGAGAAGCGGGTGTCGGTGCTGCGCGTCAGGACCACCCGGTAGCCGCGCAACTCGAGCAGTTTTCTCAGCCGCAGGGCCACGTCGAGTGTCATGTCCTTCTCGTCGATCTTTAGGCGGGGGTTCTGCTTGCCGGGGTCGGTGCCGCCGTGGCCGGGATCGAGCACGATGAGCTTGGGCGCCGCGGGCAGGAAGGCCGCATGGTCGGCCGGCGCGAAGAGCGGCGCGACGGTCTTGATGACATCGAGCTTGGGAAGCCAAAGGTCATCTCCGTTCAGCAAGGCCGGTTCGCCGAGAAAGATCCGTGCGGCGTCGAGGTGGAAGTCGCGCTCGTCGCGCTCGAAGGTGAAGCGCACACCCTGCGCGTCGCTCAGTGTCAGCACGGCACCGGGCTTGGTCCACGCGGCCTTGAGCCCGTAGCGTTTGGCAATGTCACGGACGGAGACACAGTCCACGCCCCGAATCCTGGTGATGGGCCAGAGCTGGGCCGGGCGGGTGGGTGTGGTGCGGATGGGTTCGGTCTTGGCGGGAGCAGGAATCGCCGCAGGCACCGTTCCGGCCGCCCCGTTGCCCGCTGCTGCGCGCCCGGGGTCAGTCGCACGACCTGCGTCACGGCTGAGGTCGCCCGGCAAAGGCTGGGCCGGAGCGTTGCAGGCCGTCAGCAGGGCGGTGCAGAGCACGAGCAGGCCGCGTGCGGTGTGCCGCGCCATGGCCGGATGCTCAGTGCGCCGCGGCGGGCGGCGGCGCGGGCGTTTCGCGGACGTGGAACTTGGGCTTGCGCTTGTTCACGGGCAGAGGCGAAAGCATGACGTTGATCTGCTTGCCGTTCAGCTTCGGCGGGGAATCGGGCGTGCCCATGGTCTCGAGGTCGGTGAGCGCGCGCTTCATGACGTCGAAGCCCATCTCGGTGTGCGCCATCTCGCGGCCGCGGAATTTGAGGCGGAGCTTCACCTTGTTGCCGTGGTCGAGGAACTCCTCGGCGTGGCGGACCTTGGTCAGGAAATCGCCCTTTTCGATGCGGACGGTGAACTCGATTTCCTTGAGCTTGGCGCCGGCGGGTTTGCTGTGGGCGTGCTTCTTCTGCTCCTCGTAAACGTATTTGCCGAAATCCATGATGCGGCACACCGGGGGCGTGGCGGTGGCGGCGACCTCCACGAGATCGAGGTTGAACTGCATCGCGAGTGCGATGGCCTTCTGCGTGTCGAGGATGCCCAACTGGCGGCCTTCGGGACTGATGACGCGGACTTGGGGCGACTTGATCCGCATGTTGCGGCGGATGGCGGCGAAGGGGTCGTTGTTACGACGGTTGTCGCGGTTATAGGGGGTACGGCCGGCGGGCGAAGAGGAAGGTAGTGCCATTCAGGATAGAGGGATTGCTGTTCAAACAGGTCGGAGGCTGTTTTTGCCTCTAACGCCGGTGATGACAACACCTATTATTGCGAGGGAAAAAGGGGCTTTCAGACACTGAAACTCTCTCCGCACGAGCACGAGGCCTTGGCATTGGGGTTCGAGAACTTGAAGCCGCCGGCGACCATCTTGTCCGAGTAGTCGAGCAGCGTGCCCTTGAGGTAGAGGGCGGTCTTGGGGTCCACCACCACCGGCACCCCGGCCGAGCGCACCAGGATGTCGCCCCGGCGCGCCTCGGGGGCGAATTTCAGCTTGTAGCTGAGGCCGTTGCAGCCTCCGCCGGTGATGGCGATGCGCAGGAACTCGCCGGTCTGCTCGCGCGCGACGAGCGCCGCGATCTTGCCCCCGGCGGCGGGGGTCAGGCGCACGAGGTTTTCATTGCCCTCACGCACCCCCTCGGGCAACGGCGGCAGGATGGCGGTGGTCGGCACGCGGACACTCATGCCCCGGAACGCGATTTTATCAAGCGTCGCGCCACGGTGACGGCGTTGGCGAAGCTGCGCGGGCTGGCCTGCCCCTGCCCCGCGATAGCAAACGCCGTGCCGTGGTCGGGGCTGGTCCGCACAAACGGCAGCCCGAGCGTGACGTTCACCGCCTCGTCGAAATCAATCACCTTGAGCGGCGCGAGCCCCTGGTCGTGGTAAAGCGCCACGACGACGTCGAACTCGCCGCGCAGGGCGCGCGCGAAAAGCGTGTCGCCTGACTGGCAAAGGGACAGCCCGGGATATTCCGGCCGGAGATGTTCGAGCGCCGGGTTGAGAAAATCCTTCTCCTCTGCGCCGAGCCGGCCGTCTTCCCCGGCATGCGGGTTGAGACCGCAGACGCCGATGCGTGGAATGAACGAACCGGTCTTATGTGGGAGCGAGCTTGCTCGCGACTCCACCCCGGTCGCTAACAAGCTCGCTCCCCCAGGAGGAAAAACCCGGGCCAGCGTGTCCGCCGCCGCGACCGTGCGGCGCAGCATTTGCGGTCCGAGCAATTGCGGCACTTCGCACAGGGGCACGTGCCAGGTCGCCAGCACGACGCGCAATTTGCCGCCGCAAAAAGCCATGACCGGCTCGCCACCCCAACGGGCCGCGAAAAATTCCGTCTGGCCGGGGAAAGCGTAGCCGATCTTCGCCAGCGCGGCCTTGCTGACCGGGCCCGTGACGACGCCGGAGAATTCGCCGGATTTACAGCCGGCGGCGGCCCGCTCCATCGCCGCCCAGGCGACCAAAGCACCTTCGCCGTCAGGTTGGCCCGGCTTCGCGGCGTATGCTTCCAGTCCCACCGGAATTTTTTCGGCCCCCGGGGCGAGGGCGGCCAGCCACACCGCCGGACCGATGACCGCGACCGTTTTCGCCTCGGCCGGATGGGCGGCGAGCCACGCGCCGATGATCTCGGGACCGACGCCGGCGGGGTCGCCACAGGTGAGAGCGAGTTTAGTCGCCATCGCCGCCCCCCGCCATCGCCTCGCGCCGCGCCCGGGCGAAGCCCCGCTTCCCCTCGGTGAAGAAGGTCAGAAATAACCGCGCCTCGGCGGTCTGGAAGGCGGGGCCCGCCAGCGCCGCCTTCGCGAGGTCGCGAATATTGCCCGGCGTGAAATAGATCGTGCGGAAGGCCTCCTTGATCTCGGCGATGGCGGCGCGGCTGAATCCCCGGCGCTTGAGCCCGATGAGGTTGAGGCCGATGATCTCGTTGCGTTCGGCGGCCATGGCGAACGGCGGGATATCCAGCGCGATGCGGGCCAGCCCGCTGACCATGACACCCTCGCCGATGCGGCAGAACTGGTGGAAGCCCGCCCCGCCGCCGAGGAAGGTGTGGCCGCCGACGTGCACGTGGCCGGCGAGCATGACGTTGTTGGCCAGCACGACGTCGTCCCCCACGGCGCTGTCGTGACCGACATGGGAATTGGCCATCAGGAAGCAGCGGGCGCCGACCACCGTGGCCTGGCCGGCGTGAATGGAACGATTGATCGTCACGTGCTCCCGAATCACCGTGCCCGCGCCGATCCGCACACCGGACCCGGTGGCGGGATCGAACTTAAGATACTGCGGATCGCCGCCAATGACGGCGAAAGGATGCACCACGACGCCGGCACCCAGCACCGAATGCCGCTTGATCACGGCGTAGGCGTGCACGACGCAGCCGTCACCCAATTGGACGCCGGCCTCGATGATCGCCGTCGAGTGGATGCTCATTCCTTGGGGTTGTTTTTGCGCGAGGAGCCGGAGCGGTCGGCGATCAGGTCCATCTGCGCGTCCTTGAGCAGGTCATAGTTTTTCAGGATGCGGATGACCTGCAGCGTGTCGGACTTGCCGTAACTCTTGTTGATCTCCACGCGCTCGATGATGTCGAGCAACATGGAGCGAAACGAGATGATGGCGTCGATGCCGTGCTCCTTGAGCATGGCCACGCTCTGGGAGCGGAAGGGCTCGGCCGTGGGCAGGCTCGGCAGCACCAGGATCTTCGTGACGTCCGGCGCGTTGCCCGGCTCCTCGGCGTCCACCGGGAAGAAGCGCTTGACCTCCTTGAGCACGTTTTCCTCCAGAAAGCGGAAAATCTCGGGGCTGCTCTTGAGCATGTTCGGCGTGAATTTGCCGGTGTGCCAGCCCTTGACCACCACGATGGCCCGGTGGACATAGGCCAATTCGCTGGCGAAGAGGAAAAAATCCGGCCGGCGGGAATTGCGCTTGTAGGCCGGATTGTAGACGACGAGGTCCACCTCCTCGTCGCCGGTCTTGCGGCGGGCCTGCACCTGGTATTTGCGCACCTGGCGCACGAGGAAACCGTTTTGCTCGAAATACTCCCGGACAATGCCTTCGTCGATGGCTGACATGGGTCAAACAACTTAGCGGTTTACGCCGGGATAGCAGCCAAAATCTAGGTGGCGCCCAGCTCGCGCCAGACCGCCTCCACCAGGGCCGGCGGGACGCCGGAGCGGGTCGCGGCCGTGCCCAGGGCGTTCAGCACGACAAAACGCACGCCATCGGCGCGGCTCTTTTTATCGCGCGTGGTGGCCGCCTGCAGTGCCGTCACCGACAGCGGCATGCGCAAACGCACCGGCAGTTGGTGCGCCGCGAGCACGCGCTCGATGCGGGTCACCTCACTGGCCGGAATCAGCCCGAGCAGCTGCGAGAGGTGCGCCGCGCCGGCCAGCCCGATGGCCACCGCCTCGCCGTGCAGGTAGGCGGTGTAACCGGTCACCTGTTCGATCGCATGACCGAACGTATGCCCGAGATTCAGCAATGCCCTGCCGTCCGCGGTGGCGGTCTCGAGTTCGTCCGCCGCCACGATGCCGGCCTTTGACTCACAGCAGCGACGGATGACAGCCGGCAGCCCGGGGCTGAGCGCATTCAGGACGGTTTTCTCCAGTTGCGCGAAAAGCGCGGCATCGCCGAGCAGGCCGTATTTGATCACCTCCGCCATGCCGGCGGCAAATTCCCGCGCAGGCAGCGTCGCCAGCAAGTCTGGCACAAGGTAAACCGCCCGCGGGTGATGAAACGCCCCGGCCAGGTTCTTCCCGGCCGAAAGATTGATGCCGGTTTTGCCCCCAACCGAACTGTCCACCATCGCCAGCAGGGTCGTTGGAACTTGAAGGTAGTCGATGCCCCGCAGGTAGGATGCAGCGGCAAAGCCGCCGAGATCACCCATCACCCCGCCCCCGATTACCCACAATACACCTTGCCGGGTGATCGTGTTCTCCGCCAGGAAATCCAGGACTTGTCCGTAGGCTTCAAGGGACTTGGACTTTTCGCCGGTGGCCAGCACGAGCCGGGGAATGACGCCGAAATTCCGGTTCAGATAGTCTCCCTGGGCCTGGGTCACGCCGGCATCGGTCAGCAGGGCGGCCGGGCGGCCCTGCCGTTGTATCTCCGCCACGACCGCAAACATGGAGTCCTTTCCCGATTGGAAATGAATCGGGTAGCTTCGCGCGCCTAACTCAACTCTAAGCTCTTGCGCCATAGAGTCGTTAAAAGCCAGCTACTTGTGCAGGTCAATGCTCGTTATCAATCACTTTATGAGACAGGTTCTCAATTAAACTATTGACATGAGACTGTGTCTCATGTTCAGATAGCCGCACTATGAACGAAGCGCCCAAGCCCCTGACACCCACGCATAATACCGACACCCGGTTCTCTGCCGCTGATACGTTCCCTGGGCCAAATCAGAAATTGTGCGGTTCAAGAAATCACCTGTCGAGACCGCAGCAGGTTTAAGCCCTCTCCACTCCCACCTCAACCCGCTCGCTCGCTGAGACCCACATGACGCCCAACCCGGCTCACTTCACCCGCTCTGCTGAACTCCGTAGCGCCGCCAAGCTCGCCGCGACCCTCGCGTTGCTGCTTACCGCCCTGCCTTTGCTAGCGCCGGCCCAGACCGCGCCGGTGCCCGTCGAGCTAACCGCGCAACTCCCCACCTTCCGCGTCGAAGCCGAGGCCGAGAAAGACCACTATATCCAAGGCCCATTCCTCCCTGCCACCCAAGGCACCAAAATCAACGTCGGCAAGAAAACCACCGTCCTCGATTTCGACAGCCTGCCCCGCATCACCGGCAACAACTACCGGCAGGCCCTTTCCCAGGCTCCCGGCCTCATCCTCAGCGAGGAAACCTCGCCGCTCATCAGCATCGGCTACCGTGGCCTCGCGCCGCACCGCGCACAATTCACCCAAGTGTTGAAGGACGGCGTCCCGCTCCATGCCGATCAGCTCGGCTACCCCGAGGCCTACTATGCCCCGCCGCTCGACACGGTTGATCGCATCGAGTTCACCCGCGGCGGTGCCGCACTCATGTATGGCCCCCAGCCCGGTGGCGCGCTCAACTATGTGACCCATCGCCCGCGCACCGACACCAAACTCGGCGGCGGCACGCTCCACACTTTCGGCAGCGATGGCTACTATTCCACTTTCAGCTACCTCGACGGCACCACCGGGCCGCTCGGCTACTACGGCTACTATAACCATCGCGAGTCCGCTGGCATCCGCACCGCCAACAGTGATTACGAGCTCGACGCTTTCAGCGGCCGTCTCGTCCTCGGCGCCGACACTTCCTCGCGCTGGATCCTCACCGTCGAATCCTACAAGGAGGAGCACGGCGAGCCCGGCGGCCTCACTTTTGCCACCGGCACCGGGGCGGTTAACTACCACACCCAGCGCGCCGCGCCCTCACGCCTCCACGACCGCTTCAACCTCGACCGTCAGGCCCTCTCGCTCGTCTGGGAGCGCGATTTTTCACGCGGCACCTTTGTCGGTCGTGTCTGGGCCATCGATTACACCCGGGCCAGCCGCCGGCAGGGTGGTGGCGGTTTCGGCACGCTCCCCACCGGCGCCAGCGCCGGCACCAACACGATCGAACGACAGCATTTCGACCAGCTCGGCGCCGAAGCCCGCGTCCGCCTCGACTGGGGTGGCAGCGGGGGGCATGTGTTCACCGCCGGCGCGCAGCTCTACCATACCGAATCCCCCCGCACCGATTCGCGGGGCAGCACCGCCGATGCCACCACCGGCGCTGTGCGCCTCCAATCCGAACGCGAAATTCTCTACCTGCCTGTCTTCGCCGAGAACCTCTTCCGCTTCGGCGCGCTCAGTGTTACGCCCGGCGCGCGCATCGAGTTCATCAACCAGAGCGTGCGCGAACTCATCAATGTCTCCCGCACCACCACCCCGCTGCAGCACCGCGACGAGCGCGTCGCGGTGCCCCTCTTCGGTCTCGGCGCCGCCTACGACCTGCCTGCGCAAAAGGCGCAGTTCTACGCCAATGTTTCCCAGAGTTACCGCCCGATGGTCTACACCGAAGCCGTGCCCAACGGATCCACCACCGTCGTCAACGCCGATCTCAAGGCAGGCCGCGCCGTCCAATATGAACTCGGCTACCGCGCCCAGCCCGTTCGTGGCCTCGTGCTCGACGTCAGCATGTTCTATCTTGAATTCGACAACCAAATCGGCAGCACGACGCTCCCCAACGGCCTCACCTCCGTCGCCAACATCGGCCGCGCCGTCCACCACGGGGCCGAGCTGAGCGTCAGCTACGATCTCCTCGCCCGCCGCGCCGCCCCGGCGTCCGGCGGCGTCCGCCCCGCCCTCAATCTCTACGTCAACACCCTCCTGCTTGATGCCGAGTTCAAGGAGGGCATCACACGCGGGAAGACCCCGCAATATGCTCCCGCCCACGTGGTTCGCACCGGCCTGATCTACTCCCGGGGCGACGCTCTGAAACTGGCCTTCACGGGCACGCTTTCCGCCGACAGCTTCGCCGACGACGGCAACACCGCCCAGCGCTACGTGCCCGCCCACGCGGTGTGGGATCTCACCGCTGAGTGGCGCGTGCCGCACACGCCCCTGCGACTCATCGGCGGCTTGAACAACGCCTTCGACGAGGATTACTACAGCCGCGTCCGTCCCGATGGCATCGACCCAGCGCCGCGTCGCAATTTCTATTTTGGCGCCGCGCTGGAGTTCTGATCTCGCTCCCGCGGCCAGCTCCATTGCTCCGCCCGACCTGCCCGTCGCAGTTCGCGTCGCTCGCCCCTATCCAGCCTGGGCCGCTCGCAGCGCACCCATGGGGTGGGAACTTGGAGCGCTTGGGTAAACCAAGCGAACACGGGTAGGGTATGAACACTAACAATAGAAGCTCGCTTTGGTTTTGCCGGTGCAAAGTCTTGGGCCATGTTCCGGCGCGCCGCACGGTGGACCTTGATGGGCTTCATTCTCTCTTTCGGTTGCCTCGGTTTCGCGCGCGAATCCGATAAGCCGTGGATCCGCGGCGTCTTCACGGGAAAATCCCCGCGCGCGGTGCGACTCCCCGAAACCGACGCTTGGCAGCACGCCAGCGCCATGGCTGAGAGAGCGCCGAACGCCTTTGTGCTCGTCGGCTCGGGCTTGTCGATGCAGCCGCTCTATGCTCCCGGCACCATCCTGGTGTTGCAGCGGTTTCCCTACGAACTGCTCGAGCCGGGACAGACCGTCCTCTATCGCAACCAAGCCCGCAAGGTTGTCGCCCATGTGCTGGTCGCCAAGGCGCGCGACGGTTGGCGCGTGGCCGGCCTGAACAACCACCGCCATGATATGGAACCGGTGCGGGTCGAAAATCTCGTCGGAGTCGTCATCGCCGCCTTTCAACCGCTGCCCGCCGCCCGCGTGCAGCTCGCCGCGCTCGGCCGCTAGTCCCCGCAGCCACTATTTCCCTGTTTCCGGGCAAGCTAATCTGTAACGTATTGTATTACATATTATCTGGGCGCCGCCGCGGGACAGCCCAGCGCAAAAATTCCGGCAGCGCCCGGGCCCAGGTGCTCTCGTGGTGCTCGCCGCCTTCAATCTCGTGGTAGGCGAGATCGTGGCCGGGTCGGAAACCTTGGGCGACCAGTTCGTCCATTAATTCGGTTGTGTCCTGGATGGCGTCGATGACGCCATTACCGTCGCGATCCTCGGTCTCGTCGCGCGTGCCGGCCTGGAACCACAACCGCAGTGCGGGCCGCTCGGTCGTGGTCCGAACCTGGCGGTGCATGATCCGGCTGGCCTGCTGCGCGGTGGCGGTGGAGTTATCCGTCCGCCACCACAGGGAGCCGGAAAAAATTCCCGCGAAACCGAACACCTGCGGCCGCCGCCAAGCCGTGTCCAAGGCGCACAGCCCGCCCATCGATGCGCCGAAAATCCCCGTGCGGGCCGCTTCCGCCGTCACGTGGTGGTGCTCGCGTAGCCACGGCAGCACTTCACACACGAGCAGTTCCTGAAACGCCGTCGCGTGCCGCCCGCGGCCGGCGAAATTCAGCACGCCCGCCGTGCCATATTCGTCGACGCGCTCCGTCGCGGCCGGCACCGCCGCGACCACAGCCGGCTCAATCCGCCCCGCGCTCACGAGCTCAGCCAACGTTTCCGCCAGCCGCCACCGCGGCATGGTCTGTCCATCGAGTGCCAACAGCAGCGGATAGGGCTGCGGCCGCGTGACGTCATAGCCCGGCGGCAGGTAAACCGTCACCCGGCGCGGCGGCAACCCGCGCGCCTTGAACACGGGGCTGCGGGCGGTTGTCGTGCGCGCCGTGCGGTGACGCCGCCACCAGTTGCGGAAAAAATCCATGGGGTGATTTGAGAGACCTCAGCCGGGTTGTCGATAGCGGGTCGTTGTGTTGCTCATCCGCCGCCGATCGGGCAAAGGCGGATCCATGGGCGTAAACGAGGCTCCGCGCTTGCCCTTGGCAGATTTCATGGCCCGAATGTCAGAAATGCCCTCCCCCCCTACCCCTGTGACCGGCCACTTGGACAAGGATACCAGCGGAATCGGCGGCCATCCGCGCGGCCTAACCACCCTGTTTTTTACCGAGATGTGGGAGCGTTTTTCCTACTACGGCATGCGGGCCCTGCTCATTCTCTTCATGGTGAAGACCGCGGCCGAGGGCGGCCTGGGCTATGACACCAAAAAAGCCGCCGCCATCTACGGCACCTACACGATGAGCGTGTATCTGCTCTCGATCCTCGGCGGGTTCATCGCCGACAACTTTGTTGGCGCGCACCGGGCGGTGCTGGTGGGTGGCATCATCATCGCCTGCGGACATTTCACGATGGCCTTGGATTCCGAGGTGACCTTCTTCGCGGGCCTCGTCCTCATTGCGGTCGGCACGGGCCTGCTCAAGCCCAATATTTCCACGATGGTCGGCAGCCTCTACACGCCGACGGACGCGCGGCGCGATGCGGGTTTCTCCATTTTCTATATGGGCATCAACCTCGGGGCCCTGATTTCGCCGCTGGTCACCGGCTGGCTGGCGCAAAGTGAAGGCTGGAAGATCCAACTGACCGCCTGGGGCTTGAACCCGCTGCACTGCTGGCACTGGGGTTTCGCCGCCGCCGGGGTGGGCATGACCTTCGGCCTGGTCATGTATGTCATGCAACGCGACCGCCTCGCCCATGTGGGGCGCGCCCCCGCCCCGGAAGCGGGTGGCTCGCGCCCGTGGGGCAAGCTGGCGGTGGTGGCCCTCGCCTCGTTGGCCCTGATCACCGCCATGAAGGCCTGTGACACCTACCCTGCCCTCGTCTACGTGCTCTTCGCCCTGCAGATCGTGGCCATCCTGTTCTTCGCTCTTAAACCCGACGCTGACAGCAAGCGGATCGCCGCGATCCTGGTGTTCTTCTTCGCGGCGGAAATCTTCTGGGCGATCTTTGAGCAGACCGGTTCCACCATCTCGCTGTTCGCCGACGAACTGACGCGCAACGAATTCCTCGGCCATTCGTTCCCCTCCTCGTGGTGGCAATCGGTCAATTCCATCTGGGTCATCCTGCTGGCGCCGGTGTTTGCCTGGCTGTGGATCAAGCTCGGGTCCAGGCAGCCGTCCAGTCCGGCCAAGTTCGCCCTCGGCCTGCTTTTCGTCGCGCTCTCGTTTGTGCTCATGGTGCCGGCCGCCAAGCTCACGGCCGAGGGCCGGGTCGGTCCGCTGTGGCTGGTCGCCCTCTTTTTCCTCCAGACGGTCGGTGAGATGCTGCTCAGTCCCGTCGGCCTCAGCACCATGACCAAACTCGCGCCGCCCCGGTTGCTCGGTCTGGTCATGGGCATCTGGTTCCTGGCCGCCGCACTGGGCAACAAGCTGGCCGGCGTGCTCGCGGGCGAATTCAAGAGCACCAACGCCGGCGAACTCGCCACGTTTTTCTGGCATCAGGCGCTGGCGGTCGGCGTCTGCACGCTGGTGCTTTTCGCCCTCGTGCCCTGGGTGCGCAAACTGATGGGCGGCGTGCACTGACCGGTCCGCCTGGCAACCGAGGTTAGTTCAAAGCCTGCTCTGTCATCGCGAGCCCGGCACAGCCGGGCGTGGCGATCCAGTAAGAGGTCAGATGGATTGCTTCGGCGCTTCGCTTCTCGCAATGACCGGCTTGGCAAAGCCCCCTCACTTGATCCGCACGACGCGCACCCAGCCGCCGCTCTGGTCATAGAGGCGCCAGCCGCCGTAGACCTTTTCGATCAACACGGCGGCGTTCTCCCCGGGTTTGGTATAAAAGACCCCCGGTTCGGACTGCCGCCAGACCTGGCCGTTCTCCAGCTTGAACTGGGTGGCACCATCCCAGCCGCTGTATTTGCCCAGCACCCGGCTCAGCACGCGGGTCTCGGCCTCACGCTGCTTTTGCTGCTCCATCTGCACCTCGGCCTTGGTCTGGGCCTTCACCTCGGCTTTTACCTGGGCTTTCACCTCCTCGCGCAATTCCGCCTTGGCCTGTTCGCGCACCTGCCCGACGTTCTGCTGCCGGTCGCGCTGCACCAAGGCGTTCAGCGCCGCCACCTGTTCCGGTGACAGCAAGTCCAGACCGACCGCTCTCCTTTCCTCGGCCGACAGGCGGTCGGTGAACCGTTCCTGCGCCGGCGCCAGGGTCGCCCAACCAAACAGCAAAGCGAAAAGGCCCAGCGGTGTTTTCATCATGCCTCCAGACCAAACACCGCTTTCGCGTAATTGTCAGCCGAGAAAGGCTGCAGGTCGTCGGGTTGCTCCCCCAGGCCGATGAAATAAATCGGGATCTTCAACTGCCGCCAGATGCCCACGATCGCCCCGCCCCGGCTCGTGCCGTCGAGCTTGGTCACCACCAGGCCGGTCAGCCCAAAATTCTGGTGAAACACCTTGGCCTGTTCGATCGAGTTGACGCCGAGCGACCCGTCCACCACCAGCCAGCGGTGCTGCGGCGCGGCGGGGTCGTTCTTCTGCAGCACGCGGCGGATCTTCGCCAGCTCCTCCATCAGGTTGCCCTTGGTGTGCAACCGGCCGGCCGTGTCCACGAGCAGCCAGTCGTGGCCCCGCGCCTTGGCCGCCTGCCACGCGTCATACGCCACCGCAGCGGCGTCCGCTCCCGTGTGGCTGGCCACGATCTCAATCTTCAGCCGGTCGGCCCAGCTTTTCAGCTGCTCGACCGCGGCAGCGCGAAAGGTGTCGCACGCCGCGATGATGACCGACTGGCCGTCGCCTTTGAGTTTGTGCGCAAGTTTGGCCGTGGTCGTGGTCTTGCCCGAGCCGTTGACGCCGATCAGGGCGATGACGACGGGCTTAGTGGTAGGCTGCTCCAGTTTGCCCTCGCTGCCGGCGAGCACGCGTCGCAACACGGCCGCCCCGATGGCGGCGGCCTGCTGGCCCTTGAGCTCGGAGTCCTGGCGGTAGGCCGCCTTGATCTCCGCCAGGATCTCGGTGGTGGTCTCGACGCCGAAGTCGGCCGTGTAGAGCGCCTCCTCGAGTTCCGCCAGCGAGACGGGATCGATCTTCCGCCCGCCAAAGAGCCCGTGGGTCTTCTCCCCGATGACCGAGACCGTCTTGGCCAGCCCGGCCTTGAATTTATTAAACAGCGAAAACATGAGATGAAGTAGCGAGTGGTGACTAGCGAGTAGCGATCATCCCGTTTTCGCAGGATTTGTCCGCATTGGATTCATCTTGCTCACTACTCGCTACCCGCTACTCACTACTGGATTTTCTTGAGTCGCGCCCGAGCTGGTCCTTCATCCGGTCGAGGATGCCGTTGATGAACCGTTTCGCATCCGCGCTGGAATACTGCTTGCTGAGGTCGATGGCCTCGTTGATCGAGACGACCGGCGGGATGTCCTTGCGGTAGAGCATTTCGAAGATCGCGAGCCGCAGGATGGCCAGGTCGATCTTCGCCACGCGGTCAAACTCCCAGTTATGCGCCAGCGCCTTGATGTGGCCGTCGATCTCGGCGACATGCTCGATGGCGCCGTGGATCAATTCCTCGGCGAAAGCATAGTGGTCCCGCGGTTTGTCCAGGTGCTCGAAGAACAGCCGCAAATCGTCCGTCGGGCTGGACGGCTGGTTGACGCTCCACGCGTAAAGATACTGAAAGGCCGCCGCGCGGCACTCCCGGCGCTGGGTGAACTGGCTGGTCATGAATTCCTCCCGGTCGCGCGCTTGAGCGCGGCCATCTCGAGCGCGGCCCGCGCGAATTCGGCCCCGCGGTTGATCCGGCCGGAGCACCGCGCCTGCGCTTGCTTCAGGTTGGCCGCCACGATGACCCCGTTGATCACGGAGGTGCGGCTGGCGAGCGCCACCTGCTGGAAGGCGTGAGATACGCTCTGCCCGACCATCTCATGGTGATTGGTGTCGCCGCCGATCAGGACGCCGAGGGCGATGACGACATCGCGTTTGCCTCCTCGGGCCAGCCAGAGAGCGGCCACGGGCAGTTCGTGCGAACCGGGAACGAGGGTGACCGTGATGCGTTGATCCTTCACCCCCGCGGCGGCCAGACCGGCGCGCACGGCCCGCAGCAACGCCTCCACCAGCGCGGGGTTGAAGCGCGCCGCCACGATGCCGACCGTATAAGGGGCACCGTCGATCGTGATTGCCTTGGGCACAGAGCGACTCATCGGATTTTCGATTTGGGATTCAGAATTTTCGATTGCAAAAAGACCCCGCGAAACGGACGCGAAGTTCCAACCAGCGCAAGCCCCAATCCAAAATCGAGAATCTAAAATCGAAAATACTCATACGGGAATCTGCTCGACGATCTCCAGCCCGTAGCCGTCGAGCCCGACGACGCGACGGGGCGAATGCTGCAGCAGGCGGATTTTCTTCAGGCCGAGTGCGGTCAGGATCTGGGCGCCGGTGCCGTAGTCGCGCAGGCGGGCCGGACCGGTGCCTGGGGCCGGCTGGTTGGCGTTCAGGAGCGCCTCCTGCATCCGGCCGGTCTGCTCCATGTAGAGGATCACACCGTGCCCAGCCTGCGCCACGCGTTCCAACGAGGCCAGCAGGGAGCGGTGACTGCCCATGTCCGTGGCGTGAAAGACGTCGCTCAGCAGGTTCTCGGTATGGACCCGCACCAGCGT
The DNA here is from genome assembly GCA_031387725.1 of Verrucomicrobiota bacterium. Taxonomy (GTDB): domain Bacteria; phylum Verrucomicrobiota; class Verrucomicrobiia; order Opitutales; family Opitutaceae; genus Lacunisphaera. The sequence goes on along the minus strand of JANNDM010000183.1, from coordinate 19,000 downwards.
GGGCGCGGCGTCGAGCTTCCCCTTGGTGAACGCCAGGTGGTGCCGGCCGTCCACCTTGCTGCGGAAGATGTGCAGCTGAAACTCGCCGTATTCCGAGGCGAACGGCCGCGTCGCCACTTGCTCGACGAGTTGCTCGCGGTGATGCCGGTATTCGATCAGGGCCGCGATGGAGACGAGCGGCAGCTGGTGTCGCTGCTTGAACTCGATCAGTTCGGGCAGCCGCGCCATGGTGCCATCCTCGCTTAAAATCTCACAGATCACCGCCGCCGGTTTCAGGCCCGCCAGCGCCGCGAAATCCACCGCCGCCTCGGTGTGGCCGGCGCGCTCGAGCACGCCGCCCGCCCGCGAACACAGCGGGAAAATATGACCGGGTTGGACCAATTCGTCCGACCGGGTCGCCGGGTCGGCCAGCAGCCGGATGGTGCGGGCGCGGTCAAAGGCGCTGATCCCGGTGGTGATGCCCTCCGCCGCATCCACCGAAACCGTGAAAGCCGTGCCGTGGGCCTCGCGGTTCTGCTGCACCATGGGATTGATGCCGAGCCGCTTCAGCTGCGGCTCCGCCATCGGCACGCAGATGAGCCCGCGGGCTTGGCGGATCATCATGTTGATCAGCTCCGGCGTCGCCTTCTCCGCCGCCATGACGAGGTCGCCCTCGTTCTCCCGGCCCTCGTCATCCGTGACGACAATCACGCCGCCCGCCGTGATCGCTTGGATGGCGGTTTCGATGGAATCAAAGGACGTGGCGGTGGACATGAGGGAAAGCGGTCAAGCTTTGCATCCCCGTCGCCGCTGTCAAATCCCCGCTCGCTCAGCCCTTGAATGCCACCGTGTAATTCTCGACCGCCTTGGCCTCCTCACCCTCGCCTTGAAGCAGCGTGAGAAAGACGTTGAAGTTGTAAGGGGGGATGACGGGCTTCGCCCCCACCAGGGCCGTGCTGCTGCCGTTGAGCACCGTGCGGTTGTCGCCCGGCGAACGCGGGTTGGGCCAGCGCGCCGTGGCCCGGGTCACATCCACTGCCATGGGTTTGTGCTTTTTGTCGTAGAATGTGAGCTTGAAATTTCCCCCGGCCACCTCGAGGCCGAGGAAGGTGCCGTTGGGCCGGTTGATCACTGTGCCCGGAATTTTTGGCAGTTCCACCTTCTTCTTCTCGTCCTTCTTCTCGTCCTTCTTGGCCGTCGTGGTTTTGGCGGGCGCCGTCGGAGCGGCTTTGGCGGCGGGTGCCTTTGGTGCGGTCGCGTCGATCGCCGGGGCGTTGAGGTCGGCTGGCTTGGCCGCTCCCGGCGACTGCGCCTGGAGCAGGCGGGTGGCGAAAAACAGGCACGTGGTGGCGACGGCGATGGATTTCATGTCTTCACCCTAGCCGGCCTAACGGTTCGTGCAAGCCCCGGCTGGAGGAATGAGGCTCGTTATATCCTGATTTTACTTCCTTGGGGCCCAAATCCTCCAAGCTGAGGCCGGCTTCAGGAAACTTGTGGGAGCGTGCTCTTGTCGGCCATAGGCTCCGCGACGGCTGATGCCCGCGACTGTCGCGACCGAGGTCGCTCCCACAACAAACCGGGCCAAGCGGTCTTGAATAAACGCCTAGCCCGCATATATCACCCTAAAATTGTCATCGCGAGCCTGCCGAAGGCGGGCGTGGCGATCCAGCGAGCGGGATTGCTTCGTCGCTTCGCTTCTCGCAATGACAGACATAAAACAAGGTGTCGTTAGGTTCTCCAGTAAGGGTGAAATATGCGCGCTAGAGCTTACGCGCAGTATCTTTACTTCCGCCCGCGATCCAAACCGGCCCGCAGTTCGCGCCACCGCGCCAACCGTTCCGCAATCTTCGCCTCCCACCCCGCCGTCTTCGGCGTGTAAAGTGTGAGTGGTTTTTCCAGATAGACCTGGCCGGAGATGTTCTCCGGAAAATCGTGCGAATACAGGTAGCCCTGCCCGTGGCCGGCCTGCTTGCTGGCGGCCCCGCTCTTGTCGCGCAACGGCCGTGGCACCGCCTGGACGGGGGCCTCCTTCAGCACCCGGTGGGCCTCGCCAAGTGCGAGGGTCGCCGAGTTGCTCTTCGGCGCCGTGGCAATGTAGAGCGTGGCGTGCGCGAGCGTGAGCTCCGCCTCGGGCAGCCCGATGAAATCGCAGGCGTGGTGCGCCGCCACCGTCAGCGGCAGCGCCTGCGGGTCGGCCAGGCCCACGTCCTCGCTGGCGAGGATCACGAGCCGCCGTGCGATGAACCGCGGGTCCTCACCGCCGGCCAGCATCTTCGCCAGCCAATACATCGCCGCATCCGGGTCGCTGCCCCGGCAACTCTTGATGAAGGCCGAGATCGTGTCGTAGTGCTCGTCCTCGTCGGCGTCATAGCGGATGCGGCGCTCCCGGGCGAAAATTTCCAGCTCTTTTTCCCCGATCTCCGTTTTCTCCGGCAAGCTGAGGGCGATGACCTCAAGGGCGTTGAGCGCCCGGCGCAGGTCGCCGTCACACAGCACCGCGAGGTCGGCCAATACCTTGTCGGCCGCCGGGTGCCCGCGGGCGCCGAGCCCGCGCTCGATGTCGGTCAGGGCCCGCCGGAGCACCCCCGCCACGGCGCCGGCCGCGAGCGGCTCCAGCCGGAACAGGTGGCTGCGGCTGAGCAGCGGCGGATTCACATAAAAACCGGGATTGTGTGTCGTCGCGCCGATCAGCCGCACTGTGCCTTCCTCCACGTCGGGCAGCAGCAGGTCCTGTTGTGATTTGTTGAAGCGGTGCAGCTCGTCGATGAAGAGCATCGTGGCGTCCTCGGGCCGGCGCCGGGCGGCCGCGAGGATCTCGCGCAGCTCGGCGACGTTGGACATGACGGCGTTGACCCGCACGAAGCGGCTTTTGGTTTCGCGGGCGATCACCTCGGCCAGACTCGTCTTGCCGCAGCCGGGCGGCCCGTAGAAAAGCAGGCTGCCAAAGCGGTTGCTGGCGATGAGCCGGGGCAGCAGATTGCCTTCCTGCAGGATGTGCTCCTGCCCGACGATATCACCGAGCCGCTGCGGGCGCATCCGGGCCGCGAGCGGCTGGTGCGCCGCTGGTTTGACCGGGAGCGAACGGTCCGCGCGCGGAGTTTCCTCGCCAAAGAGTGAAGCGGAATCATCGACGGAGCGGGCCATGCGGACGGACAGGTTGTGGCCGGGCCCGGGGAGAAACAAGTTTGAAGGCGGGCGCGAAAGCTGTTCGCCTGCGTTCCCCCGCCCGCCGGACCCAGGCGCCGCGCCCGTCATGCCCTCGCCCGCCCTTCATCTTCGTGCGCCGCTGCTGTGGCTGCTGGTGCCGCTACTATCCGGTCTGACGGCGGCCCGGCTTTGGCCGACCCCACGTGGTGGATTGGGGCCACTGATTTGCGTGGCGGGCCTGGCCGGGATTGGTGCGCTCTGGTGCGCCCTACAACCCGGCCGCCGCTCCGGGCTGGCGTGGGCAATCTCATTATTTTTGTCGACGGGCTTGGGTGGATTTGTCCTGCTGCAGGCCCGGCACCCGGCCTGGCACGAGCGGGAGTCCCGGCCGCCGCGCGAGGTCACTGTGACCCTGCACGTGCTGCAGGCCTTTCCTCCTGCCCCTACGACGCGCAGCCTGACCGGCCTGGCGGAAATCACCGCGGCGGGCGAAACCGATGGTGAGCTGACGGGCCGCCGGATCTATTTCTCCGCCATCCGGCGCATCAGCGTTACGCCCCAACGCTCGGGCCGTTATGTCGTCCGTGGCGTAATCGAACCGCTGTCCCGCGAGCCCGGCGGCACGGGTTTCAACGACTATCTCGCCAATCTCGGCATTCGCCACAAACTGACCCGGGCGCAGATCGTGAGCGAGTCCTCGCCGCCGACCGCCTTTCAAGGCTTCTGCGCCCGAGCCCAGGACCGGCTCGAGGAAATCCTGCGCCACGGTTTGGAGGAGCAACCGCAAATCGCCTCTCTGTATCTCGCGATGTTGCTGGGGGACAAGGCGGTCCTGTCGGTCGAGCAGGAAAACGCCTTCATGCGGAGCGGCACCTTCCATATTTTTTCCATCAGCGGATTGCATGTCGGTGTCGTCGGCACGGCGCTCTACGTGCTGCTCAACCTGCTGCGCGTGCCGCGTCGTCCGACGGTGGTGGTCTGCCTGGCCGCACTGTGGCTGTATGTGCAGATCACCGGGGCCAGTTCGCCCGCGGTGCGGGCGTTCCTGATGATCGCCTTCGTGCTCGCCGCGGAGGTTTTCCGGCTGCCGGGCAATGCCCTGGCGGCCCTCGCCGCCTCCGCGCTTGTGACGCTGCTGCTGGACCCGCTGCAGCTTTTCAGCACCGGCTTCCAGATGTCCTACACCGTGGTCGTCGCGTTGGTGGTGATGGGCCGGCCGCTGAGCGAGAAATGGCTGGCGGCGTGGCGCCCCTTCGCCCTGCTGCCCAAGGCCGACTGGGGCTGGCGGCATAAGGCCACCGAAAGAGGCGGCCGCTGGCTGCTCGGCTCTGCCGCCGGCTGCTGGACGGCGTTTCTCGCCAGCGCGCCGTCCGGCATCGGCTATTTTCAGGTTTTTTCGCCGGGCTCACTCGTGGCCAACCTCATCATCATCCCGTTGTCCTTCGTGGCCATCAACGCGGGTTTTGTGTCGTTGCTCGCCGGCCTGGTGGGACTGCGACCGGTCAGCGGACTGTGCAACCTGGCCGCCGCGCGGACCATCGAACTCATGGACTGGGTGTTGTTGCACGGGATCGAGCTGCCCGGGGTGTATTTCCACGCCCACTTCCGCACCGACTGGCTGGCGCCAACCTCACTGGTCCTGATGACGGCGGTGCTGCTGGCGGGCGCGGCGGGGCAATGGGCCAAGCGCTACGGCGGCTACTGGTTGCCGGTCGGGGCGCTCGCTCTCCTGCTCATTTTGGGCGTGAAGTTCGGCTGAAGCCCGCAATCCTCGGTCCTCATGAAAAGCGCCTACGAACTCGCCATGGAACGCCTGGACAAATCGAGCCCCGCCGCCGGCCAGTTGTCGGCGGCCCAGAAGACCCGACTCGCGGAGATTGACCGCGTCTATCAGGGCAAGATCGCCGAGCGGGAGATTTTCCTCCGGCAGCAGCTGGATACCGCGCGCGCCGCGCGCAACCTCGACGAGGCCGACAAAGTCCGGAAGCAGATGGTCCATGAAAAAGCCCGGATCGAGGAGGAGCGCGAGGCCGAGAAAGAGCGCGTGCGGCAGGGGAAATGACGTTGGGTGGGCGGGGCTTTAGGCCCCGACGGTCGCGGCGTAATGCCGCTCCCACCGGCTTCCGGTCACCGCACGAACTCGAACTCTGCCGACAAAGCGTGGTGGTCCGAGGACATCGTGGGCTTTACCCACCAGCCCGTGGGGCGCAGCCAGTCATTGTGGAAGATGTGGTCCAGCACGTAGGGCCGGCGGCGCCAGGTGATCTCCTTGGACTGCACGGTCTGGTAGCCCGCGTCGGCAAATTGCTGGATCAATGACTGGTGTTTGCTGACGTTGAAATCCCCGGTGAGCAGCGTGGGCCGCCCGGCCGATTGCCGCAGTTGTTCCTCCACCAACTTGCGCTGGTTCAGGTGCGCCTCGCTGCTCGATTTGAGCATGAAGAACGCCAGGAGGTGGGTGTTGAGGAGCCGCACCTCGCGACCGGCGATGGTCGTGGTGGCGCCGATCAGCACCCGGTCGGTCGGGGTTTTTTTCACGCCGAAGAAATCGAACTCCACCGGCGGCGACGGCAGGTTCAGGCAGATGTGCTCCCGCAGCGGAGTCTTCGAAAAGATCGCCAAGCCGATGCCAAAGGGCAGCTCGCGCGGGTCCGGCTTGGGGTAGCAAAAGAAACTGTCCTGGTGCGGGAATTCCTGTTTCAGGCGCGTGTAGTGCGGGGGGGGCTCGGCCTGCGCGCCATCCGGTAGTGTGTGCTCGACCTCCTGCAGCATCACAATGTCGGCGTCGTGCGCGCGGATTTCGTCGATGGTCAGCTGGAGATTGATCGGTGCGTGATCGGGATAGGCATCATCCCAGGGCTGGCCAAACTGCATGTTGAACTGCAGCAGCTTGAAGCGGCCGGGCGCACTCATCGGCCGCCCCCCGCTGGCTTGACCGGTCCCGGCGTGATGACGGCGTCCTGCGCCTTGGTGAAAGTGACACCCTTCATTTCAACCCGGGCCCGCAGGTGGGTGCTGGGGGTGATCTTTTGCACCCTGGCCCCGGACCAGTGTTTGGTTTGAAACGTGGCCTCGGCGGGTCGCCCGACCGCCGGTTTCGCAAAACGCGGGTTGCCGCCCGGCTGAAACGGGAGGGGGCGTTGTTCCGGATTAAACCCTGCACCCGAGGCCGTCAGGGCGCCGATAAGGGGTAAAAGGACGCTGATTTTCGCTCGGCAAAACATACGCGGCAAGCTGTCCACAGGTTCGCGGACGGTGAAACAGCGGCAAGCCTATTCTGGCTCGGCCGTGCCTTCCACGACCCAGTCTTTCGCCTCTGGCACCTGCCGGGTAAATTCCCGCAGCGCCGCGCTCAGGTGCTCGGCATAGCGGTAGTGCGCGCCCATGCCGGTGCGCAACTCGGCCTCGTAAATGAATTTATCCGCCTGCGTGCTGTGCTCGAAGGGCGTCTGGGCGCCCAGCAACAGCGAATAAACATAAGTCGCGGAGCCGCGCGCCATCAGCTCGCGGGTCAGCGCCGCCTGCTCGTCGAGCAGGGCCTGATGCGAGGCAGGGGCGATTTCCGGCGGCAGATAAAACCCGGCCTGGATCAGCGGCGTGTAACGGTGGCCCGTGCGGTGGCGGTTGAGGTCCCGGAGCTCGGCGATCGCCAGGTTGTTCCAGGCAAAACTCACGCGCATCCGGCGCGTCGCCTTGCCCTGGTAACCGTAACGGTTGGCGCGATGCTTCAGCGCCTCAGCCACCGGCTGCTCCTCGCCCAGCCACGGCGGCGTGGCGCGATCCACCTTCACCCACACCTCGTCGGCCAGCGGCTGGGTCGAAAGCCGGGCGAGCCCCAGCGCCAGGCTGGCGGCGAGTTCCTGCTGCGCCTGCGCCTGATAGGATTTCTCGGCCGAGCTGTGGCGCATCAGCCGCGGTGATTGCTTGAGCAACTCGTCGCGGATGAGTTTCGCCGCCTGCGAGGCCTCAGGCATCCCGAGCGAATCGAGGTGCTTCACCGTGGCGGCCCACATGCGCGAGCTTTGCACCAGGCCGAGGTTGGTGCGCGTGGCCAGGGGGATGAAATAGCGCGCACGGTCCAGCGCGTAGTTCTTGCGCAGCCGGTTGACGACGGCGGGCCTGGCGTCTTTCGGCAGGCGCACGAGGCCGGGCTGCGCCAGCGCCAGCTGGTCGAGCCGCGCATACTCGGCCTGGTAGGCGGCAAACGCCTTCGCCATCACCGCCGACCAGCGGGGCGCGAGATCGGCCGGGAGGCCGAGCTCCTCGGGCGTGGGCAGGTTGGTCGCCGCCATCGTGATATAGCGCGTGCTCGACTCCTGGCCATCGGCCATCTGGGCGAGCTCAAATATTTTATACGCCAGCCACATCGACACGTCGTCGAGCGCGATGGCCAGTCCGCCGGTCAGGCCGCCGATCGAGGCGTGGCCGTAGTCCACGAATTTCAGGATGCGGTCGATGGACTCGTCGGGGTTGGCGATGTCCACCTTCTCCAGGATTTTCGCGAGGCCGTCGTTGCTCCGTGAGTAGCGGGCCAGCACGGAGGCGAGCAACTCGGGGGTTACCTTGGGGAGATTGGTGGCCGCGGGCGGCGGCACGATGGCGAGACCGGTGACCTTCATTCGCGCCAGACTCGAAACACTTTCACGCGCACTGGCGAAGAAATTCTGAAGTTATCCTTTCCGGCCGACACCAGAGGACCCCAGATCAGTTGGTCAGGCGGTGCAGCCAGTAGCTTGGCGGCTGCCTGAAGTGCATCAAGGCGAGCACCCAGATGCAGTCTGACTTGAGGACGTAAACCACGGCATACGGGAACGGCCGGCGGAAATGCCGTCGGACAAGCGGCGGACGGTAGATGCGGAAGAGCGTGGGATCGCGCGTAATCTCAGCCAGCAATTCATCAACGTGGCGGTAAAACCGCTGGCCAAGCGCTGGCTGGATGGCGGTGTAATGCTGCAGACCCCGATTCAAACCCCATCCGCCTCGGGATGGAAGATCGTGCGCATCAAAGACCCACGATCTTGCGCGCCGTGGCCATGACTTCTTCGGCCGGGATGCCCTTGACCTTACCGGTTTCCAACTCGGTTAGCCGCCGGTCAATCTCGCGGTCCCACGCTTCCTCGACGGCCGCGTCGGGTGCACTGAAAGTATCGTTCAACATCAAATCCAGCAGCTCGGCCGCCTGTTCGCGAGGGAGCCGGCGTGTCTCGGTATAAAGCTCCTTCAGGGTCATGGGTGCAGTGTGCATATTGGCGGCCTTGTTTCAACCCTCCCTTTATCCTTGGACCCATCGGCGGCACAAGGGCGAGACCGGTGACTTTCAAGCGCGGCCCACACGAAACAGTTTCTCGGGCCGCGGCGAAGAAAATATGCGGGAAATTGATCCGTCGCCCCAGCATTACTAGGCTTGGCACCTCTCCACTGGTTTCCCTATTCTAGCGGAACCAAAACCCCACGCATCAAGGCCAAAGATGAGGACACCCGCGCAACCCCGAGGCAGACCAAAGTGGCAGCTGGCCGCCCTATGTATCTGCGCCGTGCTCGGTGGCTCCTACGGCGCGTTTAAGATCATCGAAAGAAACCAACTTGCACGATTTTATCTGCTCACTCCTTCAATGAACATCGGGCACATCTACAAGTATTGCGGAAAGCCGGATAGAACCTGGGGCAGCGGCTTTACCCGCTTCGAATACGATATTATCGGCGGTGAGACTGTGACGATCCATTTTACCGGTCGGCTTGAATCCGTCATCTACAAGAGCGAAGATTTGCTGACCGCCAATAGACGCTAAGCAAATCAGCGGTTCACAAGCCAGCTGGTCAGCGGTTGCGGGTAAAAACCCAGCAACACGGTGGCCAAGACGAGGGCGGCCAACGTGACCACGCCGATAAATGGGAGGGCGGCAGGCACCGGCCGCGGCGCCGGCGTCACGCCGGAGGCGGGCGGCGCCCAGACCTCGAACCAGGCCGCGCGGATCCAGCCGAAATAATAGAAGATGGAAATCACCACGCCGCCGATGGCCACAACCAGCAGCCCGTAGAGGTGCGCCTGGAAGGCCGCGACAAAGAGCAGCAGCTTGCCCATGAATCCGGCCAGCGGTGGGATGCCGGCGAGGGAGCCGACCCCGACCGCCAGCACCGCGCCGAGAAAAGGCCGCTCCCGCGCCAATCCTTCGTAGTGGTCGAGTTCCTCGCCGCTGTCGTCCGGCCCCGCCACATAGGCCATGACGCCGAACACCGCCATCGAGGCCAGCAGGTAGGTGAACAGGTAGAACCACACCGCGCCGGCGGCCCAGGACACGGTCAGCGAGGCCACCACACCCATCAGCAGATAGCCGGCATGCGCGACCCCGGATAGACCCATCAGGCGCTTGGTGTTGGGCTGCTTGAGCGCCGAGAGGTTGCCGAATATTATCGTCGTGGCGGCCAACAGTGAGAGCACCGGCACCAACACGGCCTGCAACGGGGCGAAGACCCGGTGCACCAGCGTGAGCAGCACGGCGAAGCCCGCGGCCTTCGACGAGACGGCGAGAAACGCCGTCACGGGGGTCGGCGCGCCCTGGTAGACATCCGGCACCCAGATCTGGAAGGGGAAGGCGCCGATCTTGAAGGCCACGCCGCCAAGGATCAGCAGCGCGCCGGCCGTGGCGAGGAAGTTGCCGGGATTCTCGCTCAGGAAATCCCGCACGGTGCCGAATTCAAAGCCGGTATGCACGATTCCGCCCTGCTCCACCCGGCCGACCGCGCCGTAGAGCAGCACGATGCCGAAAAGCAAGATGGCCGAGCTGAGCGCGCCCAGCACCAGGTATTTCAGACCGGCCTCGAGCGACCGCACCCGTTCGCGATAGTAGCTGACCAAGATGTAGAACCCGATCGTCACCGTCTCGAGCGCCACAAAGAACATCACGAAGTGGTTGCTCTGCGCGAGGAGCATCAGCGCCGCCGTCACCACCAGCACGAGGTGGTAAAACTCCACCCGCGGCGCCCGCGTCCGCGGCAGGCAAACGGTGGCGAGAAAACAGACCAGCAGGGATGAGAGCAGGAAAAAGATGCGCGCGATCTGGCCCGGGACGCTGAGCCGCACCAGCCCGCCAAATAATTCCTCCTCCTCCCACGTCTGGCCAAAATTCAGAGCCACGCCGACCAGCACCACCCCCAGCGCCATGATAGCCAGATGCGGGATGAAGCGGTGCTGCTCCTTCGGCGTGATGAGCTCGACCACCAGCAGGGCGAGCGCGGCGCAGGCCAGGATGATTTCCGGCCCAAGGGCCCACCATTGGTTGGATTCGGCGACCGCTTTAAGAAATTCGGTGGTCATGGCGGGGGCTTAGCGCGTCAGCACGGGGGTGAAGAGGGCCTTGGTGACGGCTGAGGCCGTAAGGGCCTGGTCCACGGGCTGAGAAATGGCCTTCGGGTAGAAACCGAAGAACAGGAGCGCCGCGAGCAGGATGAGGGCCGGCAGCTTCTCGCGCCAGTCGAGGTCGGCCGGCGCGTGCTGCCCGTGAACGCGCTGAAGTTGCTCGCTCACCGGGCCGAAGAACACCCGCGTCGCGGCGCGCAGCCCGTAGATGGCCGAGAGGACCACGCCGGCGATCGCCACGGCGGTCAGGCCGGGCGAAAACTTCCAGAGCGCGACGAAGACCGTCAGCTCACCCCAGAAGTTGGCGAAGCCGGGCAGGCCGATGCTCGCCATGGTGGCGGCGACGAAGAACGCCGCCAGCACGGGGGTCTTCTGCGCCAGGCCGCCCATCTCCGCCAGGTCAAAGCTGTGCGTGCGGTGGTGGATGCTGGTCGCAAGCAGGAACAGCAGCGCGACCGACAGGCCGTGCGCCACCATCAGCAGGACCACCCCGCCGGAGCCGATCACCGAGTAACAGGCGAGGCCGAGGAAGCAGTAGCCCATATGCATGACCGAGCTGTAACCCATCATCTGCTTGAGATCGCGCTGGGCCATGGTGACGAAGCCGACCACGAGCACGTTGCCGAGACCCGCGAGCAAGGCGAGGATCCAGACCCAGCTGGTGGAGATGCCGGCTTCCCACGCGGCCGGGAGCAGGAAGTTGGGAATCCAGGTGGTCGGGATGACGAAACCCGTCACGGCCCCCAGCGGCAGCAGCGGCAGAGCAATCTGGATCAGGCCGTAGAGGCCGAATTTCTTGAGCACGCCGGCGTGCAGCATGGCGGCCGAGCTCGGCGCGGCGCCGTAGCCCAGCGGGGCCCAGGTATGCAGCGGCCAGAGCGAAACCAGGGTGCCGAACCCCAAGAGCAACAAACCGAAGATCCAATGCTGCGTGCCGCCGGCGAGGGCGTGAGCGGCGATGGCATCCTTCAGCTCGATCAGGTCGAAGGAGCTGGCCCCGCTCTTCACGTAGAGGGCGATCAGGCCGAGGAGCGACAGCATCGCGCCGGCCGTCAGGTAGATGGTCAGCTTCATCGCCGCATAGCTGCGGTCCCGGCCGCCCCAGAGGCCGACCATGATGAAGGTCGGGATCAGCGCGAGTTCGTGGAAGAAATAGAAGAAGAAGATGTCCACCGACGCGAACACCCCCAGCAGGCCGCCGTGCATGATCAGCAGGAGGGTGAGGTAGAGCTTCAGCCGTTCGGCGCCCGAGCGCAGGGCATAGAGTCCGGCCGCGAGGCCGACGATGGCCGCCAGCAGGAACATCGGCAGCGCGATGCCGTTGAGGCCAAGTTTCAGCGTGATGCCAAAGTCGGACAGGCCGGTGTAGGTCGTGCTGAGGTAGGAGTAGTTGTGCGCGTTCTCGGCGGGGAACTGCGCCCACAGCCACAGCGCAATCACCGCCGGCAGGGCGAAGGCGACAGCCGCCAGCTTCGTGGAGAAACGCTTGGGCAGCCCGCACGCGATAATGAGCGCGGCCCCGAGCGGCGTGGCGATGGCGAGCTGCAGAAGTTGGGCGTTGGATAACATGAATCAGAAAATCCCGGCGGCGAAGGCCCAGAGGAGCGCGGCGCCGAACAGGAACCAGAAGACGTAGGCGTGCAGGCTGCCGGTGTAGACCGCCCGGGCGCCGTAGCCCACGAGGCCGACGAAGCCGGCCAGCCCGCGGATGATGAGCCCGGCGAGGAAGATCTGCTCGAGGAAGTTCAGCAGCATCGCGAAGCGCTGCTGCACCTTCGCCACGTAGTAATTGTAGACCCGGTCGAAGGATTCCTTGAGCCAGGTGAGCCAGCTGAACCCGAAGCGGAATTTCTCCTCGAGGGTGTCGGTCGCCGCGGACTTGTAGAAGAACAGAGCCGAACTTGCGCCGACTGTCATGACGACGAGCGAGACGAGTAGAATAATGGTGTGAGCCGAAGCGGATGCCTCGGGCACCAGGCTGGCCACCGAGCCGGCCAGTTTGCCGAATACGCCGGAGTAACCGCCCACCACGGAGAGGACGGCAAGGATGATGAGCGGCAGCGTCATGGTAATGCCGCTCTCGTGCGCGTGCCGGGCCGAATCGGAGCGGGCCTCGCCGAGGAAGGTGATCTTCCACACACGGACCATGTAGAACGAGGTCAGCACGGCGGTGAAGGCGAGGATCGCAAACACCGCGGTGTTCTTCTCCATCGCGAGGTAGAGGATGGCGTCCTTCGAGTAGAAGCCGGCGAGGAACGGCAGACCGATGATCGCGAGCACGCCGATCGTGAAGGTCCAGAAGGTCACGGGCATCTTCGTGCGCAGTCCACCCAGCTTGAAGATATCCTGCTCATGATGGCAGCCGATGATGACCGAACCGGAGCCGAGGAAGAGCAGGGCCTTGAAGAAGGCGTGCGTCGTCAGGTGAAACATCGCGGCCCCGACGCCGGTCGCCACCGTGTTGACCGGGAGGTCAATCAGCGCATAGGTGCTGGTCGAACCGAGTCCGAACGCCGCGACCATGTAGCCGAGTTGGGAGAGCGTCGAGTAAGCCAGCACTTTCTTGATGTCGCGCTGGACGATGGCGCAGAGCGCGGCGTAAACCGCGGTGGCCGTGCCGACCCACATGATGACATTGAGCACTTCGGCCACCATCAGGACGTTGATGCGGCAGAGCATGAAGATACCGGCGGCCACCATGGTGGCCGCGTGGATCAGCGCGGAGACGGGCGTCGGGCCCTCCATCGCGTCGGGCAGCCACACCTGCAGCGGCATCTGGGCCGATTTGCCCATCGCGCCGCAGAACAGCAGGAGCGGGATGGCGGCGCTGGGGGCCAAATGCCCGGCAGCCCCCTTGGCCGCCAGCTCGCTTAACACAACGGTCTCATTGACCCAGTAGCACATGATGATGCCGAGCAGGAAACCGAAGTCGCCGACGCGGTTGACAATGAAGGCCTTCTTCGCGGCGTCGGTCGCGGACTGCTTCTCGTGGAAGTGGTTGATCAGCAGCCAGGAGCTGAAGCCGACCAGCTCCCAGAAGATGAAAATCATGAACAGATTGTCGGCGAGCACGATGCCGATCATCGAGAACATGAAGATCGACAGGCCGCCGAAGAACCGCGCCCGCGCCGCGTCGTCGTGCATGTAGCCCAGCGAGAACAGGTGGATGAGGAAGCCGACGAAACCGACGATGAAGAGCATCAGCGCCGCGAGGTCGTCAAACTTGATGCCGAGTGATACACTGAAGGTGCCGAAGCGCAGCCATTCCCACGACGCGTTCGGGAAATCGCGCTCGCCGTGCAGCAACAGGATGATGGAGATCACCGCGATGGCGCCGGCGGTGGCCGTGGAAATCCACGAGGCCAGCGCACCCCGCTGGCGCAGGAACAGCGCGATCACCGCCGCGGAGGCCAGCGGCAGCAGGAGGACCAGGATGGCGTGTTGCAGCATGCTCATGGCGCCCCCCCATCTGTCATTCTGAGCGGAGCGAAGTCTAGCCCAGCAGGGCTGGTATGACATCCAGAATGATTCACGCCGGTGAACATCCTGCTGGATCCTTCGCTCCGCTCAGGATGACAGGCATCGGCTGATTGTTTGGTATCCGTGAACATCCGTGAAATCCGTGGTTAATTAATGCTTCAATTGGTTCAGTTCCTCGACCGAGACCGTGTGGCGCTGCCGGAACAACGCGACGATGATGGCGAGGCCAACGGCGACCTCGGCCGCGGCGATGGTGAGGACGAAGAACACGAAGACGTTGCCGTCGAGGGTGCCGTTGAAGCGCGAGAAGGCCACGAGCGCGAGCGTCGAGGCCAGCAGCATCAGCTCAAGGCACATGTAGATCACGAGCGTGTTCTTGCGCAGCAACACGCCGAAGAAACCGATGGCGAACAGCAGCGCGCTGACGAACAGGTAGGACGGCAGACCGTAAACGGGGGCGGCGGCGAGGAGCGGCATCATCTGGCGTCCTCCCTCACGACGTGTTTCTTGCTGAGCACGATGACGCCCAGCATGGCGATCAGGAGCAGGAAACCGACGACCTGCACCGGCAGCAGGTAGGTGGTGAAGAGCATCTCCGCGTATTGCTTCATAGTCGCAACCGGCAGGGACTTCGGTGCAAGCGGTAACTCGGCGCGATGGACAAGTGTCCAGACTCCCAGACCGAGCAAGGCGGCACCGAGCACGGCGGCGGTGATGGTGAGGGGCTTGAACGGCTTGAAGCTGCCGGGCGTGGTGTCGAGCAGCATGATGATGAAGAGAAAAAGCGCCACGACCGCGCCCGCGTAAACCAGGATGAGCACGAAGGCCAGCAGCGGGGCGTCGAGCAACACGAACAGGCCGGCGAGGCCGACGAGCGAGAGCAACAGGAACATGGCGGCGTTGACCGCGTTCTTGTTCACCACGACGAGCAGCGCCGTGGCGACGGTCAGGACGGAGAGGATGAGGAAAAGCGTGTCAGCCATGGCTCAGTCGGCTCTTGTCATCGCGAGCCCGGCAAAGCCGCGCGTGGCGATCCAGATGGATTGCTTCGTCGCTATGCTCCTCGCAATGACCGGAGTTAAAATCATGAGATTAATGGGCGTTGCCGTGCCCGGCGGCGGCCTTCTTCTTGTCCCATTTGAAATGCGCGTCGGGCAGCGTGCCGCCCAACTCGTAGAGCTTCGCCTTGTCGTTGACCATCTCGGCGCGGGTGTAGCCGGACATGGAATACTGGTTCTGCAGGAAGATGGCCTCCTCGGGGCAGACCTCCTGGCACAGGCCGCAGTAGATGCAGCGCAGCATGTCGATCTCGAACTCCTTGGGTGCCTTCTCGACGTGCGCGGTCGGCGCATCATGCGAAATCTCGCCGGGCGTGATGCGGATGGCCTTGGGCGGGCAGACGAACTCGCAGAGCTGGCAGGAGACGCATTTCTCGCGGCCGTGTGGATCTTTCACGAGCGTTGGCACGCCCCGGTAACCCGGCGGAATGGCCGGACGCTGCTCGGGATACTCCATCGTGACGTTCGGCGCCCAAAGATGCTTCCACGTGATCCGCATGCCCGCCAGAATCTGCGGGAAGTAGAGCCGCTCCGAGAGCGTCAGGGGCTTGCGTTCGACGACGTAGGGCATGGGAGAAAGATCAGAGTTTGCCCGCGAATAACGCGAATGGGCGCGAATGGGCGGCAGTTTGTCGGTCGGGGTTTATCCCCGACGTGTCGGACGTAAAGTCCGACCTACATTCGTGTCTATCTGGGTTCATCTGTGGTTGTTCAAAGCTTCGGCTGCAGCCATGCGATGACGAGCGCATAGAAAATGAGATTACCAATGGCGAGCGGCAGCAGTTTTTGCCAGCCGAGTTTCATGACCTGGTCGTAGCGGAAACGCGGCACCGTCCAGCGCACCCACATGAAGAGAAAGATGAAGAACAGCACCTTGCCCATGAAGATCACAATGGAAAGCAAACCGAGCAGCAGCGGCGAGCCGGCGAGCTGCAGCCCGGCGGCGACGTCCGCCAGCGGCACCCACGGCAGCGGGTTCCAGCCGCCGAGGAAAAGCAGCACAAAGACGCCGGAGCCGATGAGCATGTGCGAATACTCGGCCACGAAGAACAGGCCCCATTTCATGGCGCCGTATTCGGTGTGGAAGCCGCCGACGAGATCGGCCTCACCCTCCGCCATGTCGAACGGCAGGCGGTTGGTCTCCGCGAACAGCGCCACGAGGAAGACGATCGCGGAGACCGGCATCCAGAGGCCGAACCACGCTCCGCTCTGGGCCTCGACCACATGGAAGAGGCTCAGGGTGCCCGGCCCACCCGGGGCGTTGACCCACAAGAAAACCGGCAGCACGGAAAGCGTCATCGAAAGCTCGTAGGAGATGAGCTGCGCCGAGGCGCGGATGCCGCCGAGGAAGGGATATTTCGAGTTCGACGCCCAGCCGGCGAGGATCAGCGCATAGACGCCGAGCGACGATACGGCGAAGACCGCGAGGATGCCGACGTCGAGGTTGGCCAGCACGAGCGGCACAAGCTGGCCGGCCTCGTTGAGGTAGGCGCCGAACGGCACCACGGTCACGGTCGTGAGCGCGGGGATCATGCCGACGACCGGCGCGAGATAGAAATAGAACTTGTTCACGTGGCCCGGCACCGGGTCCTCCTTGAAGAACATCTTGCCGCCGTCGGCCATGAGATGGAACACGCCGAGCCGCTGGAGGAAGGGGCCGATGACCGGCACCCACGCGAACCAGAACGGGATCGCGCGGTTCGGGCCCGGGCGGCCCTGCATCCAAGCTGAGACCTTGCGCTCGATGAGCGAGCACGCCCCGCCGAAGGGGAACATCACGCCGATGACCGCGAGGCCCTTGATGACGGCCTGCAGCAGCGGGTGGAGACTGTTCCAGAATTCGATCATGGAGTGCGTTTGGCCGGTCCCGTGTAGGTGGCGCGCTCGCGCGCCACGTTGCCCGCAAGCGGGCAACCTACATCAGGGAAATGTGTATCAGCCGGCATATCAGGCGTTGGCCGTAGCTGGCATAGCGGCGGGTTTACCTGCCTCTGGCAGCGCCGAAGGCGACCAGGGGTTGAAGTGGAGCGTCTCGCCTTCGCAGAAAGGCAGCGCGGCCCACGGCGTGGCGTCGAGCAGCAGGCCGGTGGCGGGAAGCTTGGCGTAGGAGCAGTTCGCGAGCGGCTTCACCTCGCTGGAGATGGCCGCCCACAGCGCGCCGAGCGCAAAGGAAATGATGCCGCCGCCTGCCGCCGCCACGAGCTCAGCCAGCGTGATGAGGTCGTCGTTGACACCCGCCGGGCCGGGGACGGCCTGGGCGAATTTCTGGAGCCGGAACTGCTGGTTCACGAACGTGCCGGACTTCTCGAACACCGTCAGTGTCGGGAGGACAACCTTCGCCGCATCACTCGTGGCATTTTTATGCGGGCCGAGGTAGACGACCGAAATTTTGGCGAGCTGCCCGGCGCTGAGGCCGGCGGCCGTGAGGTCCTCGCCGACCGATACCACCGTCTTCACCCGGCCCGCGTCGATATCCGCCGCGAGCGCGCTGAGCTGCGGCGCGGGCAGCGCGGAGATGAGTCCGGTGACGAGCGCGCCGCGAACGTTCGGGTTGCGGTCGGAGGAGACGAGGATCTTGTCGCCCGCCCCCACCCGGCTGACGAGGTGCGCGGAAACCTTGAGTGCATCGGCGAGTTTCCTCGTGAGA
The DNA here is from genome assembly GCA_031387725.1 of Verrucomicrobiota bacterium. GTDB lineage: Bacteria > Verrucomicrobiota > Verrucomicrobiia > Opitutales > Opitutaceae > Lacunisphaera. Next base: position 1,332 of record JANNDM010000183.1, on the reverse strand, counting down.
AACTGTTCCTCGATCGAACTGCGGCCCGAGCCAACGAGGGCGACGGAGCCGGCTTGAAAGAGATGGGCGACGGCCTTGAGCGCCATTTCGTTCGCGGTGGCGGCGCCGTCGAGGGATGGCGTGAGCAGGCGGTCGTCGGCCTTCACCTGTTGGTAGAGCACGCGACCGGAGTCGGCCATCCAGGTGTCGTTCACGCTGTCGTTCTGGCGGGGGGTAATGCGGTAGATGACGCCCTCGCGGCTCCAGACCTCGGTGTTCACGCCGACGGAGGATTCGGGGTCGATGGACGGCGTCTGCTTGAGGAACCAGACGCGCATCTTGAAGCGAAAATCCGTGCTGGTGAGCGCGCCGACGGGGCAGATGTCGACGGTGTTGAGCGAGTAATTGTGCTCGAGCTGCTTGCCCGGGTAGCAGGTCAGCGTGCTGTAACTGCCGCGATCGACGAAGCCGAGCACGTCGTCCTTCGCGACCTCCTTGCTGAAGCGGACGCAGCGCGAGCAGAGGATGCAGCGCTCGTCGTCGAGTGTGACACGCGGGCCGAGGACGGTGCGCTTGGGCTTCACGTTTTTCTGCTCGACGAAGCGCGAGTAGCCGCGGCCGTAGGCGGTGGAATGTTCCTGGAGCTTGCACTCACCGGCCTGGTCGCAGATCGGGCAGTCGAGCGGGTGATTGATCAGCAGGAATTCGGTGACGCCCTCGCGGCTCTCGCGGGCCATGGGCGAGTTGGTCTTCACGTGCAGGCCGGGCGAGGCGTTGGTGGCGCAACCGATCTGGGGGCGAGGGATCCAGTTGATCTTCGGCTTGCCCGTGGCCGGGTCCATGATCGGCGCCTTGGTGGCCGGATCCATGATGGGGGTGCCCATTTCAATGAGACACATGCGGCAGTTACCCGCGACGGTCAGTTTCGGATGGTAGCAATAGTGTGGAATCTCGATCCCGAGCTGCCGGGCGGCCTCGATCACATTCGTGCCCTTGGGCACGGCGATGTCCTTGCCGTCGATGTTGACGGTCACGAGGTCGGGTTTAGGCGGAGCGATCATCTCTTAAAGGAGGATTAGAAACCACGAATGGACACGAAGAGACACGAATGGGCCAAAAGCTCCTTCGTGGTCTCATTCAATTCGTGTTTATTCGTGTCCATTCGTGGTAAAAAAATCAGATCAGAGACGCGGCGCCAGCGGGCTTCGCCGCCTGTTTCGTGGTGGGGTAGTTTTTAAACTCGTCGCCGAACTTCGCGAGGAAGCTCTGGGTCGGCCACGAGCAGGCCTCGCCGAAGGCGCAGATGGTGCGACCGGGGATCTGGTCGGCCACGCCCTTGAGCAAGGCGGCGTC